>JAFGVP010000047.1 GCA_016937945.1 Pontiellaceae bacterium | reverse complement strand
CACCCTTGTCCGCCTCCGGCTCCAGTCCCCCTGCAGTATTTCCTAAGAAAGAGGGACTGCATGGTTCTATTTCGTAAGGCTACGGACCTATCTCCCAAACCGTTTTGCATAATTGCGGGCCTCTTCTACAATCTGCTCCTCTCCTTCAATCCGGCCATGCCGCATCAGGATTTTCCCATCGCAGATCACCGTATCAACACAACTGCTGTCGGCGCTGTAGACCAGATCATCGATCAGGTCATATCCCGGCGCAAGTCGCGGATGTTTAAAATCAACCAACATACAGTCTGCCAATCGCCCGACTGCGATTTCTCCGCAATCAATCCCCAGCGCCCGGGCTCCGTTCATAGTTGCCATACGGAACGCCTCTGCTGCCGGCAGAACTGTCGGATCCCGTTCCACCAGTTTTGCATGCAGGGCGGCAACCTTCATCTCCTCCAGCATGTCGAGGTTATTATTAGAGGAGCATCCATCAGTCCCCAGAGAAACACTCACGCCGCCGTCTATCATGGAGGAATACCGAAAACTTCCGGATGCCAGCTTCATATTGGAAACCGGGTTATGCACCACCTTCACGCCGCGCTCGGCCAGAATTCCGATTTCTGCATCCGTCGCATGTACTACATGCGCGGCAATGACATTCGACCCAAGCAGACCGATCCGATCCAGCCACTCAACCGGCCGAAGACCATGCAGATCGAGGCAATCCTGAACTTCCTTTTCGGTCTCCGAAACGTGAATATGCAACAGGAGCTCGTTTTCATCGGCATAGGCCTTGGCCCAGCACAGGGAAGACTCAGAAACGGTATAAATCGCGTGGGGCCCCAACGCAAAACGAATACGATCCGAATAGTTTTCACATTCATTATGCAGCTCACGGGTAAGCGCCTGCTGTTCGATTGCTTTCTGTTCATCGAAGAAATCAATGAACACCGACGACAAAACCGCCCGCAAGCCCATCTCAGTCACGGCACGCGCCGTACCGTGCAGATGCCAGTACATATCGTTGAAACAGGTCGTGCCGGACCGGATCATTTCAAGGCAGGCCAGTCGGGTTCCATGATAAATATCCTCTTCGCTGAGCTGAGCCTCCAGCGGCCAGATGTGCTGCGTCAGCCATTCATGGAGCTCCAGATCATCGGCATACCCGCGAAGCAGCGTCATCGCGGCATGCGTATGCGCATTTACAAACGTCGGAACCAGCGCAAATCCGGCGCCATCAATGAGCGTATCCGCCGAACAATCCAGCGTAGAGCCCATCTGCGAAAATCGGTTTCCTTCGATTTTTACATCGCGCACTTCCCCACCCAATACGACATCTCTAATCAAAATGGCCATTTATTCACTCCTGTCCGGATACTGCGGATCGCTGACACCTCCGACACTTTAAGCTTCCCCCCGAATGCATTCCATGCAAATAAATGGTCCTTTTACCGAGGATGTACACATGAAGGTTTTTGTACCGGGAAGAATCTGCCTGTTCGGCGAACACTCCGACTGGGCAGGTGGATATCGCCGGATCAACGCGGATATTGAAAAAGGGCATGCCCTCATTGTGGGCACCAACCAGGGCCTTTATGCCGAGGTAAAACCGCACCCGGATAAATTGATTCTCAAGGCATCCTTTGAGGATGGAACCCGAAAACCTGCCATCGAACTCCCGATGGACCGGGACATCCTGCTGGAAGAAGCTGCCAAGGGAGGATTCGCCAGTTATGCCGCCGGGGTTGCCTATCAGATTTTGACGCACTACCGTGTACGCGGACTGGAAATCGACAACTACCTGACCGACCTGCCGGTACAGAAAGGACTGTCGTCCTCGGCAGCCATCTGCGTCCTCGTGGCCCGCGCTTTTAATCGGATCTACGACCTGAAGATGACGGTACGCGGCGAAATGGAATATGCCTACATGGGAGAAATCACAACGCCGTCACGCTGCGGCCGGCTTGATCAGGGCTGTGCCTATGGCAACCGGCCTATTACCATGACCTTTGATGGAGACCGGTTGGATGTTGAAGAACTGAACGTCCCCAAAACGTTGCATTATGTGATTGTCGACCTGAAAGCATTCAAGGATACCAAGGAGATTCTGGCAAAGCTGAACCAGTGCTATCCCTTTGCCGATAACGCGATGCAGCATAAAGTTCAGGAATTTCTCGGCCCTATGAATGCCGATATCACAGATCGGGCTGCAAGGGCTGTCAGAGCCGGCGATGCCGAGACGCTCGGCGCATTGATGACCGAGGCCCAGCGAAAATTTGATGAACATCTCCAGCCGGCCTGTCCTTCCCAGCTTACCTCGCCTGTCCTGCATAATCTATTGGCCTACGAACCCATTCAGCCGCTGATTCTGGGCGGCAAAGGCGTCGGATCGCAGGGCGATGGCACCGCCCAGTTTCTCGTACGGGATACGGACGCGCAGAGCAAAGTGATCGAAATCATCGAACGGGATCTGAAGATGCCGTGCATGAAGCTCGATATCGAATCGGTGAATCGCCTGCGTAAAGCCGTCATTCCAGCCGCCGGATTTGGAAATCAGCTTTTTCCGGCCACCAAGACCCTTAAGAAAGAGCTGTTCCCGATTATCGACCGGGATGGCCGGTGTAAACCGGTGATTATGGCGATCATTGAACAGGTGCTGAATGCGGGTATCGAGGAAGTCGGCATTGTGATCCATCCGGCTGACCGGGAAATGTTTGAGGAATTCTTTCACCGACAGCTGGCGATCGAGCACGTCCATAAGCTGTCAAACGAAGATCAGCGCTACATGCAGCATATCATGGATATCGGAAACCGGGTCACCCTGCTGTTTCAGGAAACACAGGAAGGATTCGGCCACGCGGTCCACTGCGCAAGGGAATGGGTCGGCAATGAATCCTTCATGCTCGTACTGGGCGATCACCTGTTTGCATCTGATACGGATGCATCCTGTATTCAGCAGCTGATGGATCAATATGAGCGAACCGGCCGCAGTGTGGTCGGCTTACAGGAAACCCCGGAAACGGAACTGCAGCGCTTCGGCTGTGTGAGCGGGGTATGGGAGGAAAACAGCAATCTGCTTTCGATTACCGAGTTTGCAGAAAAGCCGACGGCCGAATATGCACGGGAGCATCTTTCAACGCAGGATATCAAACCCGGCCACTACCTTACGATTTTCGGCCAATACATTCTCACGCCGCGCATCTTTGAGCTGCTTGAAGAGAATATCCGCTGCAACATGCGGGAAGGCGGTTCATTTCAGCTCACCCCTTGCCTGGATAAACTTCGACAGGAAGAAGGTATCAGCGGATGCCGGGTCAAAGGCCGCCGATTTGACATCGGTCTGTCGGCGGCTTATCGTCAAACCATTATCGAATACCCGAAATCATAAAACACGGTGTGCTTCATGTGGTTTTAGGTTACAGGTTTTAAGGAGAGCTCTGAGCATTGCACCGAGAACTTAACACCTGAAAACCTAACACCCCTAATAGGCCCCCTGAGCGCGTACGACCGCCTTAATGGTCCGGGCAAGAATCACGATATCCAGCCAGATCGACCAGTTTCGCACATAGTAAGGATCCCACTTTTCCATACCTTCATTACCGGATTCACTGCGTCCGGAAACCTGCCATAATCCGGTAATGCCCGGCTGGACCTTGTGGCGCAGAAAACGTACCTGTTCACTCAGTTCGTTAAAGTGATATGCCGGCAACGGCCGAGGCCCCACCAGCGACATGGTTCCCCGAATAACATTCAACAGCTGAGGGATCTCATCGAGCGAAGTCTTGCGCAGGAAATTTCCGACCTTCGTAATACGTGGATCTTTCCTGAGCTTAAAATTGGCCTCCCATTCCGCCTTAAGCGCCGGATCCTGCTTCAAGGCCTGCTGAAGAACCTTTTCGGCATTCGGAACCATCGTTCGGAATTTAGCAGTCCGGAAGGTGCCCCCTCCCCGGCCGACACGCGGTTGCAGAAACAGCGGATTATGCCGGTCTTCCAGCCAGATGAGCAGATACAGCAGAGTCATCAGGGGAATCCATAGCGGCGACGCCAGCAACACCAGAAAAAGATCGCTGAAACGCTTGAAGATACGTGCAAACGGATTCAAAAGGTTTTTTGTAATTTCCAGCCCAAGAATACCCTGAAGATCCCGCGGAGTTACCCAAAGCGAAGGCGCCTCCTTCAGGTCGGGAATAAGAATGACGCGGCGATACACTTCCAACGGGCCTTCCAGCACGTTAACCAGCTGGTGCCGCGTGGCCTGCCCCAGCGCCATGATTGCGACCGGTGCCCGATACGTAGTATTTCGTAGATGCCCGAGAACCGGTACACCGCAAATCATATTGCCCTGCGGCACACTGTCCGTAAAAACGGCGGCCGGAATATAGCCAAGGCTCGGCTCCGCACGAAGCGCCTCCGCGACCAGCAATACGGACTCCCGGTCTCCGTAAATGGCCGCAGGAATTCCCCAGCTTCTCACAGCCAACAGCATTCCCCGCACGGCCGCACGGACAAACGGGATCAAAACTGCGCAGAACACATACGTGGAAAGAAAAATAATTCGACTGCTGGCAATGGATCGCTTGGAAACAAAGGTAAACAGCAGCAAAGTGACAAACATAATAAACAATGCCCCCTGCGTCCGGCGCAGCTCATCCACCACCCCAACCCCCCAACCAGGAACCAGACGGGCAATGACCGAGACAATCGTCCACAATGGAACAATCAGAAAGCCATACTTAACAGAAAACGGAATACCCTTAATCCAAAGCAGCAAAAGGTTGGCCAGACACAACGACCCCGCCACCATCAAGGCGTCGCCCAACATGATAAAAAATGAATTCAGTGCAATGCGCCGATAAAACTTCGGATGCTGCACCGATGCATCAACACTGACAATATCTCTTTTCAATACGTCCCCCTTGGAGATAAGTCTGATCTCATCTGTCATGAACTATTGATGTTCAAGCAGTAAAACAGCGGACACCATGCAGAATCAAAACATGTATCGCTAGCCCTTATTTATATAAATATCTGACTCTGAATGAACAGATGGCAAAAAGGTGTTCGATACAAATCAAGGCTCCATTTTTTCCAAAAGGTTCATTAGGTCTGGATTCGCTTCCGCATCTTTCGGATCAGGAACTCTCCACTCCCCGACCTCCACCGCCTGATTCCTGCTCTCGGCCTGCCCTGCGCCGACAGCTGATATATGCGGCATGGAATCCAAAGCTTTCTGTCGCGATTCTATCCACTTAATATTGGCATTCGTGGAGGGTGTCCGCCGGATTGAACGGGCCTTCTTAAAAACCTCCAGTGCTTCGTCGTAATACTCCAACTTACGCAACTCAACCCCCAGGGTCCACCAGTAGAGATCATTATACGGCCGATAGACACATGCCTCTCGAAGCAGGTCGAGCCCCTGATCAATCTGTTCTGCCGACGACGGCCCTGAGGTCATTGACTCCAGCCCCGAAGAATCGGCTGAGGAAGGCGGGACGCCTGCAATACGTTCTGAATCCCGAGCTCCGTCACCTGATTTTCCAAGAAAAATCAATGCCTTTCCAAACGACGTACAGATTTCCGGATCCTTTGGATTGTACTGGTGTGCCTTTGCATACCAGCCGCACTCATCCACTGCCAGCAGGACTTTTTCTTCCATATCGAGCGAATAATAACGCTGATCAAAAAGAAGTCCGGCCATGCCTTTGTAGGCCCGCCAGTTCTGAGGATCAACCTTTGCAGCCGAAGTATACAGATTGACGCAGCGTTCATCTCCCATTGCCAAACGTCCCACACCCAGCGCCTCACTCCGTTTATCTGCCAGCGCACGGATAAAGGACGAGCCCATCACCTGAACACACATCAACGTTAATAACAGGTATCCTGCGGCAATCATCCATTGTGATATTCTGGTTAACCACTGAGGACACAGAGACTCGGAGGATTTCTTCCGATCATTTTTCGGCATTTCTTTCCCGCCAGGATCCTGCGAAAGGCTGTCGTTGTGTTTTTTGTGGCCATTTCTCTTCTGATCCCGTCGATCGGCAAACAACGGACCGGATGCTATGGCCGCAAGAAGAGCGAACACCATGGCATTCGGGAATACATGCATTTCAAAGTCAAAGAAGGAGTGCACCATGGTGCCGCATGCCGTACCGAGAAAAGCAAATCCCATAAATGCATGCCGCGGTTCCTCCGCCTTGAGTGCAGCGATCAGAATGCGAATCAGCCCATAGCACCAGGCCAGGGCAAACAGCCCGAATCCGATCAGACCATAGTCAGCCATGAGTTCCAGATATTCATTGTGCGGATGACCGGTTACGATGCGCGTACCACGGAAACGATTTCGATGTTCCGGATAGGTGTAGCGATAGTTTCCCGGCCCAAAACCGATCAACGGCGCCTCCTTGATCATATCGATGGTATCCATCCAGGTCTGAGGACGAAAATCTTCCGCATCAGCGCCAGTTCCCCCCTCGGACTGTCCTTGAAGAAACTCCACCACCGGTGCCATCCGGCGCTGGAATGTTTCTGAAAAACGCCATGCTCCAAAAAGCATCAGAGCCGAACTCAGAGGAACGAGAATTATCAGGATAAGAAACAGCTTCTTACTCCGGCGCAACGCGATTAAACAGACCGTCACGCCAACACCCGCGATTGATCCGAGCCATCCGGCCCGCGATTCCGACAAAAACAGCGGTGGCAGAAAAACCGCGAAACTATAGCCGCAAAACAGCCGAAGAAACATGCCCGATTCCTTGACAAAAAGGAGTGCCACACAAAACGGCATCAGCATTTGCATCAGATGGGCAAAATGGTTGGGGCAGATGTAGGTCGACGCGAGACGTCCGTCATAATGATCCGTATAACGGTTCGTCCACAACAGTTTTTCAGGCGCCTTAAAATGAATGATCACCCCATAAAGCGCCACGGCCATGACAACCAGAACAAGAAAGCCTAATAACAGGCGATTATCTTTGAACGAAGTCAGCTCCGTTCCCCACACAAGATACGCCCCCAAAACACTGCTGATGAGAAGCAGAGTCAGTTTGGATTCAAAAGGTACTGCCGCCTGAGGAATCAGCCCCCCCCCCCATAGAACAAAGAAGATAAATAACATTCCGGATAGGGGCAATCCGCAAGGGGGAATGGAACAACTGCCTCGTGATTCCTGCCGAACACCGATCAACGGCCGAACCAACCACACCGATACAGCCCCGAGAATGACAGTATACGCCGGAGCCAGAAGCCACGTTTTGTCTTCGCCGACAACGCCGTAAAAGAGAAAGGAGCAAACCGCAATAAAAAACAGGATTACGCTTGTCATGCCGAGTAATACTCCAAAGCCCGTTTAATACCATCCCTGAACGACAGAGAATACTCAAACCCCAGCTTTTTCTGGAATTCCGTGTCGCCACCACGGGCAAAAACTCCCTCAGGCGTATTTGAGGTTCCTTTAACCTCCGGTTGAAAACCGAGAATATCAGCGGCGATCTGCACAAACTCGATAAAGCTGGTAAAAATGCCGGTTGAAAGATTGATGGCCGAACCGTCATCAATTTTATCCATCGTACGCAGCACACCCTCTACGCAGTCATCAATGTGAATAAAGTCGCGCATCTGTCGACCGCTGCCCCACACACCGATCTCCTCTGCCCCCCGGTTTGCCAACACTCTTTTACAAATGCTGGGAAAAGGATAGGTATCGTCCTGATCTTCGCCATACCCTGAAAACGGGCGATAGGTGACGGATTTCAGACCATGTTTTTCGTAGGCCAGAAGCGCACAGTATTCGTGCGTCAGTTTAGCCCACCCATAGGTCATGTCCGGCATCCCCAACCCCTCATCAAAAGAAATCATGTCCTCCTTGAGCAGGATATAATGATCAGGCCGCTGCAGATGTATCGGATAGGCGGCACTGGAACTGAACACAATTGTTTTAGCAGGGCCGGCTTTTACCGCCCACTGCCAATATTCCGCATCAATGGAAAGATCATCCGCAACCGCCAGCGGATTATTTTCAATCATTGCCCGACCGCCGACCATCGCAGCCAGATGAAAGGCATAATCAAAGTCCGTATCAAGAACCCGTTTAAACCAGTCGCGGCAATCCTCTGCATAATAATGAAAGTTTGAGAACTCCAGCGGACTGAAAAGCGGCCACTGCTCCGGTGCCACCGCTCCGCTCAAGGGTTCCATGATATCCACGCAATGCACTTCGTGGCCCGCCGGAAGCAGGCGCTGTATCAAATGACGCCCGACAAAACCGCATCCACCTGTTACCAAAACCTTTGCCATTATTCCGATCCCTTCTCCATTCGATACACCCCGCCGAAAGCATCCTCTCTCACGCACTCAAACCGGGGTCGCAGTACAGCTCCTGTCTGCTCCATTTTTTCGCCGAGTTTCGGGTACCGCACCTTCATCGATGATACCGGCTCGAAAAAATTATTGAGAGCATAGACATCGCCCTTCACCTTGCCAAGCCTAAGCTCCAGCTCCTCCGGAATCCAGTCTGCGCTGTTCAGCACGTCGGCCCTTGCATAGTATTTCAGATAAAAAAGCAACACCGGCTCATAGCTGCTCAGGATCACATCCTGTTCCGCGGTGTGTTCAAGCAACCACTCACTTTTTGCTGCATGATAATCCGATGCCGCTCCCATAACCGGCATCAGTCCGGCAATCAGATTGTGAGCAAACAGCAATCCAACCAGCAACCAGACAGGAGAGTAATCCGCTTTGATTTTACCACAAAGAGCACGAAGGAACACAGAGCCGGAGCATACTGTCGTTTTTGAAGAAAAAGACGCATCCTGAGAACCTGCTGTTGATTCATTCTCTGCCCGCACGCTCCGACATGCAGCATCCAAAGGAAGTGAAGCGACAATCAGCCAAAAAGGAATCAAGGCCATGATCCATAATTCCGGGCTGCCCGCTTCGGTTCGGATGACGGCAAACGCATAGAGAAAGAACCATGCGAGAAAAGAAAGGGATAGTGGATCAGGAATCCAGCGACCACGTTCAGCGGAACAAACACGCTTCAGCGTTTTCGCACCAAACAGCAGGCCCCATGAACCAAGCAGAGTCAACGTCACACAACCGCCGACAGCAATCCACTCCGGCATATGCTTCGCCATGTAAAACTCTTCGTCCAGCATCCGGGAAGAGAACAGCCGTTCCAGAAAATCACGGAACGATTCAAACCCGAACAGAAAATTTCCGGAGACCAGACACTGCCCCATTGCGATGATTCCGCGCACTATGTTTATGAAGCCAATGCCGCCTTCCGCAGCATGGTGCTGTGCACCGAGCTCCGAAAAATCGAGCCACGGCGCGCAGGTCGCATAACCGACCACAACAAGAATTCCGGTCAGCAGGCCATGAACAATCGACTTTTTCCACTCCTTGGTTAGCAGGTAGAATAGTGGGATAATGAAAAGCAGCGGCACCAGATTCAGCAGATGGACCAAAATACCTAACGCCGATATACACGCACCCCACCACAACTTACCCCGCAATACCAACACCCAGGCGGCCAATACAAGCACACTGGCAAGGATATAAGTCTCCGCCTCATTGGCATAGCGCCAGAATCCGTAGGAGAAAGCGAAGAAAAAGGCAAAAAGCAGCAGGTAATAAGCATGAGTGACTCCCCGCTTTTTTTCACTCCCGGAAAACAACGGAGGATCAAGGCAGGCGAGCCGTCTGCGATACATCAAAATCAGCAACCGCCAGAAAAGATATACGCACAAAACCGCAAACAGACGGTTAATAAGAATCATGAACGGAAACGCTCGCCCTGAATAACCCAGAGCCCTCGCTGTATGATACGCCCCGGCGAACATCGGGAGCGCCAGCACACGATTCACGCCTGCCTGATCGGCAAAAGTCCCCTGCTCCACCTTCAAGGCAAAATCATAAACGTCTTCAGCCTCGGAATGATTTTTCGGAGCCGTCGCTGAGTACAGGACAAAGAGCGCAAGGATCCCTATGAAAGCAATCAATCTGGAACGACAAATAGACACGGATTAACGCTAATTGGGATAAAGACTCCCTGTAAACAAAAAAGCCCTGAAACACCGCAATCTTACGGAGTCCGCGTGATCGGCAGATTTCAACCTCATAAAAGCCGCCATGGAGATTTGAATGCTATTAAAGGTTGT
>JAFGVP010000046.1 GCA_016937945.1 Pontiellaceae bacterium | reverse complement strand
GTCGTCACGGCCTGCGGGCTTGCCGGAGGAATGGATTTCCCGGGCACTGTCGCACCGTTTATTCTACGCGGCGTCACGCTGGTCGGCCTTGACAGCGTCATGTGCCCGCTTCCGGAGCGGCTCGCCGCCTGGCAGCGCCTGGGCACCGATCTCGATGTGTCGAAACTCGCCACCATCAGCCATGAAGTTGGTCTGACAGAGCTGCTGCCCCTCGCCTCCGAACTGCTCTCCGGCAAGCTGCGGGGACGCGTGGTGGTGGATGTGAATCGATAGTTGATCCGTGGCCATGATTTGTTCGGCCACGCCCCCTCTTCGAGAGGGACGTCCTACACCAGCAGAACAAGTCTCCGAACAGCAACGAATTAATGTAAGGCAGCGAACGGAAGAAGCTGCACGGGCATTCGTTGCTTTTCATGCATTCGTTGCCACAAAAATATACAAAGATCCCGGTGTTTTGTGTTTTTCGAGTATTTCGTGGTTACTCCATTCCCGGATTCAGGTTTATGGCAGCTGCAACCGGGCCCGGAAAAACCCGGTTTAACCAGAACACAATGCCCGCAGAATGCGGGCGGTACGTAAGCACCTCGCAGAGACGCAGAGACGCGGAGCAAATGCGGCATGCAACATCTCTGCGATCTCGGCGACTCTGCGCGGAATATGACAATGCCTGGCCGATAGAGAACTGAACGGGCATCCGTTGTCGGGTGCAGCTCCGGAGCGATGTTACTCGCTCGTGTCCTGCGTCAGCAACCCGAGGTAATACGGGAGCAGTTCATAGCGCATGCCGTCGCTGGAGGGATCACGGCCCTGATAGAGGAACTGCAGGTTATCTGGATCAATCGTCGGTGTTTCGTCATAGTTGTCACGAAGCAGCTCGCCATGGCTGATATCGCGGGTCCAGGCATCAGCGCCTTCTTCAAAGGTCACGTTGTTAATGCCGGCAAACGGTGTTTCAAACGAACTGAATCCCGGAACCCGAGTCCATTCGCCATTGAGATCTTTCGAAATCCAGGCGTTGTAATGCCGCGCGGGACTCATACCTTCAACAATGGTCAGGTAGGTATCGGTGCCCTTGATCTTGTACGTCATGCTGCCTTCAAACAGATAGGAACGCTCACCTTTGATCGCAATCTCAACATCACTGAAGCCGTTCGGAAAATCTTCTATTTTCGTTCTGCTGCGATAAAAGTTTCCGTCATCGCCGGTAAAGAAAAGATAGGCATGGGTATCGTCGCAGATGATGTGGTAATCGATCGGGAGCCGGGGCATGTTTTCCGGGTTTTCCTTGAAAAAGTTTTTCGGCGCCGTCCAGGTGGTCGGGTCCGTGATGTCCTCCGAGGTGCAGTACTGCGGCTGCTGCGACTGGAACACGAAATACCATTTCTTGTGCGGGGTAAAATAGAACAGATGCGGCGCACAATGGTAGCCGCGCAGCGCCGGATTGACATCGACCGGAATCTGCTCGGCGGATCCCGCATCCTTCCAATCCTTGAAGTTAAGGTACACCATGGTCCAGGTGCGGGCCGAGGTCGAATAGGCCGTCGCATAGATGTGCCATTTCCCGTCGTAGCGAAGAACTGTTGGGTCCTTGATGGAAACGTGCTTATGATTTTCGTCGGACTGCGGTTTTATCAGCACGCCGGACGAAGTCCACGTTATGGGGTCTTCCAGAAATTTATCGTTTGAACCGGCGCTTGCACAGCCGACGAGCGCACAGCACGCCGTAATCACCATGGCGGCGACCGTTAATGGGAATGTATTACTCTTCATCGTATACTCCTGTTGGGTTTGCTTCGTTTCGATTTTAACAAGGTCGTTTTCAGTTCAGCACCACGCCCCAGTGGCGCGTAATGGATTCCAGTTCATCCGGTGTCAGATAGGTGACGGCACCATGCTTGGGCCGCTCGAAATTGACCGTCTTCATAACGCCTTCATTAAATTTTCCAATGTCGGTGTAGTGGATAAAATCCGTGGTTTCGCTGAAGCCCATGTTGTTGGGGCGGGCGCCGTAGACATCGTACATCAGCACATAGGTATCCGTGCCGAGGCGTTTAAAGACATTGGGCGCTTCCGTATTGACGGTCTCGGGATCAATACGCCGCGACTCGGCCTTGTACCCGGTACGAATTTTATCAGAGACGGCGTGAAAGATCTTGCCTCCGGCGACATAGTGCATCTGGTATTGATCCCCCACCTTCGTAATGTCTGCATCAATACCCCCGATCCCGGGAATCATTTCCGGCACCGTTTCAAGCCTGGTAAACGCGTCATTGGCATAGGAGCAGTAGATATTGGCATTGGCGTTATTGTAGCGGATGGTGAAATAGACCATCATTTTGCCTGCTTCCGCATCGTAGACTGTCTGCGGTGCCCACGAGCAATCGATGTCGCCCAGCTCCGGGAAAGCCAGATCGACGCGGAAGTCGGACGCCGTCCAATGAATCAGGTCGAACGACTTCAACAGTACCAGCGCCCGGTTGTTGCCCCAGCCATACTGTTCCGCCGGACGCTGCCATTCGGTATCACGATAACCGGCCCGTTTTCCGAAAATATGCAGGTCGGTCAAGGCCAGGTAAAACGCCCCGTCCGGTCCACGGGTGATGTGCGGGTCGCGAACGCCCTTCTGATCCGCGAGCTCGGCGCCATTAAAAATGGCTTTCCCGTTATTCAGGTCGTAAAAGGTGTATCCAGCGCGACTCACCGCCATGTAGGCCGACTGATCCTGATCCTTGAAGTAGACCAGCAGATACCCGCCGAAATCCTTTTCTTCGAGCATACGGGTTTTCGCCGGCTTCTTAAGCTCAGGAACAATGACAATCCCGCCCTCGCCCGGGATCAGTGTATCCTTGTATGGCGATGTACTGCACCCGACAGTGACCAGCGCAAGTGCTGTACCAAGACTCACCATGATTCTGCTGTTCATTTTTCCTCCTGCCCTATCTCCAAGACACACTTGTTGAATGGTAATCGCACAATATTCACTGGCTCGATTTTCAGGTCATCCGGCCCCGAACGATTCCGGAGGAAGATCCATCACCGCATCAGACGGAAAGTTATTTACAGCAACCATGACAGGAGCTTTTCTGAAAGGTTCTAGAACCGCATGAAAAAATCCCAGGTCTCTTTCGAGATCCAGTTTTCTTCGGATCCGGGGTCGCGCACAGTATCCGTATGCCCGCCCACGAAGGAGCCGAACATCACGGGATATTCCTTCGGAAGCCCCTTGAACTCAGTGGTGACATGGTTGGGGGTCGTTGCCAGGGGGATTTCGGGGAGATCGGAAAGCCCGTTGTCTTCAAGGTGCGTTAGAACACAATACTTTCCACCTTCTTTTTTCTCATCGGAATTGATCCACTTGCACAGTCCGTCCTCCGTGCCCGTCGTACTGAAAAAAGCGAGGGGCTTGCGTTTATTCCGAGGCAGGTAAATATTCCAGTTGGCTGGAGAATAACAGGCAACCGCACGAAGATCGTCCTGAAATTGGAGAGAGAGCGAGTAGGTAAACATCGCTCCGAAGCTAAAACCGCAGCAGAAAACGCGGGACCTGTCGATACTCAGTTTTTTCTCGAACAGCTCGAGCATGTCTTCAAAGAAAACATGGTCCTTGTCATCCCCCGCACGCCAAGGTGTATGATCGGTATATCCCTGAGGAGCCACAAAAATGACGGGAACGCGCTCCTTTTCGGCATAGGTTTTGAGTCCATAAAAATTATTATCCACCATCGTCTGCATACTCCCGCCCATCATATGCATGCAGAAAATCAGCCGACAGGGCTTGTTCTTGTCGTAGTTTTCAGGAATATCGATGATGTATGTGCGCTCCAGACCGGCACTCTTCATCGTGTAGGTCCCGCTTTTAAAATCACCCGGCTCTTTTCCATAACCGGCACTGCGCACCGGTTCATTTCCCAATTTGTAGCCTGCCTTCGCCGCCGAAGCGGACGAACAAATGCCGCATACCAGCAAACCAGCGCATAAAGCGATCGTTGCACGTTTCATGTTAATCTCCTGTTTCATTTCGTGGTTCAAATACAGCCGCAAACCCGCCGTACCCCAATAGATTGATATCAATGGACTCGCTGCAATCGGCATCCATTTCCCGACTGTCAAATTCCCGTGCGGATTTTCCGTCCGAGATCAGCGTCAGCTGATAGGTTGTCTCGTCGGATAGAAAATCAAATTTCAGATTTTGAACCCTTGCATCGGCTTCCGCATTCAGGCCACCGACATACCAAACCGTTCCTTTTCGACGAGCGATGACGATGTTGCGGCCCGGATAGCCGTCGATCAGCTTGGTGTCATCCCAGGCGGCCGGAACCTTTTTCAAAAAATCCCGCACGGCGTCCGGCCGTTCCCGGTAGCCCGAGGGACGGTCGGCCAGATGCTGAATACCCGATTCAAACACCACGCTCAAAGCCAGTTCATGCCCGAACGTCGTAATGTGCGGATGCTGGGAATCGGTGAAGGTGACCGGCGTATAATCCATCGGGCCGACCACATTGCGCGTAAAGGCAACGATGGTATTGTGCTCCGGAGCCGGCTCGGTAAAGTGCGGTGTATTGTTGTACCACTCGGCGCCGCGAATACCTTCGAGCGTCATCAGGTTCGGATAGGTGCGCGACCAGCCGCGCGGAACGATGCAGCCGTGAAAATAGACCATAATTTCGAATTGCGCGGCGTCTTCAAGGATATCGAGATAGTAAGCGATCATGTCCTGCTTCTCGCTCTCGAAAAAGTCCACCTTCACACCGGCCACACCCAGCTCCTTGAGCTTGGCAAATTCCTTCATGCGTGATTCATGCGTCAGCATACGGTCGCGCGGGGTGGCGGGAACATAGGTATGCGGCCCGCCGGAGTTGTACCACATCAGCGGTTTCACGCCCTTCGACTGAATATACTTCAGCGCATCCTCCAGGTTTCCGCCGTTGCCCATGGAATCCCATTCCCAGTCGATCAGCGTGTACGGCCAGCCCATCTCTGCCGCCAGATCCGCAAACGAACAGACCACCGTGAAATCCCTGGTGCCGTGATTGTGCGACCAATAATTCCAGGACGCCTTGCCCGGTTTGACCCATTCTGCATCGCCGATCTTTGACGGCGTGGAAACATCCTTTACCAGCGTGGATTCCACCACATCGGCCAGACTGCCCAACATCATCACACGCCACGGCGACTCCCACGGCAGATTAATCGTCGGCTGCGATTCGCCACGCCCGTTGCCGTCGCGCTGATCCGGAAAGGTGATTTTATAGCGGTTCTTATCTGATTTATTACTCAGTTTGGTACCGCAGTAACGACGGTCCACATCCGCCTCATGAATCAGAACCCAGCACCCGTCTTCACCGCCCACGTTAAACAGCGCCGGATAGCCCCACTCCTGCTGAATATCGCCGTTCTCCATGCTGGTGTAGAGATTTTCGTTCGACGGGATCCACTTTTCCATCCAGCGCTTCGCCTGGTCCGGTATCGTATAAGCCGTCAATTCATCCTTCACCACATAACTCCCTTCGCCCACCGGAAAGGCATAGCGAAAGGCCACTCCATCGTTGTAGGCACGGATAATCAGGTCCAGCCTGCTCTCATCGGGATTCTTAAAATGCACGACCACCTCGTTGGCCATGTTGCCGCATATGCGACGCTTGCCGTGCACAGCCGTATACTGCTCGTTGATGGTGACCGGCCTGGCCGCGTCAATGAATTCAAGTTGCGTTGAGAACGACTGATCACTGCGAACGAGCCCAAGGCTGATTTCGGGAACGGCCGTACCTTTCGTTCCGCCGATGGAACATCCCACCGAGAGAACCCAATCTCCGGAATCGTCGTTTCCGCGGTTGTAAAGAGCCACAGCGATCTCCTCGTTCGGCGAAACAACCCGGATCTGCCGGGCCGGAGAGACCACAGTCCCCAGCAGCAGGCAGGCGATGATTACTTTGTATTTCATGACGCGTATATCCTCTTTTTCCAACCGTCCTATTTCGTGATCCAAACCACGAGTCCGCCACGCGGGCTCATGGGGACTTCAATGTGATCGCGGGCAGTGATGGTCTTTTCGGCCTGCTTGTAGGTGGCGGGGTTGTCGGGATCGTCGGCAAAAACCTTAGCCTTCCACGTTCCTTTTCCGAGGAAGGAGAAATCGATCGGCAGCGTGGTTTCCTCCCCGCCGTTGAGCACCCCGATGAACCAGCTATCGCCTTGCCGGCGCGCAAAGCCGATCACCTTTCCGATTTCGCTGCCCGGCAGCACAATCGTTTCATCCCACGTCGCAGGCAGATGGCGAATCAGATCCTCGGCCGGATTTCCAATAAAGTCCTGATACTTTCCGGCAAAGTGCAGCAGCGGCGAGGTCATATCCACCGCCTGGGCCAGCAGATGCGCCCAGGTGTAGCCCACCATCTCCTTCGGATCGAACGCGGTCGGCGTATAGTCGGCCGGACCGCACAGATAGCGGGTAAAGGGCACGATCGTGTCGTGATCAGCCGCCTGGACACGACCATAACGCGACATGTGATACTCATGACCGCGCACCGCTTCGCGTGTCAGTTCATGCGGCCACGTGCGCTGGCGCCCGGTGAGCTTGACCGATCCATGAAAGTTGCACAGCAGCTCCAACTCGGCGGTATCCTGCAATGCGCCTTCATACCAGCGGGTTATTTCGGCGGTACACGGTGGAATAAAGTCAATCTTGATGCCGGCAGCCCCGATATCCGCGACCCTCTCCAAATAGGCGCGGCGCGACCTGGCATCGCGCATTTCGGCGGAGTTGACCCACACCAGCGCCTTGACACCCTGTTTCTTGGCGTAGTCAATCACCTCTTCGAGACACTCCCACTGATTCTTGCCGGGGGCGCTCCAGTTGCGCCACCCGTCGTCGATCAGATAATATTCAAACTTGAGCGTTTTGGCCGCATCGACCCAGTCCTCCTGATCTTCATACCTCGGAGCGCCGATGGCCCACCACTGCCAGAGTGAACGGCCGGGCTGAATCCAGTCGGCATTCGCCAGTTCTTTCGACGGCGGCGGACAAAGGTTGGTAATCAGGTCACTGTTCACCAGCGCCGTAAGCCCTTCGGCAATGATTGCCGCGCGCCACGGCGTGGTAATCGAGCCTTCGTGCTGCCAGCCATTGGACGATGCCGGAAAAACGGCCTGGAGCCGATTTCCATGGCGGGCCAGCCCCATGTCCGGAAAGCAGTCGTTGTTCGCTTCGGTGAGGGAGACATAGAGATCGTCACCCAGTTCAAAGGTGATCGGGGGAGACAGCGGAGCGTTTTCAGGAATACCCGACAGCAGGCTCGACTCGCACGGTTTCTCATAGCTGTTGTCATAGTGTTCCCACCGAACGGTGGTATCGAGCGGCAAGGCAAACGAGGTTGTCTCCCCGGCAATAGAGTGCGTTTTATCTTTCGTTTTAATGCGATAGCGCACCGCCGCGCCGTCATCGTAGGCCCGCACATCCAGAATGTATTCGATGCCGCCGGGACCGCTCACCGGAATCGCCGTCTCGGAGCAATGGTTCACCGCCGTCGAATGGTTGCCATAGATCGGATAGGTTTCGTTGATGGTGCGACTCTGCGGTTTTCCGATCGTTACCGAGTCGCCGATGTTCTGGCCATCCACCGTCAGCCCCAGGGGCGACGCGGCGAATACCATTTTACCCTCGCGCTCGACCGACCAGGTCAGGTTGCCGGCGTCATCGGCCAGGACATCGATCTGTATGATCCCGTTCGGGCTGACGACCGTCACCGTTTCGCCTTGGGAACCCACGCAGGCTACGACCAACAGTCCGATGGCAATATGTTTTTTTATAGCTATCGTTTTCATTTTTCTCCTAATCAATGTGGTGTGTTTTGATCGCCGATTCCAAGCGAGGTCATACGAAGCCCAAGTATTTATTGTTCCTTCACAGCCATCACATCGAGTTCCGCAAGCGAGGCGTAATGCGCATTGTTCCACTCGTTTTTACAGACGATCCGGATATAGCGACCTCGGACGATTTTATCGAACCGAACCTCCTGACGCTGACTCGTATTCCCGAACACACCTTCAGCAACAGGTTTGCCCCAGTTGGATGTACTGTTGCTGACATAAAACGCGTATTCTTTGATTCGTCCGTTTACGTTGTCCTGTCGTGGTAACTGCGTGAATCCGGCGAGCTTCAGCGTCTGACCGAGATCAATCTGGAGTTCATGCGGATACGACTCGCGGGACGACGACCAATTCGTATGCCAGAAGGTGGAGGGTTTGCCATCGATTGCATTTTTCGCCGGTCCCTCGCCAGGATCTTCGGCGCTGTCAAAGTGAACGATCTTCCACTTGCTCTTGTCCAGTTCGAGCAGTGGAAGCACCTCAAGAAACTCCGCCTGACCGATATTACTGGTCAGTCCGGCGCCAAGTTCCACCCGCGCTTCCACGGTTGCCGCAATGGTCATTTCAACCGGATGAGAATATTTTTTCCACGCACTCCCGTTAACGCGAACCTGAATGGTCCCTTGCTGGAATGCTTCAACTTTGAGCATGGCCTGACGGTCGCGGGTAATGACTGGAGCGCGGGTATCCGGATACCGGATCCGCGCCATCTCGGCCATATCCGAACCGCAGGGCCGGAACGAATAGCTGAACTGCATCACGTCCTGCGCATTCAAAATATACTGCGGCAACGGCGCCGGACCGCAGCTGGTTCCGCCCAGACCGGAATGACCTGCATCCAGACAGACATATACCTCTTCGCGCTTCGGCAACTCCGTCGGATGCCGGGCCTCATCGAAATCGGCGACGGTGTTGTGGTGCGCGCTGACAGCAAACGTACCGTCCATCACCATCAGCAGCCCTTTTCCGTCATCGTTTGTGAGCGCCGCCCAGCGGACATCGGACTTGCTGCCGTTATCCTGCGGACGCACATAATCCACATACTGGTCCGCCACAGAACCGCCGTAGAGACCGACGTTGGCGCTGCGCTTGCGGTCGTTATAGTTTTCATGCGGACCGCGACCGTACCAGGTAAAGGTATCGAACGCCTTGGGCATCGTGAACGCAACGCCGAGACGAGGCAGTTGGGAAAGCCCCTTGGAGCGGACTTCACTGGACACCTGGATAACGCCGTCCGAAAAAATGGAATAGACGGTCTTGTATTCAAGGACCGGGGATTCCGCAGGCGTCTCCTGATTGCGGCGTCGGTCATTTTCCCGCGGCTGAATATTGCCTTCCTTCACTACGGTGACACGGAGCATGCCGGGCAGCACTTTTTCCGCCTCAACACGCTTTACGGAATAGGTCAACCGGTCCAGCCCGGCCTGGCGAACGGCATTACCCAGCCAGTTATCGTTGTCGATCCGCGCACGGTACAAATTGAGCTCAGGGCCTTCTCCGTCCTCGATCATCTGGGCGCCGTCATAGATCAACGAACTCAGGGCGCCGGTTTCCCTGCTGAATTCGACGCTGAAACCGGAACCACTCACCGTTATCGCCCGGCTGTCATCCTTCAGCTTCAACGCAGTGGCGGAACCGGCGAAGGATCGAAGGTCAACCTGCGGTACCGGCGGAACATCATAAGGCAGTTTGAACTGTTCCGTCGCAATCACATGTCCGGCTTTGGCATAGAGCGTGTCCTTCGGAAGTGCGAGCTCCAGGTTCAGAAAATATTCCGCACCCGCCACGGCCGTCACTTGAGCGACCTTCACCGGAATCACCCGGCTATCACCGGGTTCAAGGGAAGGCAGGATCGACTCTCCATCCTGAATCAATCGGCCGTCTTCCAGCAACTGCCATTTGAGGGTGTAGCCTTCCAGGTTGGTATGAAAGTAAACATTGGTCAGCAATACGGAAAGCGGCGCCGTCTCATTCAGGCCGAATTTGACATACTGATACACCTTGCTGACTTCCAGCAGCTTCGGGGAAACCGCGCGATCCGGCGGTACCACGCCGTTGATACAGAAGTTGTTGTCGTTGGGATTATCGCCATAGTCGCCGCCATAGGCGTAGAACCACTCCTTCGAGCCGTCCTCGAGCGTATTGCCCGTATACTTTCGCAGCCCTTGGTCGACCCAGTCCCAAATGCAGGCGCCGATCAGGCGCGGGGATCCCTCAATGGCGTCCCAGTATTCCTGCAGGTTTCCGCAGGAGTTACCCATGGCATGGGCATATTCACACACAAACTGCGGCTTGGGTGAATCGCTCTGGCCCTGCCAGACCAGCCACTCGACCGAGGGATACATGACGCTGTCCATATCGCATACGGAATCCATCTGCTCATATTGAATCGGCCGCGACGTGTCGAGATCGCGGATCGCCTGCGCCGCGGCCGCAAAATTCGGCCCGCCGCCCGCTTCGTTACCCAGCGACCAGATCACGATGCTTGGATGATTCCTGTCGCGCTGCACCATGCTCACATTCCGGTCGACATGCGCTGACTCCCAGCTGGATGCACGCGCCAGGGTTTCGTTACCGTAGCCCATGCCGTGCGACTCCACGTTGGCCTCGTCGACCAGATAAATGCCGTACAGGTCGCACAGGTCATACCAGACGGGCTGGTTTGGATAGTGGCTGGTACGCACGGTGTTGATGTTATACTGCTTCATGAGTTCCAGGTCGCGGATCATGGAATTGATCTCCAGGGCATGGCCGAGATCGGGATCGTGCTCATGACGGTTCACACCCTTGAGCAGTACGGAAACGCCGTTCACGAGTAACTGCTGATCCCTGATTCCCACTTCCCGGAATCCCATCCGGCAGGCACGAACCTCTGTTACCTGTCCCTGCGCATCGAGCAGCTCGACGACTACCGTATAAAAATTCGGCGTTTCCGCGGTCCATTTAAGCGGCGATGCGACCATCCGCTCAATGGTCACCGTGGACATCTTTCCCGAGTCCACATTTACGAGAGGACTTTTACCCAATTCCATTTTTGCGCCGCGGGCATCCACCAATGTGGCGCGCACACTCCCCGACGCTCTCTTTGCATCGCGATTCTCCAGCGTAACCGAAAGACTCACGTCGGCATTTTGATATGCGTCGTCGAGATCTGTGAGCACAAACAGGTCCTGAATGCGCGTTTTCGGAGTACTGAAAAGATACACGTTCCGGTAGATACCGCTCAGGCGCCAGAAATCCTGGTCTTCCAGATACGACCCGTCGCACCAGCGATAGACCTCGACCGCAAGCACGTTTTCGCCCGGTTTCAGATAGTCGGTAAGATCAAATTCCGCCGGCGTGCGGCTCCCTTCACTGTAACCCACCTTCTCGCCGTTGACCCAGATATAGAATGCGGAAGAGACGCCATCAAAGTGAATAAACGTCTGCCGCCCGTCCCAGTTTTCTGGAACCGTAAAGGTCCGCCGATAGCTGCCTACCGGGTTGGGTTCTTTGGCGGCCGTAAAATAGTCCGGGACATCCGCCAGGATTTTAGGTGGCTGGCGCGGATGCGGATATCTCACGTTCGTGTATATCGGCGTACCGTGCCCTTCCAGCTCCCAGTTGGCGGGCACCGGGATTGTTCCCCAGCCCGAGACATCGTATCCGGGTTTATAGAAGTCGACCGGGCGATCGCTCGGCTGCCTGACCCAATTAAATTTCCACTCCCCGTTGAGCGAATGATAGAACGGCGAATCCATCCACTTCCGGAGCGCATCCTCCGGCTTCTTCAGGTCATACGCATGGATCGCGCTTTCGATGGTTGAATACGAAACCCCGGTGGCGCGCGGTGCCTCCTTGTTGATTCCAATAACGGTTTCATTCTCCCAGTCCGGCACCTGCGCCATCGCACACACGGCACAGAGTGATAATAGTCCAGCCAGTCGATATGTATTCATCCTGCTCTCCTCTTCATCAAATATTGTATACAGATGTTCCCGACATCACTACTGCCGCTGAACCTCCAGCTTAAAGTAGCGGTTGGTGGATGCCTCCTCCATGGGAATATTAAACTCAAGATCCGCTTCGCTACCCACCAGCCCAACACCCACCGGATGCCAATCCGGCGACACCAGGTTATCCGTCGCCCATATTTGATAGGCATGACCCGGAACCGAGTTCGTCACACGCATCATCATGTTCGCTCCCCCGGCAACCTCACAGTCCGCAATATGATATTCGTTCGGCAGAACTTCCACCGAAGGTACCGCACTCACTTCCGCCGAATCGGCACTGGCACCGCCGACGTTCATGGCGCAAACCACATAATAATAGCGCGTACCTGCGCTCAGGCCCGACACATCGTCATACGCGGTTTCCGTCAGGTTTGAGGCCACAACGACATAGTCCGATCCGCTGACGGTTGAGCGCTTAATGCTATAGGTTTCCGCAAGGGCGGACGCGGCCCAGAAAAGGTTGATCTGCGCATCAGATTCGGCAAAGGCCTCCAGGCTGGCCGGCGCCGATGGCGTTGTTGCCGTCAGGGTTACATGATCAAACGTGGCCGTGCTCAGTAGGGATGCATTGTGCGCCGTCACCGCGAGCCCAATGTAGACCGAGGCGCCCATGCTGATGGTCTGCGGCGTCCCCTGCTGCGTCCAGCTTGTTCCATTGACAGAGCGGTACGCGGTGAACGTATTGCCGTTGCGCACCAGTTTGACCCAATGGGGCGCGGCCAGTCCGCCGCTGTTGGAATAACCGCATTCCGCGCCGTCGGTCGATCTCCATTGGAACGAAATACCGTTTCCGGGAGTGACGCATATCAGGGCGTTCGCGGAATTGGCGGCCAGGCTCTTGCGAATCATGACCCCGCCTTTGGCCCATGCATCGGTATTTTCAACGCCGGCAACGCGAGCCACCAGCGTGCAGTTTCCGGACACTTCGGTGTAGACATAGCGGAAGGCATCTGAGCGGTCCCAGATATCCGCGCCGGCCCCTTCAATCGTAAAGGTTCCATTATTGATCGAGGCGCTGCCCTGCAGCGTGGATCCAACGTCGGCCGTATCCCAGGGATAGGAGAACACAAACGCCTCTTCGCTGTTCGCGCTTTCGCGCTCTCTCTGGATCGCACTGACCACATAATAATAGGAAACCCCGTCAACCACGCTGTCATCCTGGAAATCGGTTCCTTCCGATACCGTTGCGATTTCATCATAAGGGCCGCCGCTTTCGGTTGACCGCTTAATACGGTAGGCGGTTGCCCCCTCTGTGGCATTCCATGTCAGATGAACCAGACCACTTGAAAGCGCTTCTGCAGCAAGCCCCTCGGGCACCGGCACCGGCTCGGTGTAGGCGTAGCCGTAAAATTCGACCTCGGCCACGTTGCCCCAGCTGCCATTAGGGGCGAGGTAGCGTACATACCGGAACCCGGAGGATTCCGAGACATTCACAGTCGTAAGCGAGGATTCCGCCGGATTTGATCCGACGGTATAGAGCGTAACCGCATCACTGAAGTCCGCGCGGTTTGCGCCCTGGAAAACACCCCCGACCATCCGATCAGCAAATCCACTGCGGGGACAGAATTTTATCTGCATAACGACATTGGTTGTGCCGGAACCAAAATTCAGTCCGGCCCAGCAACCGTCACCGGCGGGAGCGTCAAAGAAGGTGTTTAAGTTGCCGTCAAACACCCGGGCAATGGTATCGCCCCCATTATTATACGACCCCGGAGTTCCGATGATCGATCCGCCTAGTTTGGAGAAGCGCAAAGCCACTTCGGCGCTGTTCATGCCTTCCACGCCGCCAGCCACGGCGCAGACTACGTAAAAATACTGAGTACCGGCATTCAATCCGGAATCCGCAAATGAGGTACCGGTTAGACCACTGGCAATCGTGGTATACGGCCCGCCACGAACGATGGAGCGCTTCACTTTATAGCTATCGGCACCCGTCACCGCATCCCAGCTCAGGTTTGCGCCGGTCGTGCCCGCTTCCGTGATATTCAGCCCCGCCGGGAAAGAAGGTGCCGCAGGAGCCGTGATGTCCCACTTCTGCTCCGCGCCGCCCGAATCGACGACCTGATCTATCTGCGACATATCCCCACCGGAGGGCTGGAAAACGCGCCCGTTGCCCGCCGTCATAACCTGATAAAATCCGTCATCCGCCGGAATCAGAATAAAGCATCGATCCCCGGCAGCACCCCACCAGTACTGCGATACATGCAAGGGCCGCGCCCACGCATCCCAGGCCCAGCCATCGGCCGCAGACGTGACTTTATACTGCCCGCCCCCGAGGTGCTGAAGCACCCACTTCTCGTTCGCATTGCCGGTATAGGGGCTGGCGACAAGGTTATCCTCCGCATCGACATCGATCGCCAGCGAGCTGCCCGCATTCACAAACTTATAGGTTCCGTCCGCAACCGGTCCGGTAGGAATGGCGGAAAATTCCATCCAGTTCAGATTGAATCCGCCTTCAACCACATTGACTCGAAGAATCTGCTGCCCCGGCTCGAGAAAGACGCGTTTCGTCGCCGTCGTCCAGCTCTGCAGTCCGCCCGTATCCGGCAGGGTCCAGTTTTCCGTAATGGCTTTGCCAAAGGCATCGATCTGTACACGGGCGGCATTCGTACTGGCCACGCGCAAGCTGAGATTATAGGTCCCCGCCTGACTGACCTTCATGGTATATTCCAGCCAGTCGCCGGACGCGGTCCAACCCACGTTATACCCGCCGCCGCTATCGGTCGCAGCTTCTATCCCGACCGTCTCATCCGTACGGTAGGCCCCGCCGGGATTGGTCCCGTTTTCATTATAATAGGCAACGCCATTGCCTCCGTTATCAAAATATTCCGCCTGGATCCGCAGCGAACCGCTCAGGAAATTATTATTGAATCCGGGAATCGTCCGCGGGGTACCCCCGTTTTCAAACACGCTGCGGGCAACCGGCCAGCTACCGTAATCGGGCGTCCACGACAGACCGGAATGATCGATTCGATCCTTGAACACTTCCGGGCGCGTCACATCGTCGGCAACGCCCCACGGCGGCACATAATGAAACGCGAGCCAGGAGACGTTCAACCGCTCCAGATTGGCCACCGCCTCCGTATCGATGCCGCCGTGCTCTGTCCCCCACACGCCCGTCGCAAACTCCGTCATGAAGCATGGGTATCCTGCATTGATAATCTGTTCTACCGCGGTGGCGTTGGCCGAAGCACCGGCATACCCATGAAAGCCCACCGCTACGTTGTTCCATGTCGCTTCCGAAGTACCGAATACGGATTGATTAAAGAGCCGGATATCCGTCAGGGCATTATTCGCCCCGCCGGAATCGCCAAGCACCGAATAACTGAAAAGCAGGACGGGCGTATCAGGCGCGTTGGCTCGAATAATATTGTACGCATCAATATTCATCTCCAGCGCACCGGTAGGATTGGCGTTCGCTGAGGAATAGGGAGGTCCCCAGGCCACCGGCTCATTATGAATTTCATAAATCACATGGGTGTCATTCGCATATCGCGGCGCATAAAAACGCCAGAAATCCAGCGCATATTCGCGGTTGTGGTTACCGTTGTTCGCGCCGTTTCCGATGGTGATCACCACATACATTCCCAGATCGCGCGTGGCGTTTACCACACTGTCAATTCGGGAGGCCGCATAGCCGGGTGAATCACCGCCGTTGGGATAGTTTATGTTCAGACACTCGCCGTATAGATGCACGGCGTTAAAGCCAAGGTTCTTCATCTTTGCCAGCTCAGCATACGGCGCGGGATCCCCCCACTCCGACGACGTAAACGGTCCGCGCAGCAATTCCCCGTTATCCGCCACAAAGGTCGTGCGTTCCGCGTTCAGCGTCGGACGTCCCCGCACTGCAAATGCCGTTTCCAGCCCACACATCTGCAAGAGCAGAATACAGAATATCAGTCTCAGTGATTGCATTTTTCTCATTTCAGCATTTCCCCTTTTAATAGCGCTTCAGCATCCTCGATTGTCTTTCATGTTCGTGTTGCCTGCGCCCAGTAGACGGACAAGCGCTGATGATGAACCTGGTAAAGCGAACTGAAGATGATCCCGTTGGCCGGATCGACCTGCTGATAATAGATGCCAATGCATATGGCACCTCCATCTCTGGGTTCCCCTACTTTGCGACAACTTTCACCCTCCGTCCGGTATAGTCCACCACGGCATCCGGCTTTTCTGTCGGGTCGATCCCGATCCCGTGATCGGGCGATACCCAAACAATGTGGAATGTCCGGTTTCTGATCATACCGGGAAAGCTTCCGTCACGTTTTCCGATAACGAGCGTCTTCTGTGCGTCGTTCCACTGAATCGGGATGATGGCATGCTGACCCTTTTCATAGTCGTAGTTGTCGCCTTCGTCCTCATACAGCGCAAAGTGGCCGTCAGCCCCCGTGTAAACACGCAGCTCGATCGGGTCGGACGGTTTCTCGCCGACGTATTGCTGTTTCGGGCCCAGCGGCACGATGGAGCCGGCCCGGACATGCAACGGAATCTGACCCAGCGGCGACGCGGTAGTTACCTGCTGTCCGTCGTCCAGTTTCTCTCCCGTCCAGAAATCAATCCAGCCCGCTTCGTTTTGCGGCAGGTAGACGTTCCACTCCTTCACGCCCGGCGCGAGGACCGGAGCCACCAGGAATGCGGGGCCGAACATGTATTCATAACGTTGCTGCAGGGCCGTTTCGTCGGCGGAAAAATCCATCACCAACGGGCGCATCAGCGTCGTACCCTGAAAGGTCATGCGGGCGGCTTCGCTGTAGATGTAGGGAAAGAGGCGGTACCGCAGGTCCAGATAGCGTTTGGCCTCCTGTTCGACCTCCGAACCATAGCGCCAGAATTCGGTATCAGTCTGGTAGCCGTGAACGCGCTGCAGCGGGCAGAACGTGGAATACTGGAACCAGCGGATAAACCGTTCATGGAATCCCTTATCCTGGTATTGTCCGCCGCCGGGCCGGAAGAAGCCGCCGGTATCGGTCGTCCAGTACGGCATGCCGGCGGCGACAAAGTTCAGGCCCGCCGGAACCTGCCGCCGCAGGGTTTCCCAGCTGTTGCCCACGTCACCCGACCACGTTGCGGCCGCATAACGCTGCTGCCCGAGGAAGGCTGAGCGGGTAAGTATGAAAACCCGTTTATCAGGACGGTCTTCGCGCTGGCCTTCATAGACCGTCTTCGTAACGAAGAGCGGATAGATCAGGCGCATCTTTTCGCCGGGACCGACATGCGTCTTGCGCCCGACCAGATCGTCGTTCTCCGGTTCGGTGGCATCCTGCCACCAGGCATCGATCCCCAGCGACAAAAGCTTCTTGCTGAAGTTTTCCCAGTAGAATGCCGCCGCATCCGGATTGAAGAAATCGACCCACTGGGTGCCGGGAATGTAATAGCCCTTCTCCGCAAACGCCCGGCCTAGCTCCGAATCGGGATCAATCTTCGACCAGACCGAGAGCATCAGGCGCGCATTCATATCGTGCAGCTCCTCGACCATCTTTGCGGGATCTGGATAGTGATCTTCGTCGAAGCGCATGGCGTTCCAACCATGTTTTCCCCAGTACTGCCAATCCTGCACCATGACATCCATAGGCAGCTCGCGCCGGCGGAATTCACGGGCGTTTTCCAATAGTTGTTCCTGGGAACTGAAGCGTTCACGGCAGTGGATATAGCCGAAGATCCAGTCCGGCAGCAGCGTCGCGGCCCCCGTCAGCTCGCGGTAGGCTCCGATGGCTTCGTCGCCCGTGCCGGCAAAAAAGACATAGTCCAACGCGTCGGCTACCGGAGAACGCAGGACAGTGGCATCCTGTTCCGGGCGGAAGTAAACCGATGGCTTGTCGTTCCGTTCGCCTCGAACCGTAATCGTATGGGTACCGGCCGAAAGATTCATCTTCCAGCTGGTGGTGGGAGGCAGCCAGAGATTCCTGAAATCAAAAAGCTTAATCCCGTCGACTTCAATATTCCACCGGTTCGCCATGCTGCGCCCGACATCCAGCAGGAAGGCATAGCTGCCCGCCTGATCAACGATGAAGCGGCCACTGAATACGCCCGGCTGGCGGGTCTCCTGACGGGTGCCCTCGGTCGTGGTGACATCCACCGTTTCGGCATCGCCTTTGGCTTCACCGGGCGAAAGGCCGATCCGGTTGTCGGCCGGATTCAGATCCACCAGTCCATAATTATGCCACAGCAGTGCGTAGCCCTTGCTGGATAGGAAAAACGGCACCGCGATCTGGGAATTCACCTGGGTCAGCCGTCGGGGCAATCCGCGCAGGTTGAACTCGCCATCCTGGAACTGCCCGGAGCCAAACAGATATTCATCCGGCGGGGAAACGAAGGTCTGTTCCACCGCCAGCGTCGGCTCGCCATACAGCGTCGAGTGGATCACCGTCTTCCCTCCCCCCACAGGCTCCTGCAACAGCACGTTGCCTTCTGTGTCGAGGAACGTGATGCGACCGGATTCCCGATCAACCTGCACGCTCATCTGATCGGTTGAAACCACGATAAAATCGTCCTGTTCGTTTAACATGAACGGGACGGGCCTGGTTTTCTGAAGCACCAGGCTGTCCAAGTCCGGTAACGCCTTCTCCGGCGTGTACAGGACCCGCACCGCCCGATCCGAGCATAGTTGCAAACGAAGGAGCCCGCATTCCATCCTGCAGGTCACCCCGTATTCATCTTGGACGGCCTCGTTAAGCGCCCCCGAAGTGGCCGAGGCGACCTGATTTACAGCTCCCCAGCTAAGCAACGTGAAGACCCAGTGCATCGCCGACAACAACCTCACAGATTTCCCAAAACGCTTGATGTTACATGATTGCTTCATTCGTGATCTTCTACTCCTAAACTTCCTGAAAAACCTGATCGGACGGTCGACCGTATCTCCCCCAACACAAGCCACGGAACTGCCCGTGCTTCAAACCGGGTTGTTTACATGGGCGCCGTCTGCATGATTTTCCGGCCAATAAATAATGTCGTTTTCGTACGGCTTGACCGGATAATGAATCAGGCTGTTCCTTTGGTTGAAGAAACAGCCCGATCATGCCCCCGCTCCTGAACGGAGCGATTACTTCGCGAGGGACAGCTTCAGGAGAACCACTCCGTGCGGGGCAACCTTGGAGTCAAATTTACTCTCGAAGGTACCGAGGTCCTGCTGCCGCCAGAGATCCCGCACGACATATTTCTCGCCGCCGCTCGGCGTGGGAAGGTTACCCCATGGGCCCCATTTCACATTGACGGTCTGTTCGGCCTCGCTGCAATTGAACAGGCCGACCGCAAACGAACCGTCTTCCAGCCGTTTCGCATAGACAATCCGGCCGTCTTCGTTGCTGAACTGCGTGGCCTGTCGGCCGAGAGCATCCTGGTTGACGGCCAGCACTTCATCGTTCGTGAGCAGCGAAAGCGTAAAGTCATCCAGCTGCGCGAGATCGCACCCGAGGATGAGCGGCGCGGAGAGCAGGCACCAGAGGCTGATGTGCGTATACTGTTCATCGGGCGTGAGGGTACTCGGATGCAGGTTGGGACCCCAGCCGACCATGCCGACCACCAGCATGTCTGGATCGCTCCAATGGCCGGGTCCGGTATAGGCGGCCCAACGGTCCTGGGAAAACCCTTTGAGGCTCATGCTCTTCCAGCTGTCGTTGATGTCGCCGGTCGTGCGCCACAGGTTGGCCAGGCGCGCGTACTCGGCAGCATCCTCGTAGATACCGGTGTTTGACAGGCTATAGACAAAATCGCGACCGGTCGCACGCAGCGCGTCGGCCATCTCCTTAACATGCGGGATATCGTTCGGGAACCAGTCATATTTCAGATAGTCCACACCCCACTCCGCCCACTGCTTTGCATCCTGTTCGACAAAGGAATATTCACCGTGGGACCAGTGAATCCAGGTGGGCTTATTATCGGGTGTTTTCAGTTTGTAGAACTCATTGATGTGCCCGGCTTCGACCCAGTCGTAGGTACCGTCCTTGTTGTTGGAGCTACTGCCGATATACCCGGCATAGGTGCCGTGCCACGGTCCCGAGTAGATGCCGAACTTGAGTCCAAGTTCGTGAATCTCGTCCGCGAGTTCCTTCATGTCCGGGAATTTCTTGTTCGGCTGGATGGCATTATATTTTCCGCCACGTTTCCCCTGCCAACCGTCATCAATATTAATAAACGTCCAACCGTGCTGCTGCAGCCCCTTTTCCGCCATCGCCCGCGCCGAGCTGAGGACCTTTTCCTGACTCACCGCGTCGCCCCAGCAATTCCAGCTGCTCCAGCCCATCGGCGGCGTGAGCGCGACCTGGTCACCCACCACGATGCGGAACGCCTTGGTGTCCGAACCCAATGCGTTCTTCGCCCCCAGCGTCACCGTGTACTCACCGGCCCTGGCAACTTTGCCGGTAATCCGACCGGTTTCCGCATCCACCTCCAGGCCGGCCGGCAGATCTTTGACACCGAACTTCATCGGGCGCGTTCCGGTGGCCGGAATGGAATAGAGAAAAGGTGCCCCCGGGCGTACCCCGAAAACGTTTGGCCCGTTGATCCGTGGTGTGTCCGGCGCCGGCGGCGTGAGGATGACTTTCTCCTGCGCACCGCACCAGGAGGCCGCGCCCAGCAAGGCACAGGCCATGAGTGATTTCAGATAACTCTTCTTCATCGTCTACTCTCCAGCTTATTGATTAATTCTTATGGGCAGGGTCATGCGGATATCATCGGATGCCGCACCGACGAGAATTTCATAATCGCCGGCCTCCACGACATACTGACTGGTTTCTGTATCCCAGTAGCGCATGCGTTCGGTTGAAATGTCCAGCGTCACTTTTTCGGAGTCACCGCTTCCGACATCCACCCGGGCAAATCCGCACAGCACCTTCTTCGGCTGTTCAACGCGCGAATTCAGGTGGCGGTAATAGACCTGAATCACATCGGCCCCATCCATTTTTCCGGAATTCTCCACCGTTAATGAAAGCATGATCGCACCATCGGCGGGCACTGTATCGGCCGCCAGTTTTCCATTCCTGTAATCGAAACGGGTATAGCTGAGTCCATGTCCGAAGGCGTACAGTGCTTTGCCCTCGAAGTAGCGATACGTCCGGTTCGCGAAGGAATAGTCGGTGAACTCCGGCAGATCGTCGGTGGAGCGGTAGAAGGTCAACGGCAGGTGCCCGCAGGGATTAAATGCGCCAAAGAGCACTTCGGCAACCGCCTGACCGCCGTTCTGACCGGGATACCAGGCCTGCAGGATGGCCGGCAAATGTTCGGCTTCCCAGGGAAAGGCCACCGCCGAACCACTGCAGTTGACAAAGACCATCGGCTTGCCGGTGGCATGCAGCGCCTTCACGAGATCCTGTTGCACGCTCGGAAGCTCAATCTGATCACGGTCCAGCCCTTCCCCTTCCTGCGCCGGCGTAATTCCGCCGGCATAGATAATCAGATCGGCCTTTTCAGCCAAGGCAACCGCTTCCGCCTTCAGCTCGTCCACCGGACGCTCCGTGGTGTTGTCCTGTGCGCTCCATGCGGCCTGTCGCTTGTCTAGCCGGATCGGGCTTCCCAGTGCGGAAGTCACTTCAATATCCGGGCCTGCCAGCATTTTAACGCCGTCCAGAATGGAAATCGGATGCGAGGCCGAGCCATGATAATTGCCTTCCAGCATCGATTTCGACGCCCCGTTCGGCCCGATGACGGCGATGGTTTTATACTTGGAGCGGGCCAACGGAAGAATCCCGTCGTTCTTCAACAGCACCATCGACTGGCGGGCCACGTCCAACGCCACTTTGCTATGCTCAGGCGTATCGTTGTCTTCGATGGTATATTTGTTAAACGGAACCAGGTCTACCGGATCAAACATGCCCATGCGGAAACGAGTCCACAGCGTGTAATAGAGCGCCTGATCGATTTCATCTTCGCTGATCAATTCCATCTGGGCGGCCTTCATCAACGCATTGTAGTCCCCGCCGCAGCAAAGATTGCAACCGGCCTTTACCGCAACAGCAGCGGCTTCCTCGGGCGTTTCCACGTAGCCATGTCCACGCTGCTCGTTCCAGATATTGCCGATTGCACTGCAGTCGGAAACGACATAGCCCTCAAAACCCCATTGATCGCGGAGCAGCTCTTCCAACAGGAATTCGCTGGCGCTGGCCGGAACGCCGTATACCGCATTGTAGGCACTCATTACTCCGCCGACCTTTCCTTCGCGAACGGCGCGCTCAAACTGCGGCAGATACATTTCATACAGTTCGCGTTCGGAGGGATCGACATTGAACCGGTAGCGGGAACGCTCCGGACCGCTGTGTACCGCATAGTGCTTGGCGCAGGCCATCGACAGCATGTAGTCGGGATGGTCGCCCTGCATACCTTTGATAAACTCAATGCTCATCTCCGCCGTCAGATACGGATCTTCGCCATAGGTTTCCTGGCCGCGGCCCCAGCGGGGATCGCGGAAGATGTTAATGTTAGGCGTCCAGAAGGTCAGGCCGGTCCACCATTTGGAGTTGCCGTCGTTCCTGGAGGCATAGTCATTATGCTTGGCTCGCCCTTCAACACCGATCACCCGGCCTTCTTCGCGCATCAGCCCGGGATTCCAGGTGGCGGCCATGCCGACCGGCTCCGGAAAGACAGTGGCCACGCCGTTGTTCGCCACGCCGTGCAACGCTTCATTCCAATAGCGATATGCCGGAAGGCCGAGGCGTTCAATCGCCGGAGCATCATCCTGCAGTTGTGCTACCTTTTCGGCAAACGACATTCTGCGAATCAGGTCCTTGATCCGCACGTCCATGGGGTGATCAGGATTACGCCAGATCGCCGGTTCCTGAATTTCCGGAACCTTGGTGGCTTCGGCCGCAAAGGGGTCGGAAATTTCCGTGGCACCGAAAAAGACGATCCGGTCGCCGGATGCATCAAGTACTTCGAACGTATTAAACTTGGCTTTCCCTTTCACGCCGGTGAACTCAACCTTAAGTGGTCCGCGCAGGGCATCGTCCGAGTGTTCCACCGTATCAATAACATAACTCGCTTTGCGGGATCCGCCGGCCTCCTTGAAGATATCATACTTTTCAGCCAGCATTTTTTCACCGGAGGTCACCGTAAACGACCGCGCTCCGGCCTGGTGGATCTGCGTTTCGACCATACCGATAATGATGGAATAGGTCCCCTCGGGAAGTCCCGCGACGGTTATGGCAAACGAGTCACCGACAATCGCTTCGCGAAATGCCTGAAGATCTTCTCCTGCACCCTCGATCTGATCGGCACCTTGCTCCCGCTCATGCGTAAACTCCCCGGTAACGCTGACCTGGTGGCTGCATGAAGCGCACACCTCTTCCGCTGCGTCAACAAGCGAAGACTGTACCCCAAGCCCAACGAAAATGAAAAATGCTGCGAGGGAATGCGAAAGAGTGGGCCGATGCTTCGGCCGTTTCCTGTGAAGGGTATGAATATGCATGGGAACTCCTGTAGTTATACACGTTATTAATGACAGCCGCTATTCGGCAGGCGGAACCGTGATACTTTTTTCCGTCTGGAGCACCGGCTTCATGGTACCGTCTTCGTTGTAATAGAGGTAGTCGACGCATACGCTGCGACGACCCGTGGCCCCCTTCTGCCCATTCAGTGTCAGCGTGGCATTGTGATAGAACAGATACCACTGGTCCTTGAACTCCACAATGCCCGGATGGATTGTGAAACTATACCTAGCATTTCCCGACAGCTCGCCCCGGCTCGTCCACGGACCGGTGATTCCGGGTGCTGTCGCGTAGCGGATATTTTCAGAACCGCCCTTGAAACCTGCGTAGGTCAGGTAATAGAGATCGCCGCGCTTATGCAGCCATGGGCCTTCAACAAAACTCTCGAGTTCGATCTCCTGAATCTCACCGTCAATCTCAATCATGTTGGGCTTGAGCTTCGCCATGAAACAGGTTCCGTTTCCCCAGCACATCCATGCCGTTCCGTCATCATCGATCAGCACCGTCGGGTCGATATCGTTCCAGCCCCTTTTGTTGGGTGTATCCGAATCAATGACCAGGGCTTTTCCGATGGCATCCTTGAACGGCCCGGTCGGGTGGTCGGACACGGCAACACCGATGGCCTTGCCCACGTGGGGCTCCCCGTGCTGCACCGTTGTGTAGTAGTAAAACTTGCCGTCCTTTTCCACGACCTGCGATGCCCAGGCCTCGCCGGTTGCCCATTTGAAATCCGTCGGTTTCAGCACGGAGCCATGCGACGTCCAGGTTTTCATATCCTTGGTTGAATAGCAGAGCCACTCGGTAATGTTGTAGTACGGGCCGCCATCTTCGGCTTCATCATGACCAACGTAAACATACAGAGTATCTCCTACCACCAGCGGGGCCGGATCGGCCGCGAATGCGTCACGAAAAATCGGGTTTCCCTCCAGTTTGAATGTAGTGTCCTTCGCGGTACAGATGCCGCTGCATAACGCCATAACAAGCAGGCAGGCGGACCATGTTCTCGATTTCATATTGTAGACCTCACTGGTTGTTTTTGATCGGAGATGCCCCCGTTCACGCCCCTATAGGTGAAAGACTGCACGGCAATCCGTCTCGCGGTCAGTTCCTGAAAAGCAGCTGGGCAAACTGATGGAAACTGCGCCGCCAGGTCTGCCACTCATGGGCTGTATCCGGCGAGATATAGCAGACACTATTAATGCCGGCGGCCTTGAGCTGTTCGTGGTTGGCACGCACGCTCTCGGGGCGTTCTTTGGAACCGGTGCTCTGGAAGATCAGCTTGACCTTCTTGTTGTATGCCTCCGCATCGGCCATGATGCCGTCATGGGCCGTGGCCGGATCGCCGACCGTGCCGCCGCTAAAGATGCCGATGTGCGAGAATACATCCGGGTTTTCCACGCCGATGATATTGGTCTGCATGCCGCCCATGGAGAGGCCGGCCATCGCCCGATGGGGCTGATCTGCCAGAGTGCGATAGGTGGCGTCGATCATCGGAATAATCTCTTCCAGCAGCGTTTTACCGAATCCATCCGCCCAGCCTTTCGGCGGCCATCCGCCCCCGCCTCGGCGGGCTCCTTCAGGCAGACTCCACGTACCATTATCCATGACGATAATAAACGGCCGGGCCTTCCCCGCGGCAATCAGGTTGTCCATGATGATCCCCGCCTTGCCCTGACAGGACCAGCCGGTTTCATTTTCACCACCGCCATGCTGCAGATAGAGTACGGGGTAACGTTTATCGGGATTCTGTTCATAGCCGGGCGGCGTATAGACAAAACACCGGCGCATAGATTGATTGATTTCCGAATAATAGAGTTTCTCAGAGACGTGACCGTGCGGAACGTTTTTCAACGCATAGAATTCCTGGTCCCTGGCGGGAACTTCAACACCACTGCCCCAGCGACCGGCACCGTAAAAATAGAGACTGCCGGGATCGGGCACAAAAGCGCCATCGATGACAAGCTGGTAGTAGTGAAAACCCTCATCCTGCGGAGCGGATTCACCCATCCAGACACCATCTCCGCTCTTGGTCATCGGATATTTGACGCCCCCGATATCGAGCAGAACCGTGTGGGCCTCCGGAGCCTCTATCCGCGCACGCACGCGACCTTCGGCATCGACCTGCGGATAGGCCCGTCCCTGCTGATTGGCCGACGAGGGCTTGAAGCCGTCCTCTGTTG
>JAFGVP010000002.1 GCA_016937945.1 Pontiellaceae bacterium | reverse complement strand
TTGCTTTGGAAAAAGTGTCCGGCATAAATCGATATCACCCCGCCATGCTCCACAAAATCGCCGGATTGCGCACCTTCAGGGAACGGGAGCGGACCGGGCTCGCTCGGAGCAGGTGGACACACGTTATCCGCAGCCGGATCAGGTTTTTTCGCATCGGGTTCAGGCTGGAAACGAACCCAGTCCCGGTGCGATATACCGTTTCGGGTCACGATGTGCTCCCACTTGCCGCCGGCAATCTCCTTATTGTATCGGGCGGTGAGCCGATCGATGCGCTGCCCGGCGGCCTTCGCGGCGGATCGGTTGGCGCTCGACGAACGACCGCGGGCCTCATCGGCCCGGGCAAGCTCGGAGCGGAAATAGTGCTCGTTGGCGGCTTCCGTAATGCCGACGGGATAACCGACGAGCTGGAAGTAGGCATCGTGCATTTCCGCCGGAAGCCGCGAAGCCAGCGCTTCGCTATCCTTCAACAGTTCCGAACAGGCGGCGAGTCGTTCCATAATCTCGGCTTCATTCAATTCGGTAGGCTGATACGGAGTCAGACTGTAGTGCCACTGGAGATGTTCCACCTTGCGATCAAGGTTGAGCGCATAAAAACGCTGTAGAATATCGACGATGGAATCAGCATACCCGGAACCGAAATCGCGTTCCGCGGCTGTCCGCATAAAACGGGCAGGAGCCTCCGGATCGGTCTGATCGGCATTCCAGGCAAGATTCAGGAAGAACTCGGTTGAGCGCTCCTTGTTCTTCAGGTCCCCGACATTGGCGATCCAGACCGTTCCCGCCCCCTGCTCGTAGGCCCGGGTCATCTCGGACCAGGTCAGGGCGGGCGGCTGGGTATCCAACCAGGTCCAGGCCAGCGGACGACCCAGATAGGAAAGATGATAGTACACTCCCAGCCCGCCGGATCGCTTTCGCTCTTCAGGCGTGGCGTAGCGGCGGACATACCCGAAATTGTCATCAGGCCAGACAATCGTGACATCATCAGGCACCTTCAGCCCCGCGAGATAGTCGTCCAGCACCTCCTTGTACGGGCAGAAAATCTGGGCCACGCGGGTCGGATCTCCATCCCCCAGATACTCTGCCAGCATGTCGCGCTGTTCTCCGAAGATTTCCTCCACGGTCTCAATGCGTTCCGCCTGGTTTCGCGGACCGACAATCGCGCTGTCGTGAACACCGCGCATGCCGATGGTGAAAAGGCTCTCGCCGGACGTACGTTCCCTGACCCGTTCGCGCCAGTAATCCAGCACCTCATCCCGGTATTTCAGATAGTTGTAGTGGCTGTCTTCGGTCTTCCATTCGTCCACATTATTCCGCAGCATCGGCTCGGCGTGCGACGATCCCACCACAATGGCATATTGATCCGCCGTCTCGGCATTGCCGGGAATGGAAAAGAATGCTCTTGTGCAGGGATGCATCGCGGGCCAGATGGTATTGGCGCGCAGACGCAGCAGCAGTTCGAAGATTTTTTCATAGGTCCCGGGGCCGATATTATCCACCTTCGGTTCAAAGGTATTGGCCGCCCAGGGCTCCAGCCCCCAATCTTCGTCGTTGATAAAAATCCCACGATACTTGACGGCCGGCGGCCCCTGCACCAGACATTCGCGAACAACATGCAGCTGCTCTTTCCCGCTGACCGGAACATCGGCCCAGAAATACCACGGCGATACACCGATCGATTCGGAAAGCGTGAAAATTCCGTATGCCGTTCCGCGCGGATCACTGCCGGCGATCACCAGCGCCTCATCAATCCCGGCAAAAGGCGCGGAGACCGTTGTAATCATGTACGATTCCCTCCTGCCCTGAATCTTTGCGGCATCCAGTTTGCGCGATTTAATGAGAAAATCGATGGCCCGGCTCCGCCCGATCGTACCGACAAGCACCAACGGCTTCCGTCCATCGGGGGCCTGTGTTGTTACAGACGGAGTTTTCCGGGTAACGCGTTGAATATCGGTCGACAACATATGAACGGCCAGATCCACCACCTTGGCATCACCGGCATCATATACGATTTCAGCCGCAGCATTTCCGACCAGAGTAAAACATGACGGGTCGGGCGACTCATGAATCTTCAGGGGCAGAGCACCCGCCGGCAGCACCAGCGCAAGAAACCCAATTACCGCTGCTGTCTTCCTGTTAAATATCCCTATCATAATTCTCAAAACCCTATCCCTCGCAAATGTTCCTTCAACAGGACAGGAATGCCTCTAGGGCGAAACCTGTACACGGTAAAATCCCTGCGTAGCTGAGAGAACCTCCACCGGAAAGGTGATGGGCGCATTCACTCCATAGACCGGCGCCCCGATATTCATCCATGAACCGGAAAGGAGACTCCCGCCATCCCGCTCCTGCAGTTGATATCCGTGACCCGAGTAACCATGCAGATCAATATTCATAACCGAACCGGTAAATAACACATCGCTGATGAAGATATCCCCGGCATCCAGCACCGTACCATAATTTATGAATCCATCCGGAAGCAACCCCTGCCAGGTCATGATATCCAGGGTTCCATAGTTGACGAACGCCCCTCCGATTTCCGGAGATGCCGATCCCAGCAACGTCATCGTTCCGTTGTTGGTAACGGAATCAAAATGAACGGACTCACCGGAGGACATGATCAATGTATCGTCTTCATCAATCCGGTATGACCCGAAGCTCTCCACGGCCGACTCCGGGGATCCCCGATAGGTATAAGGGACATCCCCTGTCCGGATTTCAATCCGGTCCATAACGACGCCGGGATCGACCATCCATATCTTCAGCCGGTGCTCTCCCGGAGAGGGCAGTGTATGGCTGGTTGTATAGTCAATATGGGCACGCAGAACGGAACGGCTCCACACACTGCCGGAGCCTGAAGTACGGGTCATATCGACGATCTGCGGCACTTCATCATCAAATGAGACCGCATAGCGCAGTCTGCGGTCTCCATTGATTGCCAGCGTCGGTATAAAACGCGCCATCACAGATACGGTTCCCGATGAACGGATATAGGTATCATACACCAGAGCCGGAGATGAATTCATGATTTCGGTGATACCTTCCCGACTTTCGGCCGTTACCGGAGACACCATCATCACGCCCCCGCCCTGGCCGAGACCGGAGAGGGTATTCCAGGTCGAATCGGATGCGGGGAGCAGGGAGGAATAGTTTTCCGCTTCAATGGCGACGACACCATTGTCTTCCACGAAATCAACCGTCACCGGAAGCGCATTCGACGGATTCCACAGGGTGACGGGAATGAAGAGCGACTGACCGGCGCTTTCCACGGTTAATCCCGTGCTGACGGATTCCGCCCGGGGAGCCGACGCCCAATCGATTGAAACCCACACGCGTTCCTCGGAAGAAAGCAGCCCGGAGGTTGTTGAAACCTGAAGCCATGTGTTGGAGGGAACGATCTGCCAGCTCACGGAGCCCGTACCGGTATTAAACAAATCAATAAAGTAGGACCGCCGCGTACGCGCGTTAAACTCAGGCAGTTCAAATCCCGGCATCCGGCGATCTTCAACAAGCACCGACGTAGTCGTGTCCTGCAGTTTAATATTCGCCATGGCTGCACCGTCTTCGCGGGCATAAACCGTGAGCGTGTGCGATCCGGCACTCAGGCTGTAGCTTCCAGCAGACGTCCAGCCCCAGACCCCGCCGTTGCTCAGGTTGTTCCAGGTCAGCGTCGATCCGTTATCCATTTTGATATACCACGAGTCATCGTTCACGGTCGGGCAGTTGATTTCGCAGGACAGTGTATAGTCTCCGCTCTCCGGAACATCAAAGGTGTATACCGCCTGCCCGCCGGTTCCGGGTGTTGATGCATAGCCGCCGCTGATGGATGCCAGATAGATGGCCTGCTTCCCGTCGATCGTTTCCACCGCCATGGGACCGGTCAGCGAAGTATAATCCGTTGCAGCATTCAGCCCGATATACCCCGGAACCTGCTGATAGGTGATTCCAACGGAATCGATGAAGGCCGGCTCCAGTCGGCCCTCGACCGCCACACCAAGCCGGCCGGAGGAGAGTACGGGATCCGACGGCAACGTCGGCATGCCGTATCTGGCGACGGTCGATCCGGCATTATGCGGATCGGACTGCATCATATGGTTCCATTTGCCTCCTTCCAGCGCGTTGTAGATCGCGGTCTCGGACTGGATGTCGTTATATCCATCCTGCGAGGCGGCCTTGCGTGCGGTCACGGTATTGCGCCCCTGCAGGGATGCGACGTGGGCTTTGGCGGCCTCGATAAACTTGCGGTTCATTCCATCGGCCCCGCGCAGCGGATAGAGAACGGCTTCATAAAACAGGCTCTGCCGGTCGGCGGGCAGCGCCGCATAAACGGCATTCGCCCGGGATACGATGCTGGAATATTCGCTCAGTCGCCGGCCGGCTTCATCTCCGTGATGCACATTGCTGAACATGGAATACGGGCCGGACGGCGTCAGGTCATCTGAATCCACCCAATCCATGTGCTCGGGCTTCCGCTCATAGCCGAGCCGGTAATACTCGTTGAGAATGGATGCAATCTCGTCGGCCCGATCTGCCCCGAACTCGCGAACCGCCCACTCGGTGAGCCATTCGGTCTGGGCATCCCCGTCGTAACGATCTACATCCCAGGCCAGTCGCATCGCGAATTCCAGAACAATTTCAGCCGGCTTGATATCGCCCACGTTGATCACCCACAACCGGCCGCAGTTATAGGCATAGGCCTTGGTCAGTTCCTCCCAGACCAGAGCCGGCGGCGTGGAACAGATCCATAGATAATCCCGCGGGGATCCCCAATAGGAAATATGGTAATAGACCCCGCCTCCGCCGCCTCGCGACTGCTCGGCCGCGTCGGACAGACGCCGGATATAGCCGTGGTTATCATCCGGCCAGCCCATCATCACATCATCGGGCACATTGACCAGGCCGGAATCATAGATGTCCAGAACCTCCTTATACGGCACGAAAATCTGACCGACCTGCGTTACATCCGGATTCACGTGATCCGCAAGAATCTGACGCTGGTCGGCAAAGATCGTATTCAGCCATCCGGCCTTCTCGGCGGTGGAGGATCCTTCTACCATCCCGGAATCATGAATGCCGCGCTTACCGACCGTATAGACATTCTCATAGCCGCCGTTAGCGATCGCCCGCTGTTCCCAATAACGATAGATACCGGCTTTGTTATCCTCATAATCCCATGATCCGTTGCTGTAGGGCTGACCGGTTACCGGATCTATATCGTTGTACCATTCGAACACATTATTCCGCAGCATGGGCTCGGCATGCGAACTGCCCATGACAATGGCATACTGATCCGCCACCACCTTGTTGTCCTCATAGGAATTAAATGCGTCGGTACAGTCATGCATGGCCGGCCAGCAATAATTGGCCTTGAGGCGCAGCAGCAGCTCAAACACCCGTGCATAGGTCCGGGGGCCGATATCCTGCACGCCGTCGGCGCCGGCCTCAAAGTTCTTTTCTGACCACTCCTGCAGGCCCCAGTCCTCGTCATTGATGAATATGCCGCGATATTTCACGCTCGGCGGTTCGGACGAAAAGGGCGAGGCATCCACAATGATTTCTTCGCTCGTCCGTGTTTCCGCATCGGCCCACCAATACCACGGAGAAACGCCGATTGATTCTGAAATCGAGAAGGCGCCGTACGCCGTACCGCGCCGGTCACTGCCGGCAATCACCAGCGCACGGGGTATGTTCGAGAACGGCTGTTCAACCATCTCGATGTGATACCGCTCCCAGCCGCCGGAAATCGAGGACACATCCACCCGGCCCTGACTGATCAGCTCATCCAGCTCCGGACTATGGCCGATGGTACCGATCAACACCAACGGACCGGATATTCCGGCAACCGAGGTTTCAACTGAAGGAAGGATTCCGCTGACGCGCTCAATATCCTCGGCAAACAGCTGAGATGCAATCTTCACGACTGCGGCATCATTCGTGGCATACACCACCGTCGCAGCCGTTCCGCCTTCAACCAGCGGAAATCCGGTTGCGGCAGACACCTCAAAAACAGAGAGCCCCGCAAGCAGAAGCCCCATCCGAACAAGAACCCGTTTCATTCCATCCTCCCCGGCAGAGAAAAGAGGAGACGGGAAACAATCCCGTCTCCTGTGTTATACAAACTGCACTGACATGTTACATCACGATAAAGCGACGAATGAGTAGCAGGCATCCGCCCATCATTCCAACCAGTCCAAGCGTACCCGGTTCCGGAATCACCACAACCGTTCCGCCGTTGTTGATATAGTCGCTTCCGAGCCCATCCAGCGCGGCGCCGGAATAGGACCCCGCAGCAACGGTTCCATTCACGCTGTCAACCAGCGTTCCTTCCGCAAAGGTCAGCGTCTGGCCGTTGTTTACGACCAGCTGACTGGAGGCATCAGTAATATCAAGGCCGCCGGTGAACGTGTAGTCTGTCCCGAATTCAAGATCCACGTCCGACGTTACCGTGATCGCTCCGGTATATCCACTGATACCGGTGATGGAGATGACCACCCCGTCACCTCCGCTTGGGTTGTAAATGCTCAACCCAAGGTCACCCGATCCGGTCAGGGTGCCGTCAAGCGTCCAGATGCCCATCGTCCGGGAGCTCGTCAGAGTCCCGCCGCCGGCGCCGATGATGAACTGCGTGGCCGCCAGCGTATTGTCACCGGCGGTATTGGGTCCGTTGCGGAGCGTCGCACCGTCAAAGGTGAGATTTCCGGTCACGGTGGATGTCGTTCCGCCGTTCGCCTTGATCAGCGAATCAGAGCCACCGGTGAGGATCAGGTTATCTCCACCGAAGGTGCTGCTTGCCCCGCTGGCTCCAATTCGCATGGAGGGATAGGCTCCGGTATTCACCACATAATCGTTACCGGCTGTCGGAGCGCTTCCACCCCATTCCGTTGCATCATTCCAGTCGAGGTTATTCACGGCGTTGTACACCGTATCTGAATAACCTGCCATCGTCGCCGCCACGGCAAGTGCGACCAGCATCGACGCGGTTTTCTTTTTTTGTTTCATTTTATCTCCTTGATCAGGGTTGCTTCATTCTCTTCCGCCCGGACACCCTGAACAACCGGGCGGAAAAAGACAGGAAGCTATTCCCCGGTAATCCGGTAGAATTCGACGTCTGATCCGCTGACCGTCACATTGGTCGAAAAGTCACCGGCCGGCAGGTTGCTGGCTATCGTGACCCATTCGGCACCGGTCAGCGCGCTCTTCCGATCAATCGAATAACTGCCGATGTCTTCCGCCGTCCAGTATAGCGTCACCTCAGAGCCGGAGACGCTGATTGCCGTAATGACCGGATCGATCGTCGGGACAATGACTGCGCCTCCATAGACTTCCAGAGAGCCCTCACCGACAAACTGATCCTGGGTACCGAAGAAGGTATTGAGCGCCTCTGCGGTATAGGATGTTCCGGAAGGAAGCGCATTCGTACCGAAAGTAAATGTTGAGAACTTAATGTTCTGATCCAGGGTCAGGATATGAACCATGTTGGTGGATTCCTCAATGATCAGATCCACGTCCGGAAGGTCGTAGTCCCGGTCAAAATCAAGGGTCAGGGCCGTCTGTCCGCCGGACACAAGCAGATCGCCCGTATAGTCGGACAGGTCGCCACTGAACACCAGCGTCTGGGATGACCGACCGGCTCGCAGTTCCAGATTGCCGGCACCGTGAATATCCGAAGCAATGGTCAGGGTGCAGGCACCGGTCTGTTCGATGCCGATCACTGAATTGGAGGAAACCGTCAGGTTCCCGGCCAGCGCTGACGAAGTACCGGAATTGGGAGAATAACGCAGCAGGGCTCCTTCCACGATCAGGTTGCTGCAGGTATTGGTAAACCCGCTCTCCCCTTTCAACAGCAGCTCGGTATCATCCACCATGGTCAGGGAGTTTCCGTTGAAGTTAGTATCTGTAGCCAATGCACGCACCCGGCCAAGAATCGTGGAGTAGTTGACATAGTTTCCCTGTCCCCCTCCATAGGTTTTCGCCGAGAAATAATCCTTGTCAGGATCAGCGCTCAATCCGCCCCAGATAGTTGTTCCATTCCAGCTGTCGCTGCTTCCGGCCGCAACAACCTGAACAACAAGATTTGTGTTTTCCGAAGGCGCCGGAGCTGCATACGGTTGCGTCAGTACCGTCAACGTTCCGTTTGTTCCGGTAAACTGTACCCCGTTTCCAACATAGGCCTCATTGATCTGCTGTGCCGTGTAGGTGCCGACCGGCAGCGAATTGGTTCCATAGTTCAGCGCGAGAAAGGTGACATCGTTAGTCAGATTCACAAAGTCCGACGAGGGATTTTTCAACGAAAACACCGTGTTCGAAGCCACGCAGTCCTTCGCAAAGTCCAGGGTTCCGCCCAGAGAACCGCCGCCGAGCTCCAGGGTTCCGGAGAAGTCGGACAGGTCCGCATCAATCAAAACAATTCCGGGCTCCTGTCCAAACCCGACATGAAGGATCGCTGAACCGGTAAGGGTGGATGCGAGTGTCAGCGTTGATCCCAGTGGATTATTGACCCCGATCCACGAATCCGATGCCACATGAACCGTTCCTGTCACCGTGGTGTAATGGGCTCCGCCGCCGTCGGCGGCCAACCGGATATCCCCGCCGTCCAGAATAATATTGGCCTCGGCGATTTCCCGCGAGGTGGTTTTCAGCAGCAGTTCGGTATTACCGACAAGGGTCAGGGTATCCCCTTCAAATGCCGTGGAGTAGGAATAAAATCGCAACAGGGTGGTCGCATCCGGAGCCCCGATGCCCGTGCCCACGGCGGACCGGAGCCCGGAAACGGTTATATAGTCGTTTCCGCTAATCGGCGTTTCATACGAATCCCCCCACAGATTTCCGTTCCAGTCGGTTGACGAAGCATTGTCAACAATCTGTGTTACGGTATCGGAATACCCCATCAGTGGAACGGTCATCACCGCGGCGGCCAGAACCGTCCGCCACCGATGGCCTCGCAAACCTTGCAGCACAACACTCATCTCGCTCTCCTTATCTCGTTGTTTAAGCCTATTCCCATGAATAGGATATGAAGGTAACAACGACCATCTGTCACGAATAGCTGTCTATTAGGACAGGTATGCTTCTGCTTCTCATTCCCATTGCGTCTGCTACACTCGCCGGCGTGATGAATTGCTGCCGAATGATCCCTAGACTGCTGGGCCTCCTGCTGCTGATGGTGCCGATCCGGGCGCAGTCAGTGGAGATTCTGGATGCCGACCCCGAACTCACGACCAGCTTCAAAGGCCGCTCAAAAACGGAGGAGCAGTTTGGATCGAGCCACTTTATCCGGCCGCAATCCTACAATCACCTGCTCGGCTCGATTTATTATCAGGCATCCCAGGAAACCGTACTGGTTTTCGGCTTCAGGCTCTCCGCCGATTTCCTCCGGGAGTGGAAGAATCAGGGAACGGCCCGGGTTCTCTTCAATGTCATTAAGTTCCATGAGGGCGATGCAGGAAGAATCTGCCCGATTCATATCATGCGTCTCGCACAGGCAGCTTCGTCGGCAGAAGCGGCGTCCCAGCCTCCGCTCGGAGAAATCGGCGTCATCCGGAAAGAGGAACTGAAGGAAAGCCAGATCTACAGCTATTCCCTGAATTTCCAGGAAGACCTTCAACCGGGAGACATCGTATGGATCGGCCTCGATGCCACCAATCCAATTGATGTACAGAACCATAACCTGATCATTGCCGGCGACCTGAATGCCCATCCCGGAGGATCCCCGCCCATGATGATCACCGGAAGTCCGGACGCCACCACCCGCACGGTTCACGGCATGTCGCTCCTGCAGTCGCTGAACCGGCTGTTTTATGCTCCGGAAAATCTCGATGAAGTTTCCACCAGAACTCCGATGGTTCCTCGGTGGATCAATCCGCTGCGCACGGCAGACAGTCTCGACACGCTGGAGGTGTTCCACCAAACCCTCCATCAGGAGCTGGCCAAACTGCCCGATAACCCGATCTTCATACCGGATCAATACAAAGGATTTCACAGTTCGGTAAAACCGTTGAATGAGGGATGGGAACTGCGATTTCCGGTGACCCGGCGGGTAACATCCATCGCGCTATACCCTGCAGTCCAGTTGAACGGAAAACAGGTCGAATCGTATGCCTTCCCCCGGCGTTTTACGATTACCGCCGTTCCCAGAGGGAACGATGATCCTGTTGTCGTTGCGGACTGGAGCCAATCCGACTTTCCCCGGAAAGGAATCGCCCCCGTCATATTTCCGTTTGCCTGGAAATTTTACGATGAGGTGATTCTGACGGTTCAAAAAGGCGTTCCGGTACCGGGAGGACATGCTTTTGCACTGTCTGAAGTATCTTTCCCCCGGCGGTACAGCACCTGGCCGATCTTCATGACGGCACCGCCCGGAGACACCGTGGAATCGCCGCCATACTGGAGCGTCAACTACGTGACCGATGGCCGGACCGCTTTCGGCACCCCGATCGCAACAGACCATGCCTCCGAGGGAACCTTCAGGACCACCCTGAAGGACGGGGATTCCGTGCAGCTTATCCTGCGCTCAGAAGGTCCCATGCTGTGGAACAGCTTTGAATTCCACCCAACGCCGCACCCCGATGGCCTTCCCCCGCAGGGGTTTCCCGGAGAATTCATGGTCGAGTTTTCGAACAGCGAAGATTTTTCTGATATCCAGGAAGTGATACGGAGCCCGGAGATGATTCCACCGGCGGATGCACTGCACCCTTTCACGCTCCGCTTTCCCCGGATCGGAACCCGATGCGCACGCATCACCCTGTTCCCGACGGATGTTCCCGACAGGCAGCCCTTCATTCAGCTTGAAGAGATTACATTCAACGGGGGGTTGCCCCTGCTGATGAACGGATGGTACTTGGAAAACCAGACGATTTCCGGTTCCCCGGGAACAGAGGCGCTGTATGACCGCATCATCAATGGAAACCTCTGGGATCCACCGGTGCGCCGCAGTGTCGGCCTGATCCGCCGTGAGATCCTGATTGACGAACTGCAGCGGGTGGAAACCACCATGAAGGCGATAACCCAGGCAGACCGGAATACCAGGGCATGGCTCAAGGCCGGCGCCGTCATCCTCGCGGCAACCCTTTCCGGACTGGTCATTATTCATCAGCGGAGACAGTCCGGAATTGCCCAGCGCCGTATTCGCCATCGCATCCAGCAGGACCTGCATGACGAAATAGGAAGCCAGCTCAGTACCATTTCGATGATCACCAACTTTAACCGGAATATCCCCGACCTCCCGGAGGAAATCCGAACCGAAATGACGGATGCAAACCAGTGTGCCCGCGAGGCCATCGCCTCGCTGGCGGAAGTGATCTGGCTGACGGACAAGGAAATCCTCACGCTGGACCAATGCTTTGATGTCATGCGCAAACGCGCGGAAAAGATGGTTCACTCCATCAAACTGGAAACCGATTTTCCGGAAAAGGTCCCGGCGGTCCAGTTGAGCTACCGCACCAAGCGCAACCTGATCCTCCTTTTCACAGAAGCCCTGAACAATGCCCTGAAACACTCCGGTGCCGACACCGTCAGGATCCACGCATCGCTGAGCAGTCACCGGGTGCTGACCCTTACCGTTTCAGATAACGGCGACGGATTCAGTCCCGACGCAACCGATGTCGGCATCGGGCTTGAGAGCATGAATGAACGGGCCCAGAAACTGGGCGGCAAGCTGGATATCAGCAGTACGCCGGAACACGGCACAGCAGTCACGTTCAAGGGAAAACTTTAGGACGGAGAATCGGGATATCATGCAGAATACAACCACGGTTTGGATCATTGAAGACAACACAAAGCTGAGGAACTATCTATGCAAATACCTCAATATGTCCAAAGACCTGAGCTGCACCGGCACGTTCCCGAACTGCGAGACGGCGCTCGGCGCACTCGGAACTGAACCGCCACCGCATATCCTGCTGATTGATCTCGGACTTCCCGGAATGAGCGGCATCGAAGGTATCCGGCGGTTCAAGCAGCGGATTCCCGGGGTTGAGCCTCTGGTCCTCACGGTGGATGACTCGCGCGAAAAAGTGTTCGAGGCCATTCAGGCCGGCGCTTCCGGTTACCTGCTGAAAACCGATGATGTCGAAGACATCATCAACGGCTGCCGGCGGGTGGCCAAAGGCGAGGCCAGCCTTGATGGGAACGTCGCACGCATGATGCTGGATTCACTGAGAACGAAACCTGCAAAAAAGAAGGCGACGAAAAAAGACGACGCGGGCCACAATCTCACGGATCGTGAACTGGAAATCCTGCAACTGCTCTCCGAGGGCTACTACGTTAAACAGATTGAGGACCAGCTGGGCATCAGTAGTCGCACGGTAAAATTCCACTGCGCCAATCTTTACAGGAAACTCAATGCCTGTTCCCAACGAACCGCTATTGTCGAGGCCCGCCGCCGAGATATTATATAGCATGCTGAACAGAATCATCTTAACACGTCATATCCAGGAGTAGAAAAATGATCAAAACCGCACCCGCCTTGGGAGTCCTGAGTACGCTGTTCTTATTCACCATCCCCGCATCGGGACAGATGGCCAGCCAGGGCATCTATCACAATGGATGGACCGACCTGAACAAAAACGGAGGGATGGACCTCTATGAAGATGCCTCGCAGCCGATTGATGAGCGGGTTGAAGATCTGCTTGCCCGTATGACGGTCGAGGAAAAGACGATGCAGCTGGCCACCCTGTATGGATGGAAACGCGTATTGCAGGATCCTCTTCCGACGCCGGAGTGGAGCCAGGAAATCTGGAAGGACGGCCTCGGCAATATTGACGAGCACATTAACGGCAACCGCTATCGAGGGCTCGACTGGCCGCCCTCCAGCCATGTTGAAACACTCAACACGGTACAGCGCTGGTTTATCGAAGAGACTCGTCTCGGCATACCCGTCGACTTTACCGAAGAAGGCATCCGCGGACTGGCGCACACCAAAGCCACCTGCTTCCCAAGCCAGCTGGCTGTCGGCGCAACATGGGACCGATCGCTGGTTCGAGAGATCGGACGCATCACGGGCAGCGAAGGCGTGGCACTCGGCTATTCCCACATCTATTCGCCGATCATGGACGTGCCGCGCGATCCGCGCTGGGGCCGCACCGTCGAATGCTACGGCGAGTCGCCTTTTCTCGTCACCGAGCTGGCCATTCAGCAGGCCAGGGGTTTGCAGTCATCCGGCATCGGCGTTTCCCCGAAACATTTCTGCGTCTACTCCATTCCCAACGGTGGGCGCGACGGCGTATCACGCACCGATCCGCATGTGGCGCCGCGCGAAATGGAACAGATTCATCTGTGGCCATGGGAACGGCTCCTGCAGGAGATCAACCTGACCGGCGCGATGAGTTCCTATAACGACTGGGACGGCGAACCGGTTTCTGGCAGTTCCAATTTCCTAATCGACATCCTTCGCAATCGCATGGGCTTTAAAGGCTATGTCGTATCCGATTCCGACGCCGTGGAATTCCTGGAAAGCAAGCATCGGGTGGAGCCGGACTACCAGGGTGCAGTCCGGCGCTTTATTGAGTCCGGCGGCAACATCCGCACCACCTTCACGCATCCGAAGGTTTTTGTGGAACCGTTGCGCAAATCGATTGCCGATGGAGAGCTGCCGATATCGGTTATCGATGCCCGCGTCCGTGATGTCCTGCGCGTCAAATTCAGGCTGGGACTGTTTGACCATCCCTATAATGATCCGGAAGCCGCAAACGATGCCATTGCCACAGATGCAAGCCGCGCGGAATCACTGCGAGCAGCACGCGAGTGCATCGTCCTGCTGAAGAATGCCGACCACACGCTTCCGCTGGATCGCACCGACATTAAACGTATTCTTGTGACCGGCCCGAATGCCTGCGAAGAAAAGATTTCCCAGAGCCGCTACGGTCCGCAACACGGCGAGGTCATCAGCGTGCTGGAAGGCATTCAGCAACTTGCCGGAAATGGAATTGAAGTCGTGTATAAAACCGGTTCATCCCACTTCGACAAAGACTGGCCCTACAACGAAGTGATGGACACTGATCCGTCTACGGAAGAACAGGTAAAGATCGACGAGGCGGTCGCGGCCGCCGGGGATTGTGATCTGGTGGTTGCCGTACTGGGCGACAACGATTCGATGATCGGGGAAAGCCGATCCCGCTCCAGTCTCGACCTTCCGCCGGTGCAGCACAAACTGGTGCGCGCCCTGCACGCCACCGGCAAACCGGTCGTGGTGGTTCTGCTCTCCGGTCGCCCCGCCAGCATTAACTGGATCGATGCCCACTGCCCCGCCGTTCTGGAAGGATGGTTCGGTGGTGAGTTCATGGGGCAGGCCGTGGCCGAAGCCCTCTTCGGCGAGCTCAATCCCGGAGGGAAACTGCCGGTCACGTTCCCTCGCTCTGTCGGACAGATTCCGCTCAATTTCCCGCACAAGCCGTCGGCCTTCGCTGACCAGGGAAAAGGCATGGATCCCAACGGAGCCGGCGAAAGCCGCCTGATTACGCCGCTCTATCCCTTCGGATTCGGCCTCAGTTACACCACGTTTGAATATAGCGGCCTGACGATTGAACCGAAAATCCTGCAGGCGGATGAACCGGTGCGGATTTCCGCCGTGATCACCAATACCGGAAAACGGGCCGGCGACGAAATTGCCCAGCTTTACATCGGCGATGTTGTCAGTTCCGTGACCACCTACGACGAAGTACTGCGCGGCTTCGAACGCATTCATCTCGAACCCGGCGAATCAAAAACCGTCACCTTCCGAATTGATCCGAAACGCGATCTCTGGCTGATCGACCGCTCGCGCCGCCGGGTAGTTGAGCCGGGAATGTTTGATGTGAAAATCGGCGCCTCATCCTCGGACATCCGGTTGTCCGGCGCCTTTGAAATCAACGGAGAACCTCTGGACGTGGGCGACAGTTTCTGGAGTGTATTTTCCGAATGATCCCTATAACTGTCAGGTTTTGTGATTTTGCATCGTGCAGACGAAACGCATGCTGCATGTATCGCAGGCGTCCCGCCTGCTCTGCAAAATCATGAAACCTGCTTGGCGCGGTAGGATTCCACTTCCCAGTTTTCGATGAATTCGCGCTGCGCATCCGTCATGTAATTAATGCCGCCGAAAGCTTCGGTCAGCTGCATGACCAGCGCACCGTCCTGCGCCAGTTCCAGCGCTAGGTCCGCATTCTTCTGCGAGTTGCCGATGCCGTATACGCGATTCCCCGCCACAACCACCTTCGGTGCGTAGCCGCGTGTGCTCTTGTAAGCGGCGGCGCCGGACTCGCTAAGCTCGCCGATAAACGGGAAGGCTTTGGAATAGACCAGATGGTCGGGCGTGATCGGGCCCGGCGCATAGCCGAACATTCCGGAGGAAGCGACGAAGGCCGCATCATCGCCAAAGACTGTTTTGATGTGCGCTTCGGTTTCCGGCGATTCAGAAACGTCTTCAATTTCGAGCATCTCGGAAACGGAAGCCCGGGCATATTCATTGGAGAGAACATCCATGACCTTGGCATAGAGCGCACGGATTTCTTCATCCGTGTCGGCCGCGATGAAGATGCCGTGATTCTGCAGGACCAGCAGCGCCGGTTCACCGCCCTTGTCGGCAACATAGCCGGCAATGCGCTGACGCACTTCCATGCAGAGCGTATACCCCGGATCAATATATTCCACCCAGAGCGCTTCCGGGAAAAGCCGGCGACAGGCGGCTTCGCCGCCCTTTGCGCAGGTCAAACCGTTCACCAGCGCCGGATGGGTGTGTACCACAAACTTTGCGTTGAACACGTTGTGCAAAGGTGCTTCCACCGACGGACGGCCGGCATCGTTTTCCACCGCATCAGCCATGGCATTTTTAACCAGCTCCTCGCGGGCAGCGGCTTCGGACGGCGTTTCAACTTCGTACAGCGCGTTAATCTTTTCGCGGTTCATCTGCACAAAGGTTTCCTGGGTCAACCCTTTGAGCGTGGTGCCCGATGGCTTGACCCACAGGGTCGTCTCATTCTTGACGGAGGTGTTGCCTCCCCCGCCCTTCACAAACTCCACGCCGCCGAATTCACGCGACAGCTCAACAATGGTTTTCAGATCGTTCATCTCTCTCCTCCGTTGCAATGCATGTTATGCATCACTTATTTCTCACCTACATGGCTGCTGTATAGAGCGCAATGGCATCGTCGAGCGTCATCTCTTTCGGATTACCCGGTGCACACGGATCAGCCAGCGCCAGCTCCGCCATAGCGGGAATCTTATCCTCTCCAACGCCCAGCTCCTTCAGGCCCGAAAGAATCCCGACCTCCTTGCTCAACGTTTCGATCGTGACAATCGGCAACCCAAGTTCGACCAGCATTTTATCGGTTACGAGCAACGGCTTTGAGCAACCGAGCCCTTTAATCTGTTCTCCAACATCCTGCAGCACCCCCGGACCGATCATGTTAATCGGCGGGAGGAAATAGGTTCCCTTTTCCAACATACAAACTTTCCTTATCTAAAAAAACGGGAGGCCGAAACCGCCCCTCGTTTGATTAAAGATCAAACGCTTCGCAGAGTTCATCGATAATCGCCTGCGACATCGGAACGTGGCCGCCGATCGGCTGGCTGTCGATGATCGCTTCGGCAGAGCACTCCAGCACTTCAAGCTTGTCGAAAGCGGACAGGATATCCTTCCCGACTACCATGACGCCGTTGTTTTCCAGTACGGCCGCCGGCGATTTCAGGGAGAAGGTTTCCTTCAACCGATCAAAGTCGTTGAAGGAAGTTTCAAACGGCAGCAGGGCAACCTCTCCGACAAACACATAGCTTTCCGGAATCGTGTAGGTGTCAATATTCCGGTTCACGATGCTGAACGAGAGCGCATTGACCGGCTGGGCATTGATGATGCAGTTGATCTCCGGATTGGCTTCGTAGATCGCGCGATGCGCATGCAGGGCGCGGCTCGGTTTCTTGCCGATCTGCTTCTTGTTCTTGCGGATCATCACCAGATCTTCCGGCTCGATGGTGTGGCGGTCGAGCGGATACGGCGTGATCAGGAACGAGTTTTCATCAATACGGGCGGAGAATGTGCCGGCGGTTCCGGAGAGCAGACGCTGGCGATAGCCGCGGCGTACGAAGCGCGCAAGCTCGCAGCGGAGCTCCTTCTCTTTGATCGACATCATGCCGGTATCATATTCAAACGCCTCCAGCTTGAAGTAGCTTTTCTGCTGAAGCTGCAACTGCTCGTCGCTCAGGAATTTCGGTTCACCGATCATCGACGCCTTGATCAGCGCCTTGGCGCAGACTTCCAGCGACTCAAACCGATGGAAGGCATCCTGCAGGGATTCACCGCCGCAGCAGACGCCGTGGTTTTCGAGGATGACGCTGTCGTATCCCTTCCTGAACTCATCGGCAATCTTGGTGCCGAGATCGTCGCTGCCCGGCACGCCGTACGGAGCAAAACCGACCAGCCCGTTGCTGTTCCATGCCGTAGGGAATGCGCGGGTTTCCGGTGCCTTGTGGGCGCAGCTGAAGGCGACCAGCGCCATGGGATGCGCATGCACGACGGAACGGATATCCGGACGCGCTTCATAAACCGCTTTATGAAACGGGAATTCCGAGGACGGCGGATGCAGGCCATCAACGGAGCCGTCTTTACGGACACACACAATATCCTTCGGGCTCAGCTCGCCCTTATCGACGCGCGCCGGCGTAATCCAGATATCTCCGTTTTCGTCGATGATCGACAGATTACCACCGGACGTCGTGGTCATTTTATAGTTGTAGATACGTTCCAGCGTCAGCGCGAGTTCATCGCGCGGATGCATATATTCATATTTCATGATTTTATCACTTTATTCCCGGCAGGGACATTCCCCCAAGCGGTGCGCTCGGCGGGCCTGCCCTTCCTGTTTTAATCCATGTGAAAAACTTCGCGCAACGGCTTGAACACCGGCATGTTGTTCGGGTGCACATCCATCAGGTCGGCCATGTAGTCCCACCACTTCTGAACAATCTCAAGATCCTTCAGGCCGTCCGCGGAATTATCGTCTGCCAGCTTCTGGAATGCAAACAACGTCAGGGACTCTTCATCGAAATAGATCGAATAGTCAAAGATGCCGGCATCGGAATGGGCCTTGGCCAGCTCCGGCCAGATTTCATCGTGGCGCTTCTTATATTCCTCCACCACGCCGGGCTTCAGTTTCATTTTAAATGCATTACGAATCATCGGATGATCCTTCCTTCTTTTCGGTTCCGATCCAGAAAGCCGCCGTTACAAACCAGACAATGGTTGCGATCAGCATCCAGAGTTTATTCTGTTCCAGATCCCATTTACCGGCATAAAACATGAACGGTGCCGCAACAACCAACAGGAGCGCCAGATAGGAAACGATTTCGAGTATTTTTTTCATTATGCCACCTCGCCTTTCTGCTGGAGTTTGCTGATGCCGATGTAGAGGCCCGAGGCAATAAACCAGCCAGGAAGAGCCACAAAGAATTTCTGGAAAATCGGATTTCCGGTCTTAACGAGCGAGTAGCAGATAGCCATCGTGGCCAACCAGGCAATCCCCGCAGCCCAGTTAATCTTGATACTGCGATGTTCCGCATAATACTGCTTCAGGCCGAGCTTCGGGAAGATCCAGAAATCGGTAAAGACCACCGCCCCCATCGGCATCAGCATCAGGCCGTAAATGGCCACGAAATCAAGCAGCTTCATGGCGATCCCGGGGAACATGCCGGCCAACGTCGCCAGCAGGCCGGTTCCGATGGTCACCGCGAAACGGGATTTGTTGGGCATGATGGCCTGGAAGGCGAGTCCGGCACGATAGATCGTCGGATTGGCCGTGGTCCAGCCCGCCACGATCACGCAGATCAGGCCGGCAACCCCTGCGGCACGATACGCCATCGGGCCGGGCAGCACATCGGTGTTCGTCGGATCCATATGCAGTTGCAGGGCATACAGAATCGATGCCGCCAGCCAGGCCATGAAGTGGCCCACATACATGCCGGAGGCGGTGGCAAGTCCCTGCCACGGCTTTTTGGCAAAACGGAAAACCGAAAGATCCGACATCCCGATATGCATCGCCATGTTGCAGAACCAGGCAAAGAAGGTGACGTGCCAAAAGGTAAACTTGACCTGCCCTTCCAGCGGCTCGCCGCCCTTCCAGATGGCGGTTTTGCAGAGAGCCCACAGATCACCGGCCGAGTGAACTTCCGCGCCGGTGACATCGATGAACTGCTTTAGGCCGATGATGCCGAAGGCCAGGAAGACCAGTACCATCCAGGGCGCGGCGATATTGGCAATACGCGACACCATGTCGTACCCCCAGGCGGCGACCACCGAGATCACAACCCCGATGGCAAGAACGGCAATCACCCAGCCAAAACTGTTGGGATAGATATCGGTCAGCGAAGGCATCGGAAAGTCAAACCAGACCCCCAAAGCGGTTGCAGAAACCGTAATCATGGATCCGGCAAGGAAGCAGAACATCACTCCGTTGGCGAGGTTATAGAGGGAGACCAGACTCCTTCCGCAGATCTTCTCCAACTGATAATAAAGGGTCAGACGAGCGCGCACCGCAATCGGTGCTGTCAGAAACATCCAGCTAAGTACCGCCAGCAGGTTGCCGATCAATAAGCCGAATACCACATCGAAGGCGCTGACACCGGCCGCCACGAACAGCGGGCCGATCATCAGCTCGGTGCCGGCACAATGCTCGCCGGCATACATTCCGACAAACGCCTTAAATCCACGGGTCTTCGACTCCGGAACCGGCTCCCGTTCAAACTCGCCATGTTTTGCTTCAGCTTCTTCGCTCATCTCATCTCCTCTTTAATTAAAATCACCACAAAGGACGGAAAGTTCACGAGATTCTTCGCGGCCATCCAGCCTTCGTGGTTAACTCCCCGGTCAGTTGCGTGCGGAAAGAACTTCTGCTTCGTAGGCTTCCATATCCTTCAGCCAGTCGGCTCCCACCGGAACGCCTGCCTTTTCGCACAGCATGTCCCAAACAGCGCTGAACGGCATGGACTTGAACTCTTCCATGAGAGCCAGGCGCTGGGCATTCTTGCCATCGGACTCGTACTGCTGCAGCTGCGGCGTCGGATCAAGCAGTGCATAGAGAATGCCCTTACGCGCGGCGCGCGTTCCGGTCACGTAGGCACCGATCCGGTTGATGGAGGCATCGAAAAAGTCGAGGGCCAGAATCACGCGATCCCAGACATTACCGCGCTGAATTTCGAGGAATACGTTTTTCAGGTCGTCGTTAAAGAGCACCACGTGGTCGGAGTCCCAGCGGATCGGACGGCTGACGTGCAGCAGCACCTTGTCCATGAACTGCAGATGGCTGGAAATCTTGCCATGGATGGTTTCGGTCGGATGGAAATGACCCATATCCATGCAGAGACCCATGCCGCGGCTGATGGCATAGTCGGAGCAGAATTCACCGGAGCTGACCACATACTCCTCGGAACCGATACCGAACAGTTTGCTTTCGATAAAGTCGACGCACTTGGTCTTGTCGACAGAATCGTCGGACATGATTTCGTCGTAGGATTTCGCCATACGGGCGCGGGGACCGAAGCGATCGGCCGGAATATCCTTGGATCCGTCGGGCGTCCACCAGTTTACATAACAGGGCGAACCCTGAGCATCCGCCATGGCTTCAGCGATCTTGCGGCTGGCTTTACCGTGACGGACCCAGAAGGCCCGGATCTCTTCGTCGCGACTGGACAGGGTGAATCCCTCCTCCGCATTCGGGTGGGCAAAAAAGGTCGGGTTGAAATCGAGGCAGATGCCCTTTTCCTTTGCCCAGTCCATCCACTTCCGGAAACAGGCCGGAGACATTTCATCGCGGTCCACGAATTCTTCGGTTTCGGAATAGCAGGCATGCACATTCACGCGCTGCGTTCCGGGAATCAGCGACATGGCCTTGCTGATATCCGCACGGGCCTCTTCGCCGTTACGGGCGCGGCCCGGATAGTTTCCGGTGGCCATGATCCCACCGCCGGCAAGGCCTTCGGGCTTGGTTTCAAAACCGACCACGTCATCCGCCTGCCAGCAGTGCAGGGAAATTGAAAGCTGCAGCGCCTTTTCAATGGCCGCATCGGTATCAATTCCGAAGGCCGCGTAGCGTTCCTTCGCCAGTTCATATGCTTTTTCTACACTCATATTCTCTCCTTATTCATAAGTTCCGGCAGGCCGACTGAGCCTGCGCCTAAAGGTCTAAAAAACAATTTAAGCTAGCGGGTTTACGCACCGGATACCTTGACGATTCCGACTTTAATTAGCACTATATGGCCATGAAAAATCCGGATACCGTTCTTTCGAAAAAAGACTTCTTTGAGGATCCATCCCTCCCGCTTCAGGTATACATCCGGGACCCGCAACCCGAATTCCCGCTGCACAGCCATGGGTTTGATGAGCTGGTTATCATTCTGAAAGGCACCGCGATGCATGTGATTGATGAACATGCAGTTCCGGTAAAAAGCGGAGATGTGTTCGTGATTGCGCGCAACCATATGCATCAATATCAGGAACTTCATGGTCTGGCGCTGGCGAATATTCTTTTCGATGCCAGAGCCCTGCTGATGGAGGAATGGGACATCCGCGCCCTTCCCGGTTTTCACGCCCTGTTTTCGATCGAACCCGTATTCAGGGCGCAGCACAAACTGCTGAGCCGGCTTCAGCTTTCAGAGCACCAACTCAACCATGTCAACGGACTTATCCGCAACCTGATTCATGAAACGATGGCAAAAACTCCGGGTTACCGTGTGATGGCATCGGGACTTTTCATGCAGCTGGCCGTATATCTATCCCGCTGCTATTCCAACGAACCGGCCAGGGAATCCATCGGACTGCTACGCATTGGCGATGCCATTGCCCACATTGAAACCCACTACACCGAAGACATCACACTGGATGAGCTGGCAGAAAAATCGCACCTCTCAAAACGGCATTTCCAGCGGATCTTTCATGACTGCATCGGTCGCTCCCCAATTGACCATCTCATGCATGTCCGCGTTCGGAAGGCGGCGGAGCAGCTGCGGGCCAGCGACAGTCCCATCACGGAAATCGCCTTTGACTGCGGGTTCCATGACAGCAACTATTTCACCCGTTGCTTCAAGAAGGTAATGGCCCTGACCCCGCGCGAATATCGCCGGCAACCTTAAGCGTTATCCGGCGAAGCCTTCGGATCAAAGAATATATATTCCAGTGTGTAGCCGTTCGGATCCACAAAATAGAGGCTGGCACCGTCCCATCGCTCATATGCCTCCTTTACGATGCGCACCTGATGCGACTTCAGGAATTCCTGAAACGCAAATACCTCAGCAATGGAACCGGCCTGCAGCCCGAAGTGGGTAAATGCTTTTCCCCGGTATTTCGGGCGGGCCTCCGCATCAAATGCCTCATGACCTCCGGGATACTGGATCAGCGCCAGCACATCGGTCTCGCCGATCGGAAAAAAGGCATCTTTTTCCCGACGCTCGCTGACAGCAAGACCGAGAATATCCGTGTAAAATGCAACCGACTCATCAAGGTCAGCAACAGACAACCCGAAATGACAGATTCCTCTGATAAACTCATGCATGGAGTATCTCCTGACGCGTTGAATTGAAAGAGGAACCCTGAAGCAACACGGGGAAGACAGCGAGAAGAAAAAGAAGACCGCTTATCGCCCGATCAGGCTCCCGATGGCAACCAACGCGAGAAACGTGCTCTTAACATCGGAGGGATGGGATCCCCTGAATGACCGATAGCCACCGTCGTCGCACCGCAGTGACTCCACAAAATCAAGACAGGTCATTTTGAGGCCGGAAAGATCCGCCCCCAGCATTTTCAGGGCAAACAACGCCTTTGCCGTGGCATCAATGGTCGGATAATGCGGTCCGGCATTCGGATAAAAACCGCCGTCGCAAGCCAATCGCTTCTTGAGCAGGATCTCGGCCTCCCGGTCGGGATGCTGGTTCAAGACAACCGATGCCGCCAGATCCGAAGTGCAATTCGACGGATGAATGATTAAGGATATCGCGGGGCGATCCTCTATCTTCAGATATTCCGCGATAACGACTTTAAAGAAGAGATCGGTGGAAGAGTCCGCCTGCTTACTCTCCAATGAGGCCTGCAGCCGACCGCGCAGGCGCCTGGTTTGAGGATAGATGAAGAGCAGGCGCACCAGACAGAACAGGTGTTCTATATCCAGGCTTTCTCCGCAGTCGAACGAACGAAGATAATTCCACAGGCGAAGCTTGGGAATCCGGCCGTTGAGCGCCCGCATGCACATGGCTGCAAACGCGGTGTAGCAGAGATCGCTTTCCGCTCCCATACCCCGGACTCCGCCATCGGGATTCCACCGGCTGCGGATATACGTTTTCGTACTCTGGCAGGCCTCGCGGTCAAAGTATTCACATGTCTGCCGCGCAGTCTTAACAAGCTCTTTAACAATCATCTGAATCTCTCTCCACTCCGACCGGGAAACGGGATGTACATAACCCGACCGCGCATCGCAAGACTTCTCATATACACTTTTTTAATAAGACATGTATATATATTTACAGATTATCCTGATTCTGACTATGAAACAGAGACTTTCTCAATCAAACAGGGATTCCATAAGCGAACGAAACAACCTCCGTTCACAGATTCCGGCGTCGGTAAGGCCGAATCGTCGGACAAAGCGGGCTTCGGATTCCAGCAAGTAGAGCCTTGCCCCGTTTTCGGCACGGAGATAATGAACGCCGGAGGCGGAAGCTGCCGCAAGACGCCCCTCAAATACGGCAACATCAGCACTGGACGCCACAACGATTTCAGCGGAGGTATTAACCGTGACCTCACGGATCATATGAATCGTGTTTCTCGGCAAGGCGTCTTCCGGCAATGCAGCCCCGCCCAAAGCAATACATGCCCCCACAATGCCAGTTCCGGAGCTCGGCGGCTCCGGAACATATTCCATCCTCTTTTCATCAATCGCTCCCCAGACGAATCAGTAAGCCGGGCTACTTTGCCGGCGCAACGCCTCCGGAGGTCTGAACCACGCACTTCATGGTTCCATCGGCGTTATAATAAAGATAATCAATGCAGACAGAGCGAAGGAAACTTCCACCGCCGTTATGGCCTTCGCCGGCGCCTTGGTCAAACTGCATCATGCCGCTATGGTAGAAGAAATAATCCTTGCCCTTGAAGGTGATGATCCCCTGATGGATGGTGTTGCTGTTCTGGGCGCCTTCAGCCACAAGGCCCCGATAAGTCCAAGGCCCCTCAATGCTTTTGGCGGTGGAATAGCCTGTCTTTTCAGGGAACCCGGTGGCGTAGGAGAGATAGTAGGTATCACCGCGCTTATGAATCCAGGGCGCTTCGGTAAAGCGGCCGAGCTGCGATTCCGGAACCACATGAATATCTCCGTCGAGCTCAATCATGTTGTCCTTCAGCCTGGCATAGTAGCAGCGCTGATTGCCCCAGAAGAGCCAGGCGGTTCCGTCGTCATCAATAAACACCGCCGGGTCAATGTCGTCCCAGCTGATATTAACGCCGCAGGTGGTAACCTCTTTTTTCTGTTCCTTGTCATAGGTTTTAACCCGGATGGTTTTATCCGTGGTCATATCGTTGGTGATCAGCGCGGAGCCACGCGCATCTTTGAAAGGTCCGGTCGGAGAATCAGCGATGGCCACGCCGATCGCCTTGCCATGCACCGCCGCGTGATCGCAGGTGATGAACCAGTAAAACTTGTCGTTTTTTTCGATCACATGCCCCGCCCAGGAGGTAGCGCCTCCGGTCGACCATGAAAAATCAGACGGCTCCAGCGGTGCGCCTTCATCTTTCCAGGTGACCATATCGCTGGACGAATAAACCCGCCAGCGCGGCATATGATACCACTTGCCATCGCCGTCATCCTGACCGACATACAGGTAAACTTTGTCTTTATAAACCATCGGCGCCGGATCGGCCGTAAACTGCTCGGTAATGATCGGGTTTGCCGCGTTGCCGGAACTGGCAAGCAGGATGCCGAGCATTACAAACGGACTGATTTTCATTTTCATCATCTATCTCCTGTTTAAGAAAAGTTGATCCGGAGCAAACAAGCCTCTCATACCTTCTTCAGTAATATTTTGTGATACATACCGCAGGCAACCTGTACCGCAGGCGTCCCGCCTGCAACCTGTACCGCAGGCGTCCCGCCTGCAACCTGCACCGCAGGCGTCCCGCCTGCAACCTGTACCGCAGGCGTCCCGCCTGCAACCTGCAACCTGTACCGCAGGCGTCCCGCCTGCAAAAAAATCAAGCCAAAGCCGGCAACTGAGAAGGCCCGGTCATCATCGCTCCGGCACTCCATTCAACTAATACGGCATCACACCTCGGACTATCTCATAATTCTCCAAAAAATCCAGCGACGGGGAAAAATGGGCCGCTACCATTGAATGGCTTTGGAATTGCGCCCTGTCGCGCCGGGTTTTATATGTAGTCGCTCAATGAATGATTTTAACCAGATCCTGCATTCAGCGGCCCGGGGTGATGAGAGCTCGGCAGACGCCCTCCTCCCGCTCGTCTATGACGAGCTGAGAAAACTCGCCTATGCCCGCATGGCCAACCAGTCATCCGACCACACGCTCCAGCCGACGGCGCTGGTCCACGAAGCCTGGTTGCGCATGGTGGACGACAACGACCGGACCTGGCAGAACCGCTCCTACTTTTTCGCGTCGGCCGCCACGGCCATGCGCAACGTCCTGATCGACCACGCCCGAAAAAAGGGCAGGAAAAAGCGAGGAGGAAATCGTGAACGGATCGACCTCGATCAACTGGAAATATCGTCACCGGAGCCGGATGACCTGATTCTGGCAGTCGATGATGCTCTGAAGCAGCTGGAACGGGTAAACCCGAAGCTCGCAAAGATCGTCGTCATGAAATATTTCGGCGGCATGACCAACCTGGAAGTGGCCGAGGCCATGGGCATCGCCCAGAGTTCCGTCGGCCGCTACTGGGCCGGCGCCCGGGCCTGGCTCTATAAGCAACTCAACGAGCAGATGGATCAGGAATGAGCGGTGAATCCGATCCCAAAAAGAAACGGTCAAGACAGGCCGACCGGATCTATTTTGCCAGCCTGGAAATCGAAGATCCGCAAAAGCAGCTCGAATATATCGATTCATCCTGTGCCGGGAATCCGGAGCTGAAAGCGGAAGTCAACCGATTGCTCGGCCTGGAACAGCCGGCCGAACAGTTTTTCATGGATCGGAATCCGACGCGCTTCACCGCATCGGAAATCGCCACCACATTTGCGAACGATCCGGAGCTTATTCCCGGGTCCGGCGCCGGATTTCCCGATGACGACGAGGTCGGCAAGGAAATCGGAAACTACAGGCTGCTCCGGAAAATCGGCGAAGGCGGCGTGGGCAACATCTATCTGGCCGAACAAACCCGGCCGGTCCGTCGTCAGGTGGCCCTGAAAATCATCAAGTCCGGCATGGATACCAAGAGCGTCATTGCCCGCTTCGAAGCGGAACGGCAGGCACTGGCTATGATGGAGCATCCCAATATTTCCCGCGTACTCAATGCCGGTGAAACCGATTCAGGTCGCCCCTTCTTCGCCATGGAGCTCGTACATGGCGAAAAAATCACGACCTACTGCGATAAAAATAAAATCGGCATCCGCCATCGGCTGGAACTCTTTATCCAGATCTGCCACGCCATTCAGCATGCCCATCAGAAGGGAATCATTCACCGAGACATCAAGCCGTCCAACGTGCTGATCGCCTCGCGCAACGGGAAACCGAGTCCGGTCGTGATCGACTTCGGCATCGCCAAGGCCACCGAGGAAAACATGCTGACCGATAAAACGGTCAACACCATGATGGGACCATTGATCGGCACGCCCGCCTACATGAGTCCGGAACAGACCAACCTTGTGCAGATTGAAATCGATACACGCAGCGACATCTACAGCATGGGTGCCCTGCTCTATGAACTGCTCACCGGCGTCCCGCCCTTCGACCAGAAGGAACTGATGCAGTCCGGCATCGACGAAATGTGCCGCATCCTGCGCGAACGCGATCCGCTGCGTCCTTCCGTCAGGGTCAAAAACTTCGCGGCCGCCGAACTCGGAAAACAAGCTGCATTTCGAAGCACGGATCCTGAAAAACTGGCGTCCCTGCTGGCCGGCGAATTGGACTGGATCATCATCAAAACGCTGGAAAAAGATCGGGAGCGGCGCTATGAAACCGTCAGCGCTCTGGCCGTGGATATCGAACACTTCCTCAACGACGAACCGGTGCTGGCCTGCCCGCCAAGCCGCATTTACCGCCTGCGCAAACTGGTGCGCCGGAATAAGCTGACCTTCGCCTATCTTATCGCACTGGTCCTCGCGCTGATCGCCGGACTCGGAACCTCCAGCATCCTGCTCATCAAAGAACGACAGGTCCGGAAACGGGCTATTCTTGCCGAACATCAGCAGACGCGCCTGCGCATTGCCGCCGAAGACAGGGAACGCATTGCCCATGCCGCCTTTCTGATCGGCCGGGAGCAAATGAAGGAAGCCGACAACCTGGTCGAATCCATCACCTCCGAGCTGACACCATCCCTCGAAACGGAAGAAGTACTCCGCGAGCTGGGCGAGTGGCATGTGCTGCAGGGCCGCTGGGCGCAGGCCGCCGAGCGTTTTGACCTGTTGCTGAAGGTGGACATCATGGACAACTCGTGGGCCATCACGGAAGATCTGCTCAAGGCCGGACCGATCCTGATCGAACGCGGCGATTATCTGGGGTATGAAAAATTTCGCGAAGCCGCCATTGCCCGCTACAAAGGAACAGAGGATCCGGTTTTTGCAGAACGAACCCTGAAGATCAGCCTGCTGCTGCCCGCCGACCAGCATATCATGGAAGAGCTCCAGCCCTTTGCGGACCTCGCGGCGGGCACGATTCAGGAACCGGTCACAAATATTATGCAGGCATGGCGCTGCATCTCACTGGCACTTTCAGCATACCGAAACGAAGACTATCCATCGGCCGAACTCTGGTGCGAACGAAGCCGGTCACTCAGGGCATTCAACCCGGCCCGCAACGCCACATCACGGGTCATTCAGGCCATGGCTTACGACCGGCAGGGCAACAAGGAACTGGCCCGAACCACCCTGGAACCCGGACGGAAAATGATCGACGAGCACATCGCGAACAACTTTGACATGGGCGACGGATCCTACGGATTCTGGTTCGACTGGCTGTTCGCCCGCATCCTCCTCCGCGAAGCCGACACCCTCATCAACGGATTATGATCCTAAAGTTCTGTTCCTTGATTCATGACCGCAACATATTCCGAATAAGCAAACAGACGGTCGCGCTTCCGCCCGGTAATTTCCCGAACAATACCCAGCGTCTCCAGTTGCTGTAGACAGCTGTTTACTGTAGCCGGAGCCAGAGGGGTTTTCTCTGACAACCATGACGGTGAAGCTATCGGACGTTCCAGCAATGCACGATGTACCAGGTGAACTGATGGCGCCCCTCGGCCAAGACCGTGAATCTTCTCCGTATCGCCCACCGACAGCTTCATCAGTCGCTGAGCGGTATCAACAGCCTGTGTCGCCGTTTCCGCCACAGCCTCGGCAAAGAATTCAAGCCAAGCTTCCCAATCTCCCGTATGCCGCACCAAATCCAGCAACTCATAGTACCTTGCCCGATGAGTCTTAAAATAGAGACTGAGATATAGCATCGGAGCCTGTAAAACGTTCTCAGAGCATAGCAACAACGTAATCATCAACCGCCCCAAACGTCCATTGCCATCAAGAAACGGATGAATGGTTTCAAATTGAACATGAGCCAACGCCGCTTTCAGCAGGACAGAGGTAGGTTCCGGTTTATCGTGAAGAAAAAGCTCAAGGTCACCCATGCAGTGAATGACCTCTTCCGGTGGAGGAGGAACAAACGAGGCGTTGCCCGGACGGGTTCCACCGATCCAGTTCTGACTTTTCCGGAATTCACCCGGCTGTTTATCGCTCCCTCGACCTTTCGCCAACAATTCAACATGCATTTCCCGAAGCAATCGAAGCGAAAGCGGAAATCCCTCCCCCAACCGCTGTAAGCCATGCTGTAAGGCCACAACATAATTGCTCACCTCCAGAACATCATCCAGCGGAACGCCAGGCTGTTGTTCCAGTTCGAAAAGCAGCAAATCGGAAAGTGATGATTGCGTTCCTTCAATCTGGGACGAAAGAACCGCCTCCTTGCGGATATACATGTAAAGGAATAGCGATGTATCCGGGAGCAACAGCGAAACACTGTCCAGCCGCCCCAAAGCAAGCAAAGCCGCATCAAACTTTTCACGTAACGCGGGAGTCCATTCAATCGGAGGAACCGGAGGCAGCGGTGACGGAACAAATGCTTTTACGGGCCCTCCAACCGTAGAAACGGTGACATACTTTCCTGGAAGATCTCTTTTCATAGCCCTTGTTTCATCCATTGAAATAACCGCAGTCATTATTTTACGATATAAGCGAATGTTAAAATAACACCCCTCCCTCAGTTTTCAACCTGATTTACTGGCCTGATATGCGAGGAAGCGGGAACGGACGCGAGGAATGAATGCTGCCAAAACCTTGGTCGCCCGGACCGGCGAATATTTTGACTCCGTGTCTACCGTCCAGCCAGCAGGCCCCGGCAAACTGGAATCAGATCTCGCAAAACTGGCTCTGGGAATGAGCAGTTGATCCAATCAGTGGTTTTTCCAGTAACGGATACCGAACCGGTTGAAAAACTCCGTTTCTTCAATGCCCTTGTCACTGCCATCCATGAGCGCATTAAAACGCATTTCGGCCACATCCAGCCATTCGGATTCAAGCTCGGACAATTCGCAATTATGGACGCTTTGAAAAAGGTGGCTGGCAAGCAGCTCCCGCTCGGAAACAGAAAGTTCGCTGGCTTTTTCTTCAATTTCTTTCAATAGCGCAGTCATAAACATCCCTCATTAAGAGTACTGAGTGGAAAATCGCACCCATCAGGAAAATAGCAATATCGCCAGAACCCCGAAAAAGGTCCGATAACTAAAGAGTACTATTTCTCCGGATGCTCTGCAGGCAAAGTGGGCAGGCCCAGCTGCTTTAGAAATTCATTATGCTTTGCGGTCATTGTGTGGATGTCTTTGTCCGCCGCGACGATGGCGTCGTGGGTTTTTCGGAGATCGATGATGGGTTCCGCCTCGGCGGTGCTGACGTAGCGGGTGATGTTGAGATTGTAGTCGTTCTCGATGATTTCATCCATGCCCACGCGGCGGGCATAGCGCTCGACGGGTTCCTCTGGGCGCTCAATGTAGGTGTCGATGATTTTTTGAATGTGGTCTTTGGTCAGCTGGTTCTGGCGTTTGCCTTTTTCAAAATGCTCGCTGGCATTGATGAAGAGGACATCGTCGGGCTTCTTGCATTTTTTCAGTACCAGGATGCAGACCGGAATGCCGGTCGAATAGAACAGGTTGGCGGGCAGTCCGATCACGGTGTCGATGCAGCTGTCGTCGAGCAGCTTCTTGCGGATTCGAGCTTCCACGCCTCCCCGGAACAGCACGCCGTGCGGCAGGATAATCGCCATGACGCCGTCATCCTTCAGATAGTGAAACCCGTGCAGCAGAAAGGCAAAGTCGGCTGCCGATTTCGGGGCAACGCCGTGGCTCTTGAAACGCACATCCTTGCCCGTTTCCTCGCCGGGCGACCAGCGCAGGCTGAAGGGCGGGTTGGCCACCACGGCGTCAAACTTCGGTTTTTTGGCCGGGTTCTGCTCGCGGAAAAGATCCCACTCATTATCCAGCGTGTCGCCGTGAAAAATCTCAAACTCGGCATCCTTCACCCCGTGCAGCAGCATGTTCATCCGCGCCAGGTTGTATTGTTGTTCGCAAAGTAATAGGTGTTGGTGCGGTTGCTGACGATGAAGAGCTGCATGAAGCAGAGCAGCGAGTTGGTGCAGCCGTTGCTGGGGTCGGTTTTGTAATCGACAATCTGCTGCATCGCGCGGCGCGGGCTGATGGTGAGTGTTTTCAGCTCGACCTGCGCGCAGGGAATACCGTTGATCAACAGAATTACGTCGTATCGTTGAAAGCTGTTGCGGGTGTTGATGCGCAGCTGGCTGATGACTTCAAAATCGTTTTTGCACCAATCGGTTATGTTCACGAGGGTAAAATGGAGCGGTGTGTGCCGTCATCGCGCTCAAAACTGTTGCGCGTTCTGAGTGTCTCCGCAGCCTTGTAGACATCCGGTGAAATAATCTCATCAAGCAGGCGGGCAAACTCACTGTCGGTCAGCGTGACGGCATTGAGCCGCTGGAATTTTTCGCGGAAATTATTTTCCAGCGCTTCGCGGGTATGGATATCGGGGCGATGGGTATACTTGAGCTTTATCAGCGTCTGGATAAATGCCTCTTCAATATCTCCCTCCTTAACCTTGGAAGGTTCAGAATCCGGAATTTCATATTTTATAGACATTGCCCCACCCTTTGCTCCCAGACAAATCAAGTGCGGGACAGTATGCCACTCGGAAATCCAGCAATCAATGGGCAGAGCGACTTTCTTTCAGATACTGTTTGCCAGATAGAAAAAGACCATGCTCCGCAATGGGAGGAGAGCCAAAAATCAAAAAGCCGCGATGTGTTTCGCGGCTCCTGCATATTTGGTGCTCGGGGTGGGATTCGAACCCACACGGGCTATAACGCCCACAAGGCCCTCAACCTTGCGTGTCTACCAATTTCACCACCCGAGCAGCGGTTGAAAAGAGGATGTGGAAGATACCGATGCCCCCAAAGGCGTGCAAGCGGTAAATTAAAAAAGTTATACCTGAAATTGCCCCCTCCCCAAGAGGGCGATTTTTATGTCCTGACCGACCGTAATTAGCGCGACCAAAGACTTCTAGATGATCAGCGATTTCCCTATCATCCGCATTGTGAATCTGCGAGGTGATGAAATGGCTGGGAAAGTTAAAAAAGCGTTCGGCATCGTGACGGGACTGCTCCTGATTCTTCTGCTCATCCTAGTGTGTATCTTTTTCCTCTGGCTGGGACCGACGGTCAAGCTGGCGGTGGAGCATGTGGGTTCGAAGGCGCTTGGAACCGCGCTGAAGATCGAGGTGCTGGAGATCAATCCCCGCCGGGGGACTTTTCATATGGAAGGTTTTTCGATTGCCAACCACGACGCATTCGGCCGGACCAATGCGGTTTCCGTGAAGGAGCTGGATATTGCGTTTGATGCCGGATCCGTATTTTCAGATACGGTGCTGGTTCACCGGATATGGATCGACAGCCCTGCATTTGTCTACGAGCAGAATGAGGCTACGGATAACATTGCCCGGTTTATCCTCAGCATAGAAGCCTATCTGGGCGCAGAGAAGAAACCGCTCAAAACCGAGCCGGAGCAGCCCGAAAAAGCGGCACCTTCAAAAGCGGTATGGATTGAGTCCATGGAGATCAGCCAGGCACAGATGTATCTGGCCAACACACACAATCCGGATCTCGACATTGACGCCGGACTGGAATCGCTGACGCTGAGCATGACCAACGGACTGGTGACGCTCAGAAATCTTCACATCAGCAATCCGGCCGGGCTTGAACTGCCGAATCTGTTTACACTGGATAGGATCGAGGTTCTCATCGAACCGGAGAGCCTCTATTCCGACACGCTATCGATTCTGGACGTTAAGATTTCCAACCCCTACGCCTACCTTGAACACAATGAAACTACCGATACGCTCAGCGAAATCATGAAGCTGGCCGATAATATCGTCGAGAGGGCCGGATCCGCCGAAGCTCCGTCAGATGAAATGCCGGCGACCGCGGACGAAAATGAAACGGCTCGACCGCCGGTTGCACTCCATAACCTGACAATCGACGATATTCAGCTCCGGCTGCTCGACAGCGCATCAGACCGAGCAAAAACGGAAACCCTGTTGGCCGGCATCGCGTCGATCAATGTCCGACTGATTGACGGAACAATTTCGGTTAAGGCCCTCTCCGTACCTAATCCGGAAGGTTTCAGCACCAACAACCTGTTTCAGGTGGCGCAGATCGACGTCATATTACAGCCGGACACACTCTATGGCGGGCAACTGCAGATCGATCGCATCGCGATAGACGCACCGCTGATCAATCTGGAACAGACCGAAGAGAGCGGCAACGCGGTTGCACTGCAAAACAAGCTGGCAGCATTTATTCCATCCGCCCAAACAGCCCCCGCAGAACCGGTCGAAGAAGACCAAGGTTTTCCGGATGAAACAGCCGCCCCGATTCCGCTCTCCGAACAGCCGGTTATCCTGAATGAGCTGGTCGTCAGCAACTTTGCAATCAACCTGAAGGAACCGGTCTCGACCAATGAGCCGATCTGGTCGATCAGCCTGACCGATCTGAACCCGTTGAACATGTTGTCACTCGAAAAGCTGAATATTTTCAGCAGCTCTGAAGAGGAGGAAGCCGAAACCGCACCCGATGCTCCGGTCCAGATTCTCGGCTTTCAAAACCTGACGATCCTGCCGATGCAGGGCATGATCGATATCAACAACCTGGAACTGGCCAACCCGCCCGACTTTACCCGTCGGAAGCTGATGCGGCTGGAATCGCTCCACTGCGAGCTCGATCCGGAATCCGTTCAGACCGAAACCATCCTGATCCACGACCTGACCATCACACGACCGAAGGTCCGCTATGAACGCCAGATCCTCATCGACAATATCAAGGCGCTCCAGAAGGCGATTGAACAGGCCGCCGTGGCCAAAACGGAATCCGAGCCGGACAACGGAGGTAAAGAGCCGGAAACGACAGAATCCGGAAAGAACGTCATCATCGACCGTGTACTGATTACCAAAAGCTCCGTACAGGCCAAGCTGTCGATCGCCCCGGCCACACCGCCCATTCCCCTGCCCGGAATCGAGCTTAAGGACATCGGCAAGGAAAAAGGCGGCACAACACCGATTGAGGCCTCTACCAAGGTGATCGATACCTTCTACGACACCATGATCAGTGCTGTCGGAGAAACCACCGGCTTTGCCGCCGACGTCCTAAAGGGCGCCGGAGGCCTTGTGATGCCCCTGCAGACCGACGAGGAGAGCGCAAAAGAAGAAACGTCCTCGACAGAAACGGCGCCTGCACAACAAAAGGAAAAAGAGGAACCCACCCGAGCACGATTCAAAAGCCGCCATCCCGGACGAATCTTTTAGAGCAAAACAAGGAAAATCGTGGCCGCATTGAATAACCGGGACGGCTTCGATACGTACCGCAGGCGGCCCGCCTGCTATTGGAATGCGGTTGCAGTTCTTCCCAAAACGCCATTGCTGCTCAAGCGAATAACAAAAAAGCCGCCACAGTCAAGGGCGGCTTTTTATGACGTATACCAATGATTGATAGGTTTTTGGATTTTCAAGGCCGCCGGGCCGGCGGCGATACGTACCGAGGGCGTCTCGCCTGCAAAAACAAAATCCTGAAACCTAACTGTAAACGGTATTAGCTGCCTTCCGGTTTATTACGCGGCGGCCGGCTTCCACCGCTGCTGCGGCGCTGTCCACCGTTCGGGCGCTTATGGCCGCCATGCGGACGATGTCCGCTACCCTGCCGGTTGCCTCCGGCGTTTCCGGAGCGCGGCTTGCGCTGACGCGGCGGCGCCGGCGGAAGCTCTTCAAACAGTTCTTCCGGCGGCATGGTGCATTTCAGCTCCATGCCGAGCAGTTCTTCGATCTTCGGAAGCTCGAACGATTCCATCTCGCAGGCAAAGGTGATCGACTGCCCCAAAGCGCCGGCGCGGCCGGTACGACCGATACGATGGACATAGTCATCCGGATTTTCCGGAATATTGAAGTTCACCACATGGCTCAGGCCATCAACATGAATCCCGCGTCCGGCGACATCAGTAGCCACGAGCACCTTGACCTTGCCGGCTTTGAAATCGTCGAGAATGCGCATGCGCTTTTTCTGGGTAACGGCGCCGGACAGCATCTCGCACTTGTGCCCATAGCGATCAAGATCTTCGGAAAGCCGTTCCGCCTGATCGCGACGGTTGGTAAAGATAATGATGCGTTCCGGCTGGTCGTGCCTGATAATATTGAAGAGCAGCTGGAACTTCTGGTCGTCCGTCACAATATAGACCTTCTGCTCCACCGTATCGACTGCCACCTGTTCCGGCTCGATATCGATGCGTTCCGGATCAACCATCCAGGCCGCGGCGAGGCGCATAACTTCGTCGGTCAGCGTGGCGCTGAACAGCACAGTCTGACGCTTTTCCTTCGGCGGGGTTTTGTAGATAATGCGGCGCACATCGGGAATGAAACCCATATCCAGCATGCGGTCGGCTTCGTCGATCACCATGATCTCGGTGAAATTAAGCTTAACCACATTCTTTTGCGCAAAGTCGAGCAGTCGGCCCGGCGTGGCCACGACGATATCCACGATGTCATCTTCGAGGTCGCGCTGCTGCTTATTATAATCCATGCCGCCGTAAAGCACGACGGTACGCAGTCCGGTGAACCGGTTGAGGCCCTCGGAGTCCAGTCCGATCTGCATGGCCAACTCGCGCGTCGGCGCAATAATCAAGGCCCGCGGACAGCCGATGCTCTGCTTGGGCAACGGATTGTTCAGACAGTGGTTGATGATTGAAATCAGGAAGGCGGCGGTTTTACCGGTACCGGTCTGGGCGCGGCCGGCCATATCCTTGCCCTTGAGCGTTCCGGGCAGGATTTCTCCCTGAATCGGCGTGGCATACTGCCAGCCCAATGCATAGATACTGTGCATCAAGCGGGAATGCAGCTCCAGATCATGGAAGCGGATCTTTCCTTCCTGCGGCTCCACCTGAAATTCCGAGGCATCCCACGGCGTCTCTTCGGCACGGGGTTTCGGCTCCCGCTTAGGCAACGGCTTAAACTGATTCTCCTCGTCACGCGGCTTGCGCTCCTGCCGGGGTTTTCCTCCGCTCTCGGTACGCGGCATGCGCTGCTGCCCACGCGGCGACCGGTCCGACTTCGGCACCAACCCTTTTTCCACGCGGAGCTGATACTCATACGCACGGCGGCGGTCTTCCTCTTCCGGACGGAAGTCATTCATCCGCGCCTGCTCTTCCGGCGTCAGAACCAACGGCTCATCAGCGCCCTTTTTATTGCGCGGCGGCCGGGGTTTACGCTCGCCCTGCGGCTTATCGTCCTGCGGGCCGGATTTTGCCGGCGCCTTTTTACGGGCCTGCTGGGCACGCGGCTTTCCATCCGGCCGCGGTTTGCGCGTGGTTTTCTTCTGTCCGGGCCGCCACTCTTCCTGATGCGGCTGAACCGATTTTTTCTGTTGATCGTCGGACGACTGCTTCTTCTGCTTAGGAGCTTCCTTCTTTTTCGACCCGTCCTTTTTGCCGAACACGGAAGCGATTTTCTTGATTAGACTCAACTTAGGTTCCTTTCGCATCCGAAAGGGACTGGAAGAGTGGATATGGTTTCTGTCTTTCTAAAATGGGTTGTTTTTACGGCCTCCATCGGCACATTCAAACGGTCACTGTTCCAAAATCCACTCTTCCATCATCGATCGGATGATGCTGTTAGTATTTCCTGTATCCATTCGCAGGCCATGCATTGAACGGCACCGCCGTTCATTTCTTCATCAAACGCAGCCTGCGCATCATTTTCCCCCACCGGGCCCGTCAGGACCGCCATGGGAACGGGCTCGGCCGTGTGCCCCTTGAGAGCAACCGGCGTACGGTGATCCGTACACAGCAGCAGCGTATACGCCTCGCCGCGATCCTCCAGCCACTGGAGAACCGGCGCGCATACCTTCGCATCGAATTCCTCGATCGCGAATGTCTTCTTCTGTGCGTCACCCATGTGCCCGCATTCATCCGGCGCTTCGATATGGATGAAGACAAAATCTTCGCGCTCCAGTATCTCCAGCGCCGCATCTACCTTGCCCTGGTAATTTGTATCCAGGAAGCCGGTCGCACCTTCCACATCGGGCGCTTCCAAACCGGCCAGTTTTGCAATCCCCTTCAGCAGGTCGACGGCAGAAATCACGCCGCCGCCCAAACCGTAGAGGGTCTTGTATGATTCCAGCTGCATGGCATTTCCCTGCCCCCACAGCCAGATTTGCGTTGCGGGCTTTTTTCCTTCCGCAATACGCTTCCGATTAACCGGATGGTCCGCAAACACCTCTTTTGACAACTCCATCAGCTCGCGGATCTCATCCTGCCGACCTCCCGCCGGAAGATGTTCCTCCGCCGGCTTGTCGGCAATTTCATGCGGCGGCATGCATGCGCACTCCGCCGGGCCGCCGTCCCACACCAGCAGGTGGCGGTACTGCACGCCGGGATGGAAGGTCAGCCCTTCCCTCCCCAGCCGTTCCTGGACCGACGCAACCAGCGCCCGTCCCTCTTCCGTGGTAATGTGTCCGGCGGAATAGTCATCCATGATTCCATCGAGCACCGTCACCAGATTACAGCGGAATGCCACATCGGACGGAGTCATCGGAATTTCGGCGCCGGCGGCCTCGATCGGAGCCCTACCGGTATAATTCTTTGCCGCGTCATAGCCGAGCAGGGCCAGATTGGCCACATCGCTTCCGGGAGGCATGCCCTCCGGAACCGTCTGCACCAGACGGGTTTCACCCAGTCCGGCGATTTTTGCGATTGTCGGGGCCATCGCCGCCTGCAACGGTGTTTTTCCTCCAAGTGCGTCGACGGGATAGTCGCCCATTCCGTCTCCAACCAATACCACGTATTTCATCGAACAAACTCCAGATAATTGCCGCGGAACTTCCATGAAAAGCGTCTAAAAGGCAACACATAAGCGCATTCAATTACCCATTTGCCACCCCTGTTTTCCGGACTCCCGGCAAGGTTTTCTTAAAAATTACTTTCATTACCGCCCCCAAGATCCTATACGGACCCCCTTGAAAAACGACACTACAGCTTGGACGGTCGAGGATTCGGCCGAGTTATACGGGATCAACAATTGGGGGGCCGACTACTTCAGCGTGTCCCGCAAAGGTGAGGTCATGGTTCATCCGCACGGTAACGGCGTAGGCGTCAGCCTCCGTAAGATTATCGACGGACTCGATGACCGCGGCCTTGATATGCCGGTGCTGCTGCGCCTGAGCGACATTCTTGACTCCCGCATCCAGAAACTGCACGAAAGCTTTGCCAAGGCGATTGCCGATTTTGAGTATGACGGCCGTTACCGAGGCGTCTACCCTATCAAGGTAAACCAGCAGCAGCAGGTGCTTGAAGAGATTACCAAGTTCGGCGCCCGCTACCATCACGGCCTTGAGGCCGGCAGCAAGCCGGAACTGATTGCGGCGCTGGCCTATATGCACGACACCGAAGCCTACCTGATCTGTAACGGCTACAAGGATGCCGAGTTTGTCGATCTGGGGCTTTATGCCCGCAAGATGGGCATTCAGTGCGTCTTCGTCGTGGAAAATCCTTCTGAACTCGAACTGATTATCGAACGTTCCCAGACACTCGACATCAGCCCGATCATCGGCGTACGCCTCAAACTCTCCACCCAGGCCTCCGGGCATTGGAATGAGTCCGGCGGCGAGCGCAGTGTTTTCGGGCTCAATCCTTCGCAGGTGTGCGACCTGATCGATACCCTGCGCGAAAAGGAGATGCTCGACTGCCTTAAGCTGCTTCACTACCACGTTGGATCACAGATCCCAAATGTGCGTGATATCCGCGAGGCCGTGGTGGAAGCCTGCCGGGTCTACATCGGAATGGTCAACGAAGGCGCTCCGATGGGCATTCTCGACCTGGGCGGCGGTCTGGCGGTGGACTACGACGGATCGCATTCCGACTCCTCCTCCAGCCGAAACTATGGTCTGGACGAATATTGCGCCGCCATTATTGAAAACGTCGTCAGCACGCTGGACGAAGTGGAAGTCCCTCATCCGGATATCGTCACGGAATCCGGCCGCGCCACCGTGGCATATTATTCAATCCTGCTTTTCAACATTCTCGACGAGAGCCGCTTTGAAATCGACGAACTGCCGAAGAAACTGGATGAAGACGCCCATGAACTGCTGCAGAACCTGATGGCGGTGGTGGATGTGCTGGATGCCAGGAATGCGCAGGAATGCTTCCACGATGCATTCTACTACCGTGATGAAATTCACCAGCGCTTCAAACGCGGCTCCATGACCCTGCGCGAACGGGCGCTTGCGGGTGAAATTTTCTGGCACATCGTCACACGGATCAACGCGCTGACCAAGGAGATGGAGTTCGTGCCGGAGGAACTGCGCAAACTCTCCTCCATGCTGGCGGACATCTATTACGGTAATTTCAGCCTGTTCCAATCCCTGCCGGACGTGTGGGCCATCGATCAGCTCTTCCCGATCATGCCGATCCACCGGCTTAAGGAAAAACCGACCCGCGAAGTGGTTCTGGCCGACATTACCTGCGACTGCGATGGAAAGATCGACCATTTTGTCGGCCAATACACGACCCGCGACACGCTGCCGCTGCATAACCTGACGGACAAGGAGTATTACCTCGGCGTCTTTCTGGTGGGCGCTTATCAGGAAACCCTCGGCGACCTGCATAACCTGCTCGGCGACACCAACGTTGTCACTGTTCAGGTGGACTACGAAGGCAACCTTCAGTTTACCCGCGAGCTTGAAGGCGACTCCGTGGCCGACGTCCTCACCTATGTTGAGTATGATCCCAAACGCATGATCCGCAAGATTCGGCAGTTGGCTGAAGACGCGGTACAGAACAAACGCATTTCCCCGAAAGAACGTAAGCGCATCATGGATGCCTACGAAGACGGAATGCGCGGATACACCTACTTCGAACGCTAAGCCGGGTTTGACGAATCTGAATCCATGCGCTAGCTTAAGGAACTAAATTCCTTAAATTGTGATCGACTAGGTATTATATGAAATTCAACACCGCTGCCATACACATCGGACAGGAACCGGATAAAGCAACCGGAGCCGTCATTCCTCCGCCGTATCTCACATCCACTTTTGCCCAGATGGAACCCGGACAAACGCGAGGATATGACTATACCCGCTCCGGAAACCCATCCTTTGACCGCCTCGGCGCGACGCTTGCTCATCTCGAACAGGCCGAATATGCCACGGTGTTTTCCAGCGGCATGGCGGCGGTTACCGCCGTAATCTCCACCCTCGCTTCCGGAGACCATGTTCTGGCAGAGGAAAACATTTACGGATGCACCTATCGCATCTATGACCGTGTTTTCAAAAAATTCGGCATATCCATCAGCTATGTCGACCTGAGCAATCCGGCGAACTATGCCGAGATCGGCAAACAGAAACCGGCGCTGGTCTGGATTGAATCACCCACCAATCCCATGCTGAAGATTATCGATATTGAAGCCGTTGCCAATGCCTGCCACGCCGCCGGCACGGAGCTGCTGGTCGACAATACCTTTGCGTCTCCCTGCTTCCAGAATCCGCTCGCACTCGGCGCGGATCTCAGTCTATCCAGCACGACCAAATACATCAACGGCCATTCCGACTGCCTGGGCGGCGTGGTCTGCACCAACTCGGCCGAATGGAATGAAAAAATGATTTTTTCCCAGAAGGCCATCGGACTGAACCCTTCGCCGTTTGACTGCTGGCTGATCTCGCGCGGAATCAAAACGCTGGGCATCCGCATGCGGCAGCACGCCGAAAACGCATTGCAGCTGGCCGAATTTCTTGAAGGCCTTGATTGCACGGAAACCGTCCGCTACCCGTTCCTTCCGTCACATCCACAACATGATGTCGCCAGGAAACAGATGACAGGCGGCAGCGGCATCGTCACCGTCCGCTTCAATCTTCTGTATCAACAGGTGATCAAACTCATCTCCGGCCTGAAGCTGTTTTCGCTGGCCGAGAGCCTCGGCGGAATCGAATCGTTGATCTGCCATCCGGCCTCGATGACCCACGCCTCGATCCCGAAACCCGAACGCGAAGCCGTGGGTATCACCGATGGCCTCGTCCGCTTCTCCGTCGGAATCGAAGATGCCGAGGATCTGATCGCCGACCTTCAAACCGCCATAAATAACCTATAGTCCCATGCCGCAGGAAACCTTACGCAACCATCCGCTCTGCCGCGCCGAGGACCTGGGAAAACCGGTTCCGAACACGACGCATGCCGTCTCGATGTGCCTGCCGCGCTGGCAGGATGTTGTCGGCTATGAGGAACAGAATCCGGCAACCATGCAGAAACTGCGACAGGGCTACCCGCGGTTCTTCTATCACCCGCTGGTGGCAAAGGCCTTTGAAACGTTCAGGACCGCGAATGACGAGGCCGTCCAGATCTACACCACCCGCAATGCCGCAGAACGGTGCAAAACCTATTTGGCCTCAAAAAACGCAAACAAACGAATCGAGCTGCGAAGCGTTGAAAACAGCTCCGCAATGTTGATCAGCTACCCGGAATCACTCGCTGAGAATGCAAAGGAATATTGGCAGCATGCGGGAGAAGGCATCTCATCACGCTGTGCCGAAGCCCTGCTGAATGGAGCGCCAGCCGTGGATACCTGCTTTGAAGAGCGCAAGATTCGTGAACGCATCGCCGATTTTACAGGCACCTCGGCGGATCATGTTTATCTGTTCTGTTCGGGCATGGCCGCCATCCATGCGGCACATCTGGCAACCTGCAACCTGCGACCGGATGCGCCAACGGCCCAGTTTGCTTTTCCCTACGGCGACACCCTGAAACTGCAGAATAAATTTAACCGGTCCGGCGCACTTTTTTATCCGCGCGGAAACGAACAGGATCTGCTGGCACTGGAGACCGATCTGAAGGATCGGTCAATCTGCGGACTCTTCTGCGAATTCCCGACCAATCCGTTACTGACCTGCATCAATCTTCCGAAGCTGCGCGAACTGGCCGATGCCCACACCTTCCCGATTATTATTGATGAAACACTCGGCGCCTGCATAAACCAGCACACGCTGCCGGCGTCCGACATTACCGCCATCAGCCTGACCAAGTTTTTCTCCGGCACCGGCGATGTCATGGGCGGGGCGCTGATTATTAATCCGGACTCTCCTTTTTCCGGCGCATACCGGCAGCAGCTCGCCGAACTGCATGAGCCCGAAGCGCTCTTTCCGGATGACCTTATCCAGCTGGAGCTCAACTCGCGCGACTGCCGCGAAAGAGTTTCCCGGATCAATCAGACGGCAAAGACCGTTGCCGATTTTCTGAATCAGCATCCCTCCGTGGAAGCGGTCTATTATCCGTCGATCACTGACAGGGAAAGCTACGATCTATTCCGACGCTCCGACGGCGGCTACGGCGGGCTGCTCTCCTTCGTCCTCAAGGATGCTGCGGCGCACACGGAAGCCGTTTACGATGCACTGCAAATTACCAAGGGCCCCAACCTCGGAACCAGCTTCAGCCTCTGCTGCCCGTTCACCCTGATCGCTCACTATAATGAACTCGAATGGGCGGAAGCGGCCGGCGCATCGCGATACCTGATCCGCATCTCCATCGGACTTGAACCAGCTGAAATCCTCACAGCACGCATCCAGTCAGCAATCAATGCCGCAATCGGCATATAATTTTATTGGCGCACCGCCCCCCGTGTGCGAAATAGTTGCACTTTGTTCAAGGCCGGAATTCGTCTATCCGGCATGAAATCGCGGGTCCATCCTATTTGTAAGGGAGAAGTGATATGTCGAAGGTTCTGATTATTGGCGCCGGTGGAGTCAGCGGCGTGGTGGTTCACAAGTGTGCGTCCCTGCCGCAGGTGTTTTCTGAAATCATGCTCGCAAGCCGGACCAAATCGAAATGCGATGCGATTGCGGCACAGCTACCGCGTCCGATCAAGACGGCGCAGGTCAATGCGGATAACGTTCCGGAACTGGTGGAACTGATTAAATCATTCGGCCCGGACCTGGTAATCAACGTAGCCCTTCCTTATCAGGATCTGCACATCATGGATGCCTGCCTCGAAACCGGCGTTCACTATCTCGACACCGCCAACTATGAACCGGAAGATACCGCCAAGTTTGAATATAAATGGCAATGGGCCTATCAGGACCGCTTCAAGGAAGCCGGCATCATGGCCCTGCTCGGCAGCGGATTCGACCCCGGCGTGACCTCCGTTTTCTGCACCTACATCCAGAAGCACTATCTCGATGAAATCCACACGATCGATATCATCGACGTCAACGCCGGAGACCACGGCTATCCCTTTGCCACCAACTTTAATCCGGAGATCAACATCCGCGAAGTCACCGCCAAAGGCCGCTACTGGGAAAACGGCGAATGGATCGAAACCGATCCGCTCTCCGTAAAGCACCGCTTTGAGGTTCCGGAAAACATTGCGACGCCCAATATTTACCTGATGTACCACGAAGAGCTGGAATCACTTGCCACGCATATTCCGCACCTCAAGCGCGCCCGCTTCTGGATGAGCTTCGGCGATAATTATCTCAAGCACCTCGAAGTGCTCGGCAACGTCGGCATGACCCGCATTGATGAGGTGGAATTCAACGGCACCAAGATTGTTCCGCTGCAGTTCCTGCGCGCGCTCCTGCCCGATCCGGCATCGCTCGGCCCGCGCACCAAGGGCAAGACATGGATCGGCTGTCAGGTGACCGGCATCAAGGACGGAGAAAAGAAGACCGTCGTCGTGTACAATGTCTGCGACCATCAGGAGTGCTACCGTGAAGTTCAGTCGCAGGCGATCTCCTACACGACCGGCGTTCCGGCGATGATCGGCGCAAAGATGATCATCGAAAAAAAGTGGTCCGGAGAAGGCGTCTTCAATATTGAACAGATGGATCCCGATCCCTTCATGGAAGACCTCAACAAATACGGTCTGCCGTGGAAAGTCGTCGAAGGCCCCGTTATCGACCTCGGCTGACAACGTTAAAATCCAACGCTGAAACGCATTTTCGGAGCCGCATTTCTGACAAAGAGGTGCGGCTTTGTTGCTTAGAGCCAGATTGATACACTTTTGTACTTTCATGCACTTCAGCCTTACAGGATGGGGTGGAAATAAATTTCCAACGACATTTTTCCGATAAAATGAAAAAAACTAATGCAGGTTTATTTTAAAACCCCTTGACGAGTTACCGCGGAATCTATATCACCCCCCACCATCTTTTTGCATTTCGATACACAAATATCGTATACGCCGCGACAACCTGCCTTCGGGCAGAAACAGTTTGATCAGGAAACGGAAATGAATCGCAATTTAAAAGATGGACTGGACCCTGCATGCATCAGCCTGGAGCTGACCGCAAAGACAAGGGATGACGCCATTCATGAGCTGATCGGTTTGATTCATGCCAAGCACCGCTTGAAAAACCTTGAAGAGGCGACGCGCGTCGTGATGGAGCGCGAGCAGAAAATGAGCACCAGTCTGGAAAACGGCCTCGCGGTTCCTCACGGCAAGGCCGCATCCGTGGACCGCCTGCTGGTGGCTGTCGGTCTGAAGAAAAAGGGGATCGATTTCAAAAGTTCAGACGGACAGAAATCAAAAATCATTATTCTGATTCTTTCATCGGCGGCGACGTCCGGCCCGCACATGAAATGCCTGGCTGAAATCAGCCGTCTGCTGCAGTCGCCCGACAACTGCAAAAAAATTCTGAAAGCCAAGAGCGTTGAAACCGTTTATGAACTGCTGATCGGTTCGGAGAGTTAAACGATGAACAAAGCTCCATCCACGAATCGATTCGCCGGCGGCGTCAACCCGGCCCGCTGGGTGCGGGTGTTCCTGTTCCTGCTCTTACTCTGCTTCTCTCCGTCCGCATTTGCGGATGATATTTCCACCGCCGAGCCGGTCACTGCAGAGCAGGTGGTCGTCCTCGAAGAAAAAGTAGCGGTGGAAAACGGCGAACAGGAAGAGCACAAACTATCGCCGAATGCCCCGGTGGTTTTCAGTGTGGGCAAGGTCCCGGTTACCAGCTCAATGATTACCGGCTGGCTGGCCGCATTTGTCCTGCTGGCTGCTGCGATTCGTTTTCACATTCAGATGAAGGCAGGGAAAAACACGCGTTTTACGGCCACCGTTGAAGCTCTCGTTGTATTCCTGAGCAACTTCCTAGCTGACATTATGGGTGAGAAACTGGCGCGCAGGACCTTCTGGTTATTGGGCGCCTTTTTCGTGTACATCCTGACCGCGAATCTGCTGGGGCTGTTTCCGGGTATAGGAAGCGTCGGCTGGGGGCACGACGCCGAACATCACTTTATGGTGACGACCCCGCTGTTTCGCGGCGTCAATGCCGACCTCAATACGACCCTTGCACTCGGTGCGCTCTTCTTCGTCTTCTGGTTTATCTGGGCCTGGAAGGCCAACGGCCCGGTCGGCCTGCTCAAACACATTTTCGGTTTCAGCGGCGAGGCCACCGGCATCATGCATTTCGTCATGGTTATCGTCTTTCTTGCCGTCGGTTTTCTGGAACTGCTTTCCATTCTCATCCGCCCGTTCTCTCTGGCGCTTCGCCTCTACGGAAACATTTTTGCCGGCGAAGTGGTACTGGAGACGATGATGCACAAGGTACCGATGCTCAGCTGGCTGCTGCCGGTACCGTTCTATCTGATGGAAGTGCTGGTCGGACTGATTCAGTCTCTGGTGTTCACCTTGCTTTCGGCCGTTTTCATCATGTTGATTTGCAGTCATGAAGAAAAAGAAACCCCTCCGGAAAAAGGCCCGGAGGCGTCATAAACAAACCCGAATAGGAGAATAAAATGGATTCAATTCATATTGGTATTGCAGCGGCAGGCGGAGCGCTCGGCGTAGGTTTGATTGGATACGGTGCCGTAATGGCGGTCGGTCGCAATCCCGGCGCAAGCAGCAAGATCATGGTTCAGGCCATTCTGGCCATTGCGTTTGCCGAAGCCTGTGTATTTTACGCCATCTTCCTGAAATAAGCCCGTAGGCTGACGGAGCATTATGACCATGTTTTTAACACTGGCAGCAGCGAATCCGTTTGAGCGCTTCGGGGTCAATTGGTACGACTTCACCTCGCAGGCTATCGCGTTTCTGATCATCGCGTGGATCCTCAATAAATTCGTATTCAAGACGGTCATGAAAACCGTCGCGGAGCGGCAGCGTGCCGCCGATGAGGCCGCCGCCAGCAATGCCCGGATTCAGCAGGAACTTCAGGCGGTCGAAGTAGAGCGCATCAAGGTGTTGCAGGCCGCTCAGGAAAAAGCCGACCAGGTGATCGCCGAGGCCAAAACACACGTGACCGAGATGATCAATCAGGAAAAACAGCGTTGCGAAGTTCTGGGCACCGAAATGCTTTCTCAGGCCCGCGAAGAGGCGAAGCTTGATCAGGCCCGCCTCAAAACCGAGATGCGCGGTGAAATCGCCTCCATGATTGTCTCACTGACAGCTCGGCTGACCCAGATGAACCTGCAGGAAGCCGACCGGAAGCGGATGCTGCAGTCGGCCATCGACGAGCTGACCACCGCGACGGCCAAGGAACCGCAGTCATGAAACTGACCCGCCAGCATCATCGCGAAGCGCGCCTGCTGTGGGCTGCGGTCTCAGAGAACGGCGTACCGGATGCAAAACGGATCCGGGAAGCGGTCCGGTCGCTGCAGCAGCGGATCGGCCGCGACGCCGAGCCGGTCCTGCGTTGCCTGTCTGACCGACTGGCAGTCTATCTGAGGTCCACCCGGATTCATGTGGTCAGCGCCGAGCCGCTCTCTCCGGAGCAGCGGGAGCAGCTGGCCGAAACCGTGGGCACCGGAATCGAGTTCCGCGTCGACCCTTCCCTTCTCGGCGGACTGCGATTGGAACAGGGCTATACCGTTACCGACCGGACCCTTGCACGACAACTGGAAGTTTTACAGAACACCCTGCTGCAACATTGAATTTTCGGAGTGAAAGGCAGACGAACGAATCATGAAATCTATCGTTAAAGAGATTGAAGAAACCCTGGAGCGGTTCCACCCGGACGCTCATTGTGAAGAAACCGGCAAGGTCATGGAAATCGGCGACGGCGTCGCCCGTATTGAAGGCCTGCGAACCGTTCGCCTCAATGAAATGATTGATTTCGGCGCCGGCATCATGGGCATGGCCCTCAACCTCGAGGAAAACAGCGTCAGCGCCGTCGTGCTTTCCCACGCCAACACCATTCGCGAAGGCCAGACCGTCCGCGCCACCGGCCGCCTGCTCGAAATCCCCTGCGGCCGAGCCATGCTTGGTCGCGTCGTCGACCCGCTCGGCCGCCCGCTTGACGGCAAGGGCCCGATCGACACCTCCGAAGTGAACCCCATTGAACGCCCTGCCCCCGGCATCATCGGCCGCCAATCCGTTGCCGCCCCCTTGCAGACCGGCCTGCTCGCCGTTGACGCCGTTGTTCCGATCGGCCGCGGCCAGCGCGAGCTGATCATCGGCGACCGCTCCACCGGCAAAACCGCCATCGCCATCGACGCGATCATCAATCAGGCGCGCCTTAACCGCGAAGCAGAAGTGGAAGGGAACACCAAAGTCCACCCCGTCTACTCGGTCTACGTGGCCATCGGTCAGCGCCAGTCGAGTGTCGCACAGGTGGTGCGGGCGCTCGAAGAAACCGGAGCTTTGAAATATACGGTCATCGTATGCGCCAACGCCGCCGACTCCGCCGCCATGCAGTATCTGGCCCCGTTCAGCGGCACCGCCATCGGCGAATGGTTCATGGACCGCGGAATGGATGCCCTGCTGGTATACGACGATCTCTCCAAACATGCGGTCGCCTACCGCCAGATGTCTCTCGTCCTGCGCCGCCCCTCCGGCCGCGAAGCCTATCCGGGCGACATTTTCTATCTCCACAGCCGGCTGCTCGAACGTTCCGCCTGCCTCTCGAAGGCGCACGGCGGCGGCACGCTGACTTCGCTGCCGATCATTGAAACGCAGAACGGCGACGTTTCGGCCTACATTCCGACCAACGTGATTTCGATCACCGACGGCCAGATCTATCTGGAAAGCGACCTGTTCCATCAGGGCATTCGTCCGGCGATGTCGGTCGGTATTTCCGTATCACGCGTCGGGTCGGCCGCCCAGACCAAGGCCATGAAATCGGTGGCCGGCAAAGTGAAGCTGGAGCTGGCGCAATACTATGAAATGAAAGCATTCGCGCAGTTTGGCTCCGACCTCGATGCAAAGACCGTCGCACTCATCGAACACGGAAAGCGCATCACCGAGCTTTTCAAGCAGACGCAGTATAATCCGATTCCGGTCGAAGATCAGGTCGCCCAGCTTTGGGCCGCCCAGCACGGTGTGTTCGCCGACTCCCCGGTGGAAAAAACGCACGAAACCCGGGACCGCTGGCTGGACTTTATCCGGCGCAAGAATGCCGAGCTGCTCCCGCGCATTAAAACGGAACGTAAGGTGACCCCCGAAATCCAGTCGGCGCTCGAAGCGGTACTGGCAGAGTTCAAGCAGGTTTAACGGATCTATCATGGCAAACTTACGCGATATACGGCAGCGCATTAAAGCGATCCGCTCCATGGCCAAGATTACCAAGGCCATGCAGATGGTTGCCATTTCGAAAATGAAACGCGCCCAGGATGCTGCAACCTGCGGTATCCCGTATGCCGACATGCTCTCCGACATTCTGGCCCAGGTGACCCGGCATATCGGAACCTATGAGCACGGCCTCATGGAAACACGCGAAGGCGGCCTGAAAATGGTCATCCTCGTAAGCACCGACCGGGGCCTGTGCGGTTCGCTTAATACCAACGTATTTCGCGAGGTTGCCAAATATGATCGCGAAACCACCCTGTTCATCACCATTGGCGCCAAGGCCGCGAAGTTCATCCAGCGTACCGGCCGCGAACTGATTGTCGACTTTGATTACGGCGATCCGCCGCTGCTCTCCGAAGCCCGCATGGTCTGCCGCTTTGTCGCACAGCTCTTCCTGGACGAGGAGATCAACAGCGCCGAAATCATTTTCAGCGACTACATATCCACCTTCAAACAGGAGCCGCTCACCTGGCACTTCCTCCCGGTCGGACAGACGCAGGAATCTTTTGACCGAATGCCGGACTCGCTGAAGCGCACGAAAATGGAAGAACAGGAAAAGGGAATCAAGGGTATTGCCGAGTTCGAATTCGAACCCAACGTAAACACCGTTTATGAATCGCTCCTGCTGCGCAGCCTGGACTATCAGCTGCTGCAGATCATGCGCGAGGTGCGCGCCAGCGAACACAGTGCCCGAATGGTTTCCATGAAGCAGGCCACCGATAATGCCGAGGATATGGACGGCAAACTGCAGCTGATTCACAACAACCTGCGGCAGGCGGCCATCACCAATGAACTGCTCGAACTCAACAGTGCGGCAGATTAATCAACCGATTTTAAAAAACAGTAATTGCAGGGAAGAGAGGCGAACATGAGCCAGGGAAAAGTGGTACAGGTTATTGGACCGGTCGTTGACGTCGAATTTGAAGATGTGGCCAGTCTGCCGACCATCTTTGACGCGCTGGAGATTGAACCGGCCGAAGGCGGACTGAAAGAAAAGCTGATCCTCGAAGTTCAGCAGCACATCGGCGGCAACTGGGTGCGCACCATCGCCATGGGCGCGGCCGAAGGATTGCAGCGCGGCATGGTCGTCAACGCCACCGGCGCACCGATCTCCGTCCCGGTCGGACAAGGCGTTATGGGCCGCATGATGAACGTCACCGGCGATCCCATCGACGAACGCGGAGAACTGAAGGTGGAAAAACGCATGTCCATCCATCGCGAGCCTCCGGCGCTGACCGAGCAATCCGTGAAGCCCGAAGTCCTCACCACCGGCATTAAGGTGATCGATTTGATCTGCCCCTTCCTCAAAGGCGGCAAGGTCGGCGCATTCGGCGGTGCCGGCGTGGGCAAAACCGTGGTGATCATGGAGCTCATCAACAACATCGCCAAGCAGCATGGCGGCTACTCTGTCTTCGCCGGAGTCGGCGAGCGTTCCCGCGAAGGGAACGACCTCTACCACGAAATGTCCGATGCCGGCGTCATCAACCAGAAGAATCTGGAAGACTCCAAGGTGGCCCTCGTCTACGGTCAGATGAACGAGCCGCCCGGAGCCCGTATGCGAGTCGCGCTCACCGCGCTCACCGTCGCCGAATATTTCCGTGACGAAAAAATGCAGGACGTGCTGCTCTTCGTCGACAACATCTTCCGCTTCTCCCAGGCCGGCTCCGAAGTATCAGCGCTGCTCGGACGCACGCCGAGTGCCGTGGGATACCAGCCCACCCTCTCGACCGAAATGGGCGAGCTGCAGGAGCGCATCACCTCCACTCATTCCGGTTCCATCACCTCGTTCCAGGCCGTCTATGTGCCGGCCGACGACCTGACCGACCCGGCGCCGGCCACCACCTTTGCTCACCTTGATGCCACCATCGTGCTCGAACGTTCGCTGGCCGCACAGGGGATCTTCCCGGCCGTGGATCCGCTCGCCTCCAACTCGCGCGCCCTCTCCCCCGAAATCGTCGGCGAAGAGCATTATAACGTCGCACGCGGCGTTCAGGCCGTTCTCCAGCGTTACAAGGAGCTACAGGACATCATCGCCATTCTCGGCATCGACGAGCTCTCCGACGAAGATAAGGTCACCGTCAACCGCGCCCGCCGTATCCAGAAATTCCTCAGCCAGCCCTTCACGGTGGCTGAAGTCTTCACCGGATCAGAAGGCCGGCAGGTCACCGTCGAAGAAACCGTCCGCGGCTTCAAAGAAATTCTCGAAGGACAGCACGACACCGTTCCGGAATCCAACTTCTACATGAAGGGCGGCATTTCCGAAGTCGTTGAAGGGGCATAATCATGGCCGATCTGCTGAACGTCAAAGTCATCACCCCCAAACAGGTCGCCTACGATGGTCAGGCTTTAGCCGTGACCATCCCGGCCGAAACCGGTCAGATGCAGGTTTTTAAAGGACATATCCCCGTGCTCGCACGGGTAACCGCCGGCGAAGTCTGTATCGAAAAACCCGGCGAAGCCCCCGTCCGCTTTACCGTCGACGAAGGCTTCTTTCGCGTCACCCACGACGAAGTCAGCCTGTTGATTGACAGCGTTGAAACGCTGTAGATTTTATTCCCAAAAAAAGAAAGCCGAATGCGGCAGAGCACATTCGACTGTTCAAAGATAATGATTGGAATTAAATCGCAAAAATACGGCGCACTGCAATCAAGGCTCCGCCAAGCAGACCGACCAACCCAATCGTTGCCGGTTCTGGAACCGCCTCAATTGCAATGCTGCTGAAGCCGGATCCATCCACCAACGTCAGCGAATTTCCGATTCCGCCCTCAAACGTCGCCTTGCGGTCTTCACTCCAACCGGCATAGCTGAAATGAACCGTATTATCGGCGGTCAACGTGGAAAAAACATCCGGATTGTTAAAGGCCAGAAAGATCCCGCTGTTATCGGTAAATGTTGCAATCGATGCGGAATAATCCCCGGACACTTCGGCAAATGCAGAATCGATAAGAATCAGGTCACCGTATGCAACGTGTGAAGGACCAAGGCGATAGCCCACCTGATAATCGAGAACATATTCGGTCGGAGACCCCGTATCCGAACCCTCAAAATAGAAGGTGTCATCAGCCGCATTTATTTTAAGCGAAATATCGGCCGAAGCAGACAGGCCGATGAGAAGTGAAGACATCGCGATCAATAGTGTACTTTTCATTACTTTCCCCATTTTACGTTTTACCAATACTTAGTTACTTGCGCAGTATTTTGTAAATATATCGTTCGAAAGGCAACCGATTTGACGACCAATTTTATGAAAGGAACGAGCGGCTACGGATGAGGTCCGTCAAATTCGTTATTCTCCAAAAGAAACGGCGCCCTTATACTGAGCGATTCATATGTCCGAATACCTGATCCCATCCGAAGAGTCGTTTGCCGAAGTCGAGATCAAGCGCAGCCGTTTTCTGATCACCGTGCGCCCGATCACCTCGATGGAGGAGATGAAACGGTTCTTGAAAGAAAAGCGCGAGGAGCATCCGAAGGCAAACCATAACTGCTGGGCGGTGATCTCTGGGGCGCCGTCGGACTCCAACGGCTACGGGTTTTCGGATGACGGCGAGCCGAGCGGCTGCGCCGGCAAACCGATCTTTACGGTACTGCAGTACAGCGGAATCGGTCAGATCGGCATGGTGGTGACCCGATATTTCGGCGGCATCAAACTCGGAACCGGCGGGATGGTCAAAGCGTATACCGAAGCGGCCAAGGCGGGCGTGGAATCGATCCGAACGATCGCGTATTCCCCGATGGTCACGCTCCGGGTGGAAGTCTCTTATGCACAGGAGCCGCACCTGCGACATCTGCTGGATCAGGAAGGACAGACCAATGCGGTCTTTTCCTACGGGCAGGGTGTGATTGCGGAGCTGCCCGTTCGCAAAGGCGATGCCCCTGCACTGAAACTGCTGCTGCGCGAACAGCTCGGTCACGACGTGCCGCTAAAGTTGGTGTAGCAAAGCAGTGGCCTCGCCTGACTCAATCTCACGCGTCGCCGCTTTGCGAACGTGGCGTATGAGTGGTCAATCCCGATAAGAATTGGAACATGATAACGGTTCATTTTACTTTGAGGATTCTTGAACAGACTCCATCGGCCGACTAACCTGTCGTTTCTCAAAACCAGACCTATGGAGTGTTGCCATGAATTTCCGTAAAGCATATCAGGTCGAACCGGGAACCCAGGTACGACTCGACAAGATTGACCCCGCCGATACCGGCGGATTCGAAAGCAAAAAAGCCGCCTTGAAAAAACTCGAGCAGGCCAAGCGGAAGCTGACGGAACTGCAATACCAGCTCTATTCGGAAAACAAACAGTCGCTGTTAATCGTACTTCAGGCGATGGACGCCGGCGGAAAAGACGGCACCATCAACCACGTAATGGCTCCGATGAATCCGCAGGGATGCCGGGTTCAGAGCTTCAAGGTGCCCTCCTCCGAGGAACGCGCCCATGATTTCCTGTGGCGCATTCACAAGGCCGCGCCGAAAAACGGTGAAGTGGTGATCTTCAACCGGTCGCACTATGAGGATGTCCTCATTGCACGCGTACACGACCTTGTTCCCAAACAGATCTGGTCGAAGCGCTATGAATATATCAATGATTTCGAGAAGCTGCTCGCAACGAATAACACCCGCATCGTCAAATTCTTCCTGCACATCAGCAAGGACGAGCAGTTCGCCCGTTTTGGAGATCGGCTGGCGGAACCTGAAAAGCATTGGAAAATCAGCGACAGCGACTACTCGGAACGCCAGCATTGGGACGACTACCAAAAGGCCTTTGAGGACGCGCTGTCGAAATGTTCAACAAAGCAGGCCCCCTGGTATGTTATTCCCGCCAATCACAAATGGTTCCGCAACCTCGCGATCTCGCAGATCCTCGTTGAAACCATGAAGTCCATGAATCCGAAGATTCCCGAACCGACGGTCGACATCGAGGAAATCCGCAAGCTCGCCCTGGCCGAGAAACAGCAAAAGTGATTCCCTCTGACCGGGCCAGTGCAGCGGTATATTCGAGTTTCGATTACATGCGCGGACAATGGCGGCGGACTTCCCCGAGCAATGTAGCGGATGGATATTCTCTTATCGAAGATCAAGAACCGGACCTTTTTGTAGCGTTTTATATTTTCTATGGCGGAGATCCTCCATGCTATAGTCCGCGTCCATTAATTGATTGGATGTTAGGACACATGAAACTACGAATCAGCCAGATTTCCGTACGACTGAATTATGACGAAGCGGATGTAATCAAGGCGATCGCCCAGCAGTTGCACTGCAAAGCGAACGACATTTCCAATCCGGAAATCCTGCGACGCTCGCTGGATGCCCGGAAAAAGAATCAGCCGCCGCGTTATATCCTGTCGGTAGAAATCGACTATTCAGGGCGCCCGCTCCGCGAGATCCAGGGACAGATTGAAAAGACACCGCATCCCGAACCGTCGCCGGTCTATCCCGCCCCGAAAGCGACAGACCATCCGCCGGTCGTCATCGGTGCCGGACCGGCCGGATTGCTGGCGGCGCTCACGCTGGCCGAAGCCGGACATAAGCCGCTGCTGGCGGAGCGCGGCTCGGAAACCGATGTGCGCAGCACCGAGGTGGAGGCCTTCTGGAAACACGGCATCCTTGATCCCGAAAGCAACGTGCTCTACGGCGAAGGCGGCGCCGGACTCTTTTCCGACGGCAAACTGACCGCGCGTTCCAAGGATCGCGCCCGTATCCGCCGCTTTTTTGAAACGCTCGTCGCCTGCGGCGCATCGTCCGACATCCTGATCGAAGCCATGCCGCATATCGGCACCGACGACCTTACGCAGATTATTCCCGCCATCCGCAACCGCATCTGGGAACTCGGCGGCGCCTGTGCATTCAACTCGCGGCTTGAAGATTTGAAGATCGAAAACGGCGTCCTGCGCGGGCTCGTGATTTCCGGCAAGGAAGTCCGGACCGATGCCTGCTTCCTCGCCACCGGCCACAGCGCACGTGATGTTTATTCCATGCTGGCCCGGCATCATGTTCC
>JAFGVP010000045.1 GCA_016937945.1 Pontiellaceae bacterium | reverse complement strand
CTCACATTGATAGGAAACCTTTTCGCACGAAATCCGCTCCTGAACAGCGGAACAAAACAATTCCAGCAGATTTCCAAGCAGCGCATAACCGCCGATCTGCAGTTCCATCTTTCGCGAATCCGTGTAAACGCGTTCTTTGGCCAGATCTTTAGCGGCATCCAGCGGCGCGCGGACGTCCTCATCGCACATACTGATCAGATCCTGACGGTATGGAATCTCCCCGGCCAGCAACGCCGACTCATTCTCGACAAAAACCCGGGCAACCGACCGAATCGATTCATTAATCGCCCGCGCCCGAAGGCGAGCCAGCTGGCGTCGCGGTGTAAGGGCGTCATCGGTAGAAGCCTTGCCGATCGCACTGAAAACATCCCGGACGGTTTCAAATGGCAACACCCCGATTTCAACCGCGTCCTCCAGATCAATAATGCGATAGCAGATATCATCCGCCGCCTCGGCCAGAAACGCCAACGGATGCCGACAGTAGCGGCCATCATCCAACGAAAGAAGCCCGGTCTTTTCCGCCACGTCCCTCAGCAGCTCTTTTTCCGACTGAAATGCACAGAACTTTTTCTTCGGTCCGGCAAGCGAACTCGTCCACGGATATTTCATCAGCGTCGCGAGGGTTGCATAGGTCAGCTGCATACCGCCCTTCCCTGGATTGTTTTCCAGATTCGCTACCAAGCGAAAAGCCTGCGCATTCCCCTCAAAACACTGAAAATCGAGCCGTTCATCCGGCGTGAGATCCTCAATAAAAGACCGGTTTCCAGCATCAGAAAACCACTGCTGAATCGCATCTTCGCCCGCATGGCCAAACGGCGGGTTTCCGAGATCATGCATCAGACACGCCGCCTGCAGAATCTGCCCCAGATCCGTCGGTCCGATCCCCTCCGGAAGCCCGGAAAGGTGTTCTCCGACGGCCATCCCGAGACTCCGCCCGACCACGGAAACCTCAAGACTATGCGTCAGTCGCGAATGAATATGATCGTTGGGAGAAAACGGATGCACCTGCGTTTTATCATTCAACCGCCGAAACGGATGACTGAACGCAATCCGATCATAATCGCGATGAAAACCTGATCGCTCCGATGAAATCTCTCGTTCAGCATCCGGCTTCCCCAACCGGTTTGCATTCAGCAACACGCTCCAGTTCATTCGTTTTTCCATGTACCGCATTCCTTTTATGAACGGCGTTCTCCGCGCCGTGTGTTTCGCTCATCGTCAGCGTCTAAGAACTTATTACCCCAAACCCACCGCCTCCCGGCGTCTCGATCATGAGTTGATCACCGGCATCGACAGAGAGTTGAACTTTCCCGGGCAGGGTTTTGGTGAGTCCGGCGCGCAAAAGCCGGTTTTCTCCGCGCTGCCCCGATGCACCGCCGTCGAGCCCGAAGGGCGTATAATCCCCTCGCCGTTCGGACAGAATCGATACCTTGAGCGGGCGCAGGAATTCGAGGCGCCGGACCAGTCCATCGCCGCCGCAGTGTTCTCCCGCCCCGCCGGAACCGCGCCGGATGGAAAATTCGCGAACGAGCACCGGATAGCGGCGTTCAAGCACTTCGGCATCGGTGAGGCGCGTGTTGGTCATGTGTGTATGGACGGCATCGGCGCCGTCGGCATCATGCGTGGCCCCGCTGCCGCCGCAGATGGTTTCATAGTATCCGAAGGTCTCGTCGCCAAACGTAAGATTATTCATCGTTCCCTGGCTGGCGGCGGCGACCTTCAGCGCACCGAGCAGGACATCGACCACACGCTGCGAGGTTTCGACATTCCCGCCCACAACGGCGGCGCAATCAACAGCATTATCGCGTTCCGGCGGATTGAGCAGGCATTCCGGCAGCATGATCTTAACGGGATGCAGCACACCGCTGTTGAGCGGGATATCTTCGTCGATCAGGCAGCGAAACGCATAAAGCACCGCGGAGGTGGTGATGGCGCGATTGGCATTCAGGTTGCAGCCCGAAGGATCGATCGCCGGATCAGTGACAGGACCGAGCGGCGCAGAGGTTCCCGTAAAATCGACGGTGGCACAATCGCCTTCAATCCGGATCGAGGCGCAGATGACGGCGCCGGAGTCGAGATGGTCCGTCATGGCATATTCACCGTCGGGCATGGCGCGAAGTACAAGGCGCATCTTTTCTTCAGCCGCCTGCTGGATGTGGCGCATGTAGGCCTGTACGACCCGCAATCCATAGCGCATCACCAACTGACGCAGCTGTTGAACACCGCTGTTGTTGGCGGCAACCTGCGCGGCGACATCGGACAGATTGTCATGCACGGCGCGGGAAGGATACGGCCCCGAACGCAGCAATTCCTGCAACGCCTCTTCGCGCGATGTGCCGCGGTCCACCAGCTTGAAATTGCGGATAAGCACACCCTCTTCAGAGAGGTTACGCGAAAACGGCGGCATGCTGCCCGGCACAATTCCGCCAATCTCGGCATGGTGCGCACGACTGGCCGTAAAGAACAACAGCTCACCGGTCGATTCGTCATGCACCGGAGTGATGACCGTAACGTCCGGCAGGTGAGAGCCGCCGCGATACGGATCGTTGGTAACAAAGACATCGCAGGGCGCCATATCGGGATTGTCGGCCAGAATGCGTTTAACGGTTTCGCCCATCGCTCCGAGATGAACCGGAATATGCGGTGCATTCACCACCAGCCCGCCGGCCGGATCAAAGATAGCGCAGCTGAAATCGAGGCGCTCCTTGACGTTGGTGGAGATCGACGTCTGCTGCAGCGTGATGCCCATCTGCTCGGCAATAGAGGCAAACAGGCTGTTGAAGATTTCAAGGTGGACCGGGTCCGGTGCGGCATCCATATGCACGGTTGGTTCTGAGGAAGCGCAATCCGTCAGCACCAGTTCGCCTCGTTCCGATATTTCGGCAGAAAAACCGGGATCCACAACCACGGTGGAAACCGGTTCACAAACAATCGCCGGGCCATGAATCCGATCGCCGGGACGCAGGCTTTCGCGGTAAAAGACGGCGGTTTCGTGCACTACGCCACCAAAAATCACATCAGCCGTTCCGGACGGCTCCGGCGTGCGCGGTTCAGGCTTGTCCGCCGGCTCAATCGGATCGGGTGTACGTCCGATCACCTCAATGCGCGCCGCCACGATTTCTATCCCTCGCCCTTCATGGATGTAGCCATAAAGCCGCCGATGCAGCTGTTCGTATTTTGCAACGTAGTCGCCATCAGACGAAACATTGATCGTGGTGTCTACGCCGACATAACGCATATCGAGTGAACGGATGGCGGGCGCAATATCGGCCTCGGCAATGCCCTCGCGCCGGACCTCGTCGCGCGCGGCATTTTCCATTTCAAGAAAGACGGACTCCAATCCGGAGAGCGTTTCGGGCAAACAGGGCGCGAGCACGGAATGTTCGCGGAATCGACGTACATCGGCGAGTCCGATTCCGTAGGCGCTGAGAATGCCGGCAAAAGGATGGATCAGAATGCGCTGCATGCCCAGCGCCCGGGCAATTTCACAGGCATGCTGGGCGCCGGCGCCGCCAAAGGTAACGAGCGCATAGTCGGCGGGATCATAGCCTTTCGCAACCGAAATGCTGCGAATGGCACGTACCATATTGGCGTTGGCAATCTGCCGGAATCCCTCCGCAAGCTCGACGGATGTATAGCGTTTACCCAGCGGCGACGCGGCAATTTCGGCGCACAGCTCCTGCAATCGCGACTCAACCGCATTGCGGTCGAGCGGAAACGGAAAACGGGAAGGAATGATGCGGCCGAGATAGAGATTGATATCGGTGACCGTGAGCGGACCGCCACGGCCATAACAGGCCGGTCCGGGATCAGCGCCGGCGCTCTGCGGACCGACATGCAGTTTTACACCGTCAAAACCGCACAGGCTTCCGCCGCCGGCGGCAACCGTTTCAATCGCCAGCATCGGTGCCACGATGCGCACACCCGCCTTTTTGGTTTCAAATTCGCGTTCATAGGTTCCGTCAAAACGCGAGACATCAGTACTTGTGCCGCCCATATCAAAGCCGATGGAACGTTCAAATCCGGCGCGCTGGGCAACACGTGAAAATCCGATTACGCCGCCGGCCGGACCGGATAGAATGCTGTCCTTGCCGACAAAATAATCGGCGTCCACCAAACCGCCGGCGGATGTCATCATTTTAAGGCGGCTATCCGGCAGAGCGCGCCGAAGATTGCGGACATAGTCGCGCAGGATCGGATTGAGATAGGCATCCATCACCGTCGTATCACCACGCGAAACAATCTTGATCAGCGGCGAGAGACGGCTCGACGTGCTGACCTCGTCAAAACCGGCTGCGCGCGCGATACGCTCAACAACCTCTTCATTGGCCGGATTGGCAAAGGAGTGCAGCAGACAGATGGCAATGGAATCAATTCCCTCCGCCTTCACATCAATCAGCTGTTTAAGCAGGACTGCTTCATCCGGTGCCTTTTCAACGGTTCCGTCAGCAAGGATTCGTTCGTCGACTTCAACCACGCGTTCAAACAGCGGGGACGGCTTTTCAATCGCGAGATCAAAAAGACGGGGACGATCCTGATTGCCGATCAGCAGAACATCCCCGAAGCCTTTGGTAGTCACAAAGAGCGTTCGCGCGCCGCGGCGTTCCAACAGTGCATTCGTTCCGCGCGTGGTTCCCAGCCGTACACTGCATTGCGGAATCGGCTGATCGATGCGAAGCCCGAGAATGCTCCGAATGGCCAGCAACGGCGACTCTTCGCCGGAGGTCAGTTCGTAGGTGCATTGTGCAGACGGGCCGGCTGCGGCACGTATCGCAGGCGGCTCGCCTGCCTTGAAGTACAACCGCCCGGAGCTGAAATCCCTCACGGTGGCGGAATGAATCACGGCGCCGGACTCATTAAGCAGATGCAGGGTGTAGCCGGTCCAGAAACCGTCGGATTCCGAGCGCGCCGGATCATGGAGCATATTTCCGTCCGCCGTTCCCTGCCCCTTGGTAACACCGGAGCTCAGCACCTTGCAGGTCACCAGTTCATTTGATGGAGCGCGTGCGATGCAGTCCGTAAAGGTGCCGCCCACATCGATCCAGAACTCCCATTGTTCGTTCGCCATAAAACCTTGCCTGCTTAATCGGTTTGCCTGGAGAAGCGATAGCGCATTGCCGGAACCATCCAGGGCCAGAGGCGACCGGCGGTTTGGGCTTCGAGTTCGTTTTCCACATCGTCCGGCAGGTCGGGAAAGAAATCGAGCCCGGTCATTTTTTCCAGCTCATCAATGCTGATCAGGCAGGTTTTGATTCGGGAATAAGGCGGAATGTTGTGGGGAACCAGAAACGCCAGCGAGCGAAGCCGGCCGCCGGATTCATCAACGATTATTTTGTAGTAAGCGGACGGAATTGCCACGCCGGATTTCAGACGATCCGGCTGATTGTCAAAAACAGGACCGGTGATGACCCAGACCTCCCGGAAAAAGAGTCCGTATTTTTGGGCAACCCGCAGTTCCAGGTCCTTCCAGAGGTGCTGATTCACGCGCGGCGTCTGCGGAATAATATTGCTCATCATAAAGGTTTCGAGCTGCGCCTCCTGCCCGTAGCGAGAGGCAATTCCATAGTTGGGCGCCATATGGCCGCGGTCGTAGCCCGAATTGGTGTAATCATCATGCGAAACACGCGCACGGGTGCGCTTGTCGACCGAAAAACGCGACGGCCGTTTTTCGGAAGAAAGCACCGGCACATCGAAAAGTCGATATCCCACCCACACCGGATTCTTCAGGGATTCGCTGTAGCCAACGACATAGCCTTGGTTTTGCAGTATTTTAAGTCGACCGCCCGGAACCGAGACATCTTTTGGAAAACCGGCATAGGCATAATCTGCGCGCAGAGACCGCCCGATCTCAACGGAGGCATCCCCGCCTACAGCGAGTTCGTCCCATCTCTGCAGAATATCATATCCACGGCTCCGCAGCTGACGATCCACCGACGGCGCATAATCACACACGTGCCTGCGCACCGACCATGGAAGGTGGTAATAGCCAAGAACGACCAGCAGATAAAGCAGCAGCATGACCAGCAAGGCCCCGATCCCGCGCCGACGAATCGATTTTCCCGTTAACTTAAACATGCATTATCTGTAGCGCATCGCGCCCGGCTTTGGAACATTTTGGCAGAATCATTTTGAGGAGGGATCGGCATCCGTATTACAAATCACGGCTCACTTATCACCCATCGGAACCATGCACGTACCCTTTACACAGAAAATATTGCAAGATTGGGCCGGCCGGCAGACCTTTGCCGACGGCATGACCCTTTTTGAGAAAGGCAAGGTCGACACGGTCAGTTATGACCCACCGTTCGTCACCGGCCAGCTATCCATCGGCGTACGCGGCATGCGTTGCAAGTTCGAGGTACTCAAGGACGGCTTTGTCGAAAACCACTGTCCCTGCCGCGAAAACCGGGAGGAAGGGAAAATCTGCGCCCATATGGTGGCTCTCGGGCTTGAGGCAGTCCGGCTCTATTCCGACCCGCACCGCGTGGATAAGATGGCCGAGGAAAAGCGTCGCGCCGAACGGCTGGCCTCGTTTGATGAAGACGCCTACCACACCCGTGACCCCAACGGCACGCCGGCCACCCTGCGCATTATTCTCAAGCAGAGCTGGCGGGATCACCTGAAAGAGTGCGAAGTACCGATGCGCATTGCCGTAGAGATCGGCGACCAGGTGATTCCGATCAATGAGGTTCCCAAGAATCATCCGCTGGCTCTGAGTCAGGAGGATGAAAACCTGCTGTTTGTGATCGAGGATATCTGCGAGGGTCCCGCCCGCGCAAAACTGACGGCATCGCTAGCCGATTTTATTAATATTCTCCAGCTCTATATGGATCGTGAAATGTATGAAGGCGGCGTGGATGGATGCCTGATCATCGACGACTCCGTCACACCGACGCATCTGCGCATGACCCTCGATGAATCCACCGGCGAGCTGGTGCTGACCCTCCATACCGATTCTCCGGAACCCAATACCTGTATTGTCAGCGGGGGATCCGGCTGGATTCTGCAGGATGGAATTTTCAGCCGGCTGGACAAGGTACTGCCCGGACCATTGCGGGCCATTTATGACGCTCCCGTCCGCATCCCGCACGACGCCGTCCCAGCCTTCCTTCGCAATGAACTTCCGATGATTGAAGGCATGATGGGCGTGGAACGGAATATCTCCGAAGACATGCTCTCGCTCAGCCCGGCAAAACCGCGCTTCCGGCTGGAAGTGGAAGGTGATCAGGCTGTACTTTCCGCAACACTCTACGCCGAATATGGCGAGGTCCGGCTCGTCGCCGGCAAGGAGGATGCAAAGGCCGGCTTTGCCATTCCGTCGACCGACGACCTGCTGGAATTCCAGGTGCGCAATCCCGAAGCGGAACAACAAGCGATTGAGGTTATCACCGAAGCCGGATTCCGCGGAATACGCGGCGACATGCTGCGCCAGATTCGAGGGAAGCGCGAAGTCCTCAACTTTCTCGGCGGCGCCCTGCCCCGCCTGCGGCGTCGCGGCTGGCGCATTGATATGGCCGGCATGGCGGCAGCCTTTATGGATCAGGCGGAATCGGTCATGCCGGTCGTGCATGTAAATCCGTCGTCCAGCAACGGTTTCTTTGAAGTGGGTTATGAGTATGAAACCCGGGGCGGCCGCAGTCTGGACGATGCCGATATCCAGCGCGCCATCAACATGGGTGAAGCATTCATCGAGAAAAAGGGCCGGATCTTCCTGCTCGATGCCGATGCCATTGAAACCGCCCGCGACGTCTTCAGCGACTGCTCGGTTGGTGCCGGCGAAAAGCCCGGCTCCTTCCGCATGAGCGATATTCACGCGGCCTATGTTCAGTCCTCCCTCAACTCCCTCGACGGAATCGATGTGGAGAGTGCCCCGGAATGGATGGCTAAAGCCGCCTCGCAAAACCGCGACGCGAAACTTGAACCGGTTCCGCTGGGAGACCGGCTGGAAGGCACCCTGCGCGATTACCAGAAGCAGGGCGTATACTGGATGCGCTTTCTTGAACGCAGCGGTTTCTGCGGCATTCTGGCCGACGAAATGGGGCTGGGAAAAACCCTGCAGACCCTGACCTGGCTCCAGCTCCAGCGCGATAAAGATGATGCACAGGAGGCACCGGCGCTGATTGTCTGTCCCACCAGCCTTGTCGATAACTGGGCGGAAGAAGCGGAAAAATTTGTGCCCGACATGAACGTGCTTCGAATGCATGGCGGCGAACGCCATGCAAATTGGGATCAGGTGGCCGCATGCGATCTGGTGATCACGTCCTATGCGCTGATCCGGCGCGATCTGGATGAATATCTGAGCCACCGGTTTGCCGTGGTCGTACTCGACGAAGCCCAGCACATTAAAAACCGGACCACCCAGAATGCGACCGCCGTCAAGCAGCTGCAGGCGCATCACAAACTGGTACTCACCGGCACGCCGATCGAAAACAGCGTGACCGATCTATGGTCCATCATGGACTTCCTGATGCCGGGCTATCTCGGCCATCACAAGGCCTTCCGGGAAAACTATGAACTGCCGATCCAGAACGGAGGCCCGGATGCCGAACTGGCCCAGATCAAACTGCGCCGCAAACTGCATCCGTTCCTCCTGCGCCGCCTGAAGAAAGAAGTCGCCAAAGACCTGCCGGAAAAGATTATCCGCGTCGCTCACTGTGCACTGAGCAAGGATCAGCAGATGGTCTACAAAAAGCTGCTCGAAAGAGCAAAGAAAGAGATCACCAGCCTGGTCGATACGCAAGGATTCAACAAGTCGCGCATGCAGATTCTCAAGATCCTGCTGCAACTGCGTCAGACCTGCTGTCATCTGGACCTGCTCAAACTGCCCGGACTGAAAAGCGAATATCCATCCGCCAAGCTGGAGCTGTTTTTTGAACTGGTCGATGAAGCCATCGATGCCGGCCATCGCATCCTCGTCTTCAGCCAGTTTACCTCCATGCTTTCCATCATCCGCGAAGAGCTGGAGGCGCGGGAACTGAAATACTGTTATCTCGACGGCTCCACCAAGGATCGGCAGGACCGCGTGCGGAAGTTTAACACCGACCGCTCCATCCCGCTCTTCCTGATCAGCCTCAAGGCCGGCGGCAGCGGACTCAACCTGACCGGCGCCGACATGGTTATTCACTTTGACCCGTGGTGGAACCCTGCGGTCGAAGATCAGGCCACCGACCGCGCCCACCGTATCGGACAGAAAAACACCGTCTACAGCGTCAAACTCATCACCAAAGGAACCGTCGAGGAAAAGGTGCTTCAGATGCAGCAGAAAAAGCAGAGCGTCATCAGCGCCACTCTCGAAAAAGACGGTGACATCGGATCGTCACTGACGTGGAACGATGTGCAGGAACTGCTGAGCGTGTAGTGCTAGGTTTTAAGTTTTAGGTGTTAGGTGTTAGGTTCTAAGCCTCCGCAGCAGGGTGCATGCTGTAGTCAACGTTTACCCGAAGGGAAGCGGCGGCTACCCCATGAAGAGGCCGGTCTCAGGCGCCCCGCCATCCATTTCACGATAGAGGCGGTGAAAGACCAGGCGAATATTCCCGCCGCACGCTGCAAGCCACTGTTCGCAGAGGGCCGGCTCCGGTGCCTGACCGACCAAGTCAGCCAGCAAATCCCGCAACAGTTCCGCTGAAGCGCCGGTCTGCTGCAGGGTCGGCAAGCGACCGGTCGCATGCACGGCAATCAGCAACTGCCCGGCCAGCCGAACACGATGAAGGAACAACCTCCATCGGAAGAACGTCAACTGCTCCGCGCCGTCGAGAAACACCGTCGAATTCGACCCGAGCGCATGCAGCAACGCAACATCATACCTCCGTTCGGCCTCATTCAGCCGCAGATAGCGGACATCCCGGCCGGCGGCTTTTGCAGCGGTTGCCAGCTCCAGCATCAGCGTCGTTTTCCCCGTCCCTTTCGAACCGACCAGTGCGCCACGTCCGCCCATCCTGTCCAGCCGGTGCAACAGCGATTCTGCCGACTCGCCGGCCGCAAACCGATAAGCCAGCGCCTCAATCCGTTCACTCCGAAACGGGTTATCCGCCGCCCGGATCAGAGCCGCACCTCTTCGCCGTCGGAAGAAAGTACCAGGTTGGCGAATGCCCGCTCTTTTCCAGCCACTGCCTCCACAGCCCAGGAAAGGGTAATCAGTTTCCCGGAAAAGCTGAAAGGTCCCTCCGGCAGCGTCAGCGAAAACGAGGAACTGCCCTGCTCCATCGAACATGCGATCTCCGTCGATGCGCCAACCCCCTCATCGCGGGTACCAATGCCGGAGGTATACCACACCAGACTCACGACGATCCCTTTGCGGGGCAGCTTATTCAGATTCCAGCTCACGTTCCCTGCAACCACTTCTCCCGGCCGGAACCCGTTTTTTCCTCCACGCACCATGATTTCCAGTCGATTCATCACATCCCCCTCCGCTGCGGCGCTACGTTCAGGTTATATTGGTCCTTTACATCCGGCCAACGCGGAATATCACCTGCCACCGACAAAGACCAGACCACTTTATTGTTCGAGCCCTCGAAGGAGTGCATGGAACCGACGGGTATGGCCAGCGGAATCGCCGTGGGTAAAACCCCTCCGTCCAGCGGCTGATCGAGCAGTACTTTTTCAAAAAATTCATGGGTTTCTGTATGCGTCGTGGTGCCACGCTGATAGCTGGCCTCCTCGCGCCCCGAAAGCACAATTTTCAGGTGGCGCAGCCGATGGCGCGCACCGTTTACATGAAGCCGTGCGGTCGTCTCGCACCCCAGCACCAGAGGCGAACGCTCCAGCGTAAAAATCACCCGCGGATTACTCAACTGCATCACGCTTCGTAGTAAACCGTAGATGATGCCGAGTCCCACCAGCAAAAAAGGGATCAAGAAAAGCGTCAATCCGATTTCGCCGCGGCCGGACATCCACCCCGTTACCATCTGCACCACAAATACCGAGACAATTCCATTCCAGAATAGCCCGAGGAAAAGTAGTCCAATCACTTTTCCGAACCGCCCGCCACCTGGCTGCAGCACCTGCGGCCCATCATGAACGGATCCCGTTTCCCACGCCATCCGCTTCCTGCGACCGCCCCGCAGCACCGCAACCAGAAACAGGACACCGAATGCCACAAAGGCCAGGGGAATCAGCCCAAGCCACACGGTTCCGGTAAGTTCCCGATTGATCACCGACTCCGACGGTTTTTCCGGATCATAAAACACTTCAAAACCGCGGCCGGGTGGATATTGATTCACCACCGCTTCTTTCCCCTCATATCCGTTGCTGGAGCCGCCGAAAAAGGAATAACGGTTGCCCTCGTAATGCTGTTGTTGCACATCATAGGCATACTGTATCTCGACGCTATAGGTATCCCCATCGCTGTCAGAATGTGTTTTGACCGAGCTGCTCAACACCACAGCCGGCGCCCGATCCCAGCCTTTCGACCGCTGAACGGCCAACAGCGGCTTTACCGTCAAGGCATAGGAAAGTCCGGCGCCAATGAGGATAAATACGGAGCAAAAGAGCACAGCAAACACTTTTCCACCGATTTCGTTTTTCCGCTTCGGAGGCGGCTCATCCGGCAGTGAGCGTTCCGGCAATGTTTCTGACTTCCGGCTCAGCATCGACTCAATCGTCTCATCCTTCCGACTGATCCGACCGGAGGCCAGAAGCCGCACACCCTGAACCATTACCGAAATGCCAGCCATGACAAAGATGGAGAGAAAAGCAACCGGTAGCAGCATCATCCAGTTGGCATCCCCCTTCTTAAGGGACGCCAAAAAATCCTTTATCATCGACAGGGCAAATGTACCCGGCATCGACATAAACCCTATCCCGAACACCACCATGAACAGCCCGCCGCCCCACCGGATCGCCACGGAGGCCTTCTTGATGTTCCCCTCACTTAAGTCACACTTCTGCATACCCAAAACCTTTTCGTTCCCACACTCCATGTAACACGCCGAATCCTTACGACGATTATCAAAAAAACATTAACGAAGAGATTACTCAAAACCCAATGGCTTACTATTCTGAATTTATCCAACCGGAGACGAAAGCGCATTCCGCCCCGCGTCCGAAGAAGCGGTGGAGCTCGAACCGAAACGGATCTACGTTGATCAGAACGCAACGGGTGCCAACGACGAAACCAGTCGGAATGATCCGTTCACGAAACTGACCTATGCACTTGGATGCATCAATGAGCTCTGCGACGGCGGGGATCCGTTATGCGTCTTTCAGCGTCAGCAGGACGTCCATGCTGACCCGCTGCATTTCCAACACCCGGGCTTCACTTCCGGCCTCGTTGTAGCAGCGGAATTCAGGCGCATTTCCGGACGGACGCATATGCAGCACTTCAGATGATTCAAACGTCACGCGAAGACCATCCGTCCAATCAACCGAAGCCACAGGCCCGAACAATTCCCCGAAGACGGCATCGATCTGGCTCTCTTCTTCAAACCGCTCCAGAATCCTGCGGCTCTCTTCCGCCGGGAAATCCTGAATGCGATCGCTGGCGGTAAAGCGCTGCGGCAGCTCAGCCTGCAAGGTGGAAATCGGTTTCTTCTCACGAAGCGACAACAGAATAATGCTCAGGATCGGTAAAACGGCATCGCGAGTCGGAAGAGCCCGAAGCGAACGGCTTCCGACCGGAAACGCACTATTGGTCAGAAATCCTCCATTGGCCTCATAACCGACAATCCCTTTACGTCCGGCATAATCGGCCTCAATCATGGATGCCACGACAAACGGCGACCCAATACAGGTCCGGCGCACCTCTGCGAACCAGCCGCATTTTTCAACGGCGGAGTTGCAGCTGACCGGCGTGCTGACGGAATCGGCACCGAGATATTTTGCGGCAAGGATTCCGGCCACATCGCCACGAAGCCAGATACCATGTTCATCGCTGATCAACGGGCGATCGCTGTCGCCATCCGTCGAAATAATCACATCAAATCCGTTTTCCGCCGACCAATCGCGCGCCAGCTCCACATCTTCCGGACGGATTGCCTCGGTATCCACCGGAATAAATGTGCTTGAAAAGCCCAGCGGAGTTACATCGGCACCGAGCCCTGAAAAAATCTCGATGAGCATATCGCGTCCGACGGCGGAATGCTGATAAATCCCGATTTTTTTTCCCTGCAGGCAACCCTCAGGAAAAGTACGCAGGTAGCGGTTGATATAATTAATCCGCGCATCCAGCTCCTCTTCCGGAAGATCGAAACCGGCATCCGTAAAAATTGCATCGTCGAATTCAACCACCTGCTCCCGGATCTGCTCCTCGTCATATTTCAGGATTTCACCGGTGCATTTGTTAAACTTGATGCCATTCCGATCCGCCGGAATGTGGCTTCCGGTCACCATGATAGCCGGACCGGCGTTTTCTATTCCGTAAAGCGCAACCGCCGGAGAAGGAATACGACCGCAGTTGACCGGCCTGTATCCCATGTCGGCAGCGGCCTTCGCCACCGCGCCCATGATGCGTCCTGTGCTGGGGCGCAGGTCTCCGGCAATGGCCACCGGCTCACCGCTCTTTTTCAGTTCGCCGCTCTCCTCGAGATATTGAAGGAACCCTTTGGTATAGGCATAGCAAACCGAATCCGTCATTTCCACGGCCAGGCCACGCGCCCCGCTGGTACCAAATTTCACGCCGCTTTTCTGCATCAGGTCGTTGATCTTGATCTTCATGAAATCTCCAAAATAAACGGAGCAATGCCCCGCCATGTATATTCGGTGAGCTGAAAAAAAAACGAAGCCGGAGGCTTCGTCAATAAACCTTACTCGTCGATATTGACCAGCCGGGCCGGGCTATCCAGATCGATCTTGCGATAGTAGCAGTTACGCGGATCGCCCTTCTGGTTTTTGGTGTGGCAGATGCCGCCGCGATTCGGGCGCACCACAAACAGGAGCGAATTCTGCTCGCAGTTCACATAGGCTTCCAGCAGCTCGAAGGTTTCGCCGGACGTCAGCCCCTTCACCCACAGCTCCTGACGGGAGGAACTCCACAGGACCAGCATCTTGCGCTTCAGGGATTCCTCGAAAGCCAGCTGGTTGATGTACGCCACCAGGATCACTTCCTTGGTGTCGGCATTCTGAACGGCCACGGGAATGATACCTTTGGTACCTTCAACTGCTTTTTCCAGCTTGTTCCAATCCAGCGCGAGTTCCAATCCTTCTTCAAGTTCCTTGCTCATAGTCTTACCTCAATGTTCTTTGATTTCATATATTCCTTCACTTCGCGGATCGTAAATTCCCCGAAGTGGAAAATGGAAGCGGCCAGCACGGCGTCGGCCCTGCCCTCCGTGACGGCCTCCACCATGTGATCAAGTGTTCCGGCACCGCCGGATGCAATTACCGGAACGTTGACCGCCTCCGAAATAGCGCGCGTCAGCTTCAGGTCATAACCGTCTTTGCATCCGTCGCAATCCATACTGGTCAGCAGGATTTCCCCAGCGCCGCGCTGCGTGCCTTCAATGGCCCATTTAACAGCATCCAGCTCCGTCGGGTTCCGGCCGCCGTGCGTATAAACACCCCACGTACCATCGCCGTTACGACGAGCATCAATCGCCAGCACCGTGCACTGGGCGCCGAACATGTCCGAACACTCGTTCAGGATATCCGGATTGTTAATCGCCGCCGTATTGAACGAAACCTTATCCGCTCCGGCATTCAGCATCCGCCGCACATCCGCCGCCGTGCGTATTCCGCCGCCGACCGTCAACGGCATGAACACCTGCTCGGCACAGCGCCGGACAATATTCACCATGGTGTCACGTCCGTCGCTGGATGCCGTAATATCCAGAAACGTCAGTTCATCGGCCCCCTGCTCTTCATACGCCTTTGCGCACTCCACCGGATCTCCCGCATCGCGCAGATCCACAAAATTCACGCCCTTAACAACGCGCCCGCCCGTTACATCCAGGCAGGGTATGATTCGTTTAGCCAGCATTACTTATTCCTCTGAAAAATCGACAAAGCGGTATCATACACAATCTTGACCGGCACACCACCCTCGGTCGCGCATTTCCTGCAATCCTCGATCTCCGGCGCCGCCGTCATGATTTCGCCGGCGCGTTGCCCCACCTTGATCCGTACGCTGCCATACGGAGTTTCAACGGGCTCAAATCCGCGATCAAGAATCGTCCGACGGGAAAGGTGTTCCCGAATCCCGAAGGTGGTTGATTCGCGGAAAATAATTTCCACCAGCCCATTACGCTGTTCCGGCGCGCAAAGCACCGTCAGGAGCACCCCCGGGCGCTGTTTTTTCATGAATACCGGAGCAGTGAAAACATCCAGCGCGCCGGACGCAATCAGCTGTTCGGAAAGACAACCGATCAGCTCCGGCGTCATGTCATCCAGATTACATTCCAGCACAAGCACTTCGTCGAATTCAGCATTCCTTGACAGGTTCTCAACATACAGCGAAGCCCGCAACAGATTGGGCCGGCCGTTGAGCTTCCGATGCCCGAAACTGTACGCCGTATTGGTCAGTCCGGCGCATTCCCCCGGCGAGGATGCACTCCGCCAATTCGACAGCAGCGCCGCGCCGGTCGGCGTCACCAGCTCAAAAGGTTCGTCCACCGATTGCACGGGAAACCCTTTCAGCATCCGCAAGGTGGCCGGCGCCGGATTCGGATAGGTTCCATGCGCGCATTCGATGGTGCCGTGCCCCTGCGGCAGACTCCGGATCGATACACCATCCACGCCGAGTTTATGCAGCGCCAGGCAGCTGCCGACGATATCGATAATCGAATCCATCGCACCAACCTCATGAAAATGAATCTTTTCAATATCAACGCCATGAATTGCTGCCTCGGCCTCGCCGATACATTGAAATACCGAAGCGGCATTTTCCTTTACGGGAGCCGGAAGCGAGCTGGCATCGATCAGCTTCAGGATGGTGCTGAGGTGCCGGCCGTGATGATGGTGATGGCCATCGTGATCATGCTCATGGTGATGGTGGTGATGATGTTCATGTATGACCACCCTCGCCCGCACGCCGCTCATTCCCTGCTCCACGACACCATCGACGAGGATCTCAAACGGGTCGACCTGCAACGACTTGAGCTCATCGTTCAGTTCCTCGACCGGAACGCCCAATCCGATCAGCGCGCCCAGAATCATATCCCCGCTGGCCCCGCCGATACTTTCAAAATGCAAGATACGTTTATTCATAGTGCGCAGGAGCATGACACGTTTTGGATTTTGCGCCAAGCCCGTAGCCACGAAGGCATACACACACCGCAATCTTACGGAGTCCGCGTGATCGGCAGATTTCAACCTCATAAAAGCCGCCATGGAGATTTGAATGCTATTAAAGGTTGT
>JAFGVP010000044.1 GCA_016937945.1 Pontiellaceae bacterium | reverse complement strand
TTGAAAAACAGCGATCAAAGACTCTTTCCCCGAGAGAAATCAGCAGGTCAAACCTAACCTATTTGCTGTTTTGGACAGCAGTGACATTGAATGGAACAATATCCAGATCGACTCCAGCGGGACCTATCCGGCATTCGTCGAATATGCCTCGCCGTTTGACCGCCCCTGCACCGTACGCGTCAACGGCGTCAACATTGGGCAGATTGCCTGCGATTCCACCGGCGACTGGGATGCGTGGAAACCGGTTCGTATTGATCTGCCGCTGGTCAGCGGTGCAAATACGGTTCGGATAACGGCCGTCGGCTCAGGCCCCAATATTGACCAGCTGGAAATCTGCGGCGCTTCGCAAAGTCAGAATGATACGATCTACGCGCTGATCGAAGGCGGAGGACCGGATCAGGGACCGGGACAGGATGTGGATGAAAACATTGATGCGATGCAGTCCGAACTCGATACGCAGAGTGCGGCCAATTACCGCAAATATGGATACAGCCTGCAGCAGATCCGTATCCTTTCACGCTCGACCGCAGTGATTGCCGATCGCGTCGACGACATATGCGAAATCGCCGACAGCACCGGCATTCCGGTTTGGCTGCACCTGGACCCGATCTATGCATGGGGCGCCGATGATGAGGATCAGCCGGAGGATGCGCCGAGTATTAAATACTGGAACGATCCGGAAATGCGCGAATGGCGCGAGTTTCCCGTGAACGGCCAACTGCCGACCTATATTCCCCGCTTCTGGTTCAATTGGGGGCCCTGGTGCAGCCCTTCTCCGGCGTTTCCGGCCATCGGTGCACCGAAGTTTATCGACTTTGCCTGCGATCAACTTCGCGAAGGTGTACTGGAACCGCTCTCCTACTGGCGCAGCAAATGGGCATCGGAAGGCCGATCCTATCTCTTTGCAGGGATCAATGTCGGATGGGAAACCATGTTTCCCTACTACAGCGCAACAAAGTTCACCTCCGTTATTGAGGCAGAATACCCGAGTTATGCTACTGATGTTTCCCTTGACCCCGGCCTGATCGGTGTCGAAACGCAGTTCGGTTATGCGTCCCTTTACTGGCGCGGATGGACACAGACCTCCCTTCAGGCTGCAGCAACAAGCGAAGGGATCAGCTACAGCCAGAAACTCCAGAATGAACTCTATAAATGCATTCACGACTACATGACGGCACTGGCAAAAGAATGCGCCAACTCGGGCATTGGTCCGGACAAGGTTTATACCCATATCGTGGCGCTGGAATCGGAACAGTATGATCTGTCGACGACGCATCCGCCGATCTGGACGGCCGTGAATCCTTATGCGACTCCGGGCTTTACCCTCGACAACCGCGGCGGCGCCAAGTTTAACCTGGCATCGTTGAAGGAGCTGATCGGAAATGCGCCGGGCAGCCGCAGCCTGCGGTTTGCCGCCGTGGAAACCTATATGCAGCTCGGCAGCAATATCTATGTAACCGATGCGGACGAATGGGTGGATGAAATGAATGATTGGTATGTGCGCGGTGCGCAGGCCCTCTCATTCTATGGTTCATGCCCGCTCGACACCCGTGCACCGCAGGAAGGTATTGATGCCATTAACCAGTGGATCGACCAGTAATACTTCCGGAATAACGCGTGTTCGACCTGCCATGCACGTATGCATGGCAGGTCTTGCTATTCCGGACTTTGCACCGTCCCGCAAAACGGCATTCATTCAGCCGGTCAATAAATGTACAGCCTTTTATTAAAAAACAGGTCTTCTGCCGGCGGTCGGTTAAAGTGCCCCCCTGATCGATTCAGGGTGCACCACCTTGAGGAGTGAAAATACTCTGATTTTCCGCTTTCTAATCTGAAAGCAAAGAAGGCGGGAATATGAGCAACACCCTTAAGGAAAGCATGATTGGAACAATACAGGAACTCGGTAGGCGAGGATGGAGTATCCGACGCATCGCCAAAGAGCTGGAATTTTCCCACAGATTCTGCTGAAGAGGCTAAATTCGGAGTGATAATCAGGCTCTACGTATATTTTTGTGGTGAATGGTGGTTTTCCGACAGGATAACAGGATCATCTGGATCATGCCTCCGAAAGAATTCTCCTCATCCCTCCGATCGTTCATCCCCATCATGAATTCCCGCTATCCATTGCAATTCAATGCCATAAAAAGCCATTCCTCCTGTTATGCACCGGATTTGATCTGGTCCTGTCAAAGCGCAATCCCAGTGTCTCCACCATAAAATTCTATGGGGAACCAATAATCACCGGAGATGAAGTCGCATTGCAGTCATTAAGACCGCTTGCAGAGGTGCTGCATTCCAATATTCCGGCAGACAACAGTTTTCTTGCGGCCTGGCAGGCCTTTGCGCTGTCTTGCCTGAAGTATCGCATGGGAAACTTTGAAAATGCGATTGCGTGGAGCGATCAGTGCCTCGCCTGCTCTCATTCATCAGAATCTAGAAATTCCATGATACATATTGTTCTTTCCATGGCCCACTATCAATTGAATGATTACGCTGCAGCAGAGACTGAATTCCAATCTGCTGAAGCGGCGGTTAAAAAATATTTCCCAATGGACTTGGCCCACAATGCCGGATCAGGGAAACGAAGAATCGGGTATGTGGTATGACTGGTTAAATGCATACATCCTTTTTCAGGAAGCCGACACGCTACTCCACAAACGCAGCGTTGAGCCGAACAGTAATGCCTTAAGCATTCAATCTGTTTCCGCCATTCTTACTGAGTCGAGTTCTGCTCTTTCAGTATTCTGCGAACTTCATCCAGCAGCAAAGGAAATGCCGGCGCGACCATACCGCCATGATCGCATCCCTTGATTTCGCGAATGGCCGTTTGCTTATGTCCCGCCACCTTCATCATGCGCATCATATAGGCGTTCTCCTCGTAGCGACCAAGCATCTCGATTTCGCGGTCACCGGTAATCAGCAAAAGCGGAGGTGCGTCGGCCCTCACAAAATAGAGCGGGGCAAATTCGTCAACAATCGGCTGGGTATCCGCAATTCCCCGCTCCGCGCGAACCGTAAAATGGGTAATCATATGCCCGCTGAACGGAATCAGGCCAGCAATATCATTGGCATCGATATCGTGGACGGCCAGCCAGTGCTTATCCATTCCAACCATGGCCGCCAGATATCCCCCGGCGGAATGGCCGGAAATGAAGATACGCGAAGCGCTTCCGCCAACGTTCTCAATATTCCGGAACACCCAGGCCACGGCCGCGGCGGCATCCTCGATGCATTCCGATGCCTTCACATGGGGTGACAATCGGTAATTGGCGGCTACCACACAAATCCCCTTCTCTTTCAACTCCCGGGGAATATCCTTCCGGCCGCCGCTCAGCCCGCCGCCATGAAACCAGACCACGGTTGCAAACTCTTTTTTCCCCTTGGGATAATAGACATCCAGTACGCAGCGCTCTTTGATGTACTCGTCCGAGTTCCGAACCTCTTCACTGTAATATGGAATATCGGTTTGGGTCACATACTCGACGTTTTGTGAAAACGCCTGAACGCAGCAGCAAAACAGAACAGAGAGAATACCTCGAAGCATGGATTTCCTTCCTTTTTAGAACTTTCCGATTTTCGGAGCAGTGTAGGAAAACGAGGAACAGCGTCTTGTCACCTAAAAGCATTACATCCAGCAAGACGTTCCTCAGTCTCGAACACAGGAATCCCTCGCATTTGTTCATGTAACACCTTAGAGGGCGTTCGGTCCCGCAGGATGGCAACAAATATGACACACATATTAGCCTCAGAAAAATCACGCCATGTGACATATATAAGCCACATGACACAAGCCGTCGCATGTGATCTCCTATGACCCTGTAGACTTGTGTTCTACCTAATAAAAAGGAGACATCATTATGAACCGCAAGAGGTATGCATTAATACTTACCGGTATGCTGGTTGCAGCCGGCACCGCATCAGCAGCGATCGTGAGTGATTCGATCAGCAGCGGAACCGCAGATGACATCATCGGGTTCAACATTAACATTGACGAAAGCGGTGTCGGATCAACCCCAAGCCCCTGGTTTACAGCAACCGGTTCGGTAGGTCAGTCCGGCGCGTTCGGAGGCACCATCGGCATCACGTTTGACGGGATGAAAAATGTTTCGACCGACGCCGCCACCCGCGGTGACGAGTTGGAAAATGGACTCATTAACCGAGATGCCGATGGATACATGGGCATCAATGTTAATCCCAACGGAGGCGGCATCGGCGGGGATCCGATCAACTCGATCTATGAAGGCATCTCCTTTGCCATCGATGAAATTACCAATATTGATCCGTCGTTGTCCGTACAGATTACCGGAATCAACGTGCAGAACGTCGGCCGCGACGGCACCGATCCGATTGGAGAGGAATCTTTCACCGTGGTCAACCTGCTGACCCGTGACTATATCGAGTTTATTCCGACTTCCGGATCGGCCGGAACATTTGATGTCAGCAGCCTGAACCTGATCGTTTCCGCAGGTGATATCAATCCGATCGCCTCGCTCTATTCCGGCGATGTCGGCGGCTTCCGTGTGGACGGGTTAACTGTCGAAGTGATTCCGGAACCGGCCACGATCGGTTTGCTCGGAGTTTCCGGACTGGGCCTGATGGCCTTCCGCAGAAGGATGCGTAAGTAGTCTCTCATCTTTACCAAATGGCCGGACACCTGTCCGGCCCTCTCTTTTTATATGAAAAACCGCACGCTCTCCGCCCTGCTCTGCGCCTTTCTGGCACTTGCTCAATCCAGAGGACAAATTGTTATTGAATCCATCGACAGTTCGGACGGGCAATCGACCATCGCACTGAATGTCAATCTTGACTCCAGCGGCGGCGCGTCCACGCCCAGCCCGTGGTTTACTGTTTCCGGCTCCGTTTATACCCCCGGCGCATTCGGAGGAATCATCGGCATCACCATGGATGCCATCAAGAATGTTTCGACCGACGAGGCTACACGCGGGGACAAACTGACCGACGGAACATTCGATCGGGATGACAGCGGCTACATGGGGGTCCAGAACAATCCGAATGGCGGCGGCATCGGCACCGATGCAAGCAATCGCGAAGGCATCGCCCTTTTATTTGATGAGCTGACCAGCATTGATCCTTTCCAGACAGTGCAAATCACCGGAATCAATATCCAGAACGTCGGCCGCAGCGGTACCGATCCGGTTGGTGACGAATCCTTTTTTATCGTGAATCCGGCGACCCGGGAATATATCGAGTTTATTCCGGAATCCGGAACCGCCGGAACATTCGATGTATCCAGCCTGAACCTGAGTCGGTCCGGCGGAGAATCGGGCCCGGTTGCCGTGCTTTATTCCGGCGATGTCGGCGGATTCCGCCTGTATGGCCTGACCGTTGAAATCACATCAAGTGTTCCGGTTCCTCCGATCGTCCGGCTCTTTTCAGCCACCTCGCAGGAAGTCGAAGCCGGCGAAGGAACAACGCTTCGATGGAACATCTATGATGCCGAATCCATCACCATTGAACCGGATATCGGGGACGTCACTTCCATAACGACAAACGGACTGGGAAGCATTGGGATTTTCCCGTCGGAATCCACAATCTACACCCTGACAACCGCAAATCCACAGGGTTCCACCCAGCGTTCCGTTTTTATCCACGTTGCGGATGCAGAAAAAATTCCGGAAGGCGCCTGCGGCGAAAACGGCATCTCTTATCTTGCCGGCTCATTCTGGACACATAGCACGAACACGATGTCGTTGCGCGCCGGCGATTCGGAAATCCTTTCCGGCATTCAGCTGGTTGTCGAGAAGCAGGGACAGGTGCTTTCATCCGATGTCGAAGTCGACACCCTGGTGGATGGATATACCTTCGTTACGGGTTCAGACATGAATCCCGGCATGCTGCCGAAAGGTGTTTCCCTGAACAGTTATTATCTCCATGCCGACCTTCCGGATGATGCACCGGCCTCCGTTCTGACGGGAACAATTACATTTGAAGGCCACATCGTCGGACTGGCGCACTGCACCCAGACCGCGCCGGCCTCGGGCTATGCAAACCGCATGGAGGAAACGGATGCAGTCTTTGCACTCGAAGACATGCTCTTTGAAGAGGAATCGCTCTCTGCGGAATCGTACAAACGGCGCTCCGGAAACAGCGAAGTGGTGGACGAAATTTATATCGCTCCCGACGGCCACACCCTTAAAGCCACATTCCGCCTGAACGGAAGCGATCCGGCCAATATTGATGACCTGCGCATCATCACGCTGGATGAGGCTCCGGAAACCAATGCAGTCAGCCCGAACATCCTCATTTTCCTTGCCGATGATATGGGCATGGGCGACACCAGCGCCTATCAGGACTGGACCGGAGTTCCGGACAACAGCCAGCTTTATACTCCGACCATGGAACGGTTGGCGGATGTCGGCATCCGCTTTACGGACGCCCACGTGCAGAACCGCTGCACCCCGACACGCTATGCGTTAATGACCGGTCGCTATGCCTGGCGCGCCGGACTCCTTGAGGGCGTTGCGTTCGGAGTGCAGGTTGATCCGCTGATCGAAAAGCAACGTCCCACCCTGCCCGGTTTCCTGAAAGAGCACGGCTATAACACCGGCATGGTTGGCAAATGGCATATCGGACTGAGCTACCGCCAAACCTCCGGTGAGGTCGCTG
>JAFGVP010000043.1 GCA_016937945.1 Pontiellaceae bacterium | reverse complement strand
ATTCATTTCGGCCCCGCCTATGCTTATTATTATAAGCGGTCCACCAATCGGAGGCTTCCTTTTTTTCTACTTATGCATTTAAACAGAGTAAAATTATTTCTTGACAATTTAATTTTACTCTGACCCCAATTAAGCTTCAAGAAACCATGTTGCAGGTACGAGAGCATAGATGATCGCAAAATACAGGATGACCTCTAAATAGCTTTCAACAAGCATACGGAGGCGTTCGAGGGGACGAAATACCGGTGTTTCGGTCTTATCGAGCTGCTCGACTGCGTCAACAACAAAGGCGATAAGAATCTCGTTGCATCGAATCCAGCACAGTGACGCCAAAATAATGCCTACAATCATGGAGGGACCTGAGCGGGACTGGAACCACGGCCTCGCCACAAGGACCCATGCGAACGAGAGAACAGAAAATACCAGAAAAGATCGGTGCCATTTCAGAATGAAGTTCCGGCGACCTGATTTGCTACGTCGCTTGAGTATGTCCGCGACAGCATACGTCGGGGAGAATAGCCACCTCAGAACGTGCGGAATGGACGATTGCTTGCTTGTCATGCCTATATGTTCTCTCGGGGTATCAGGCAACCTAACGCCGGCATCACCGGCACCGAACCGCGCGGCTACAGAGCTAGACTTAAAGCACGATCAATATGCACCGCGTGCTTCAGTGTCCGCGTGGAGGCCCTGGTTAGGGCCTCTTGTTTTTCTGTGCAAAATCATCTGTTAATCGTCGTCATATGGATCATCATCGTACCGATCCCTGCGGTAATACCGTTCTTCCGAGCCATATTCATCTAGAAGCCCATTCGGATCTTCTAGAGAGAGTATCTTGCCTTGCCTGATTAGCCTCATCTCAATGTTGTTTGATTCCTCTAGTTCTTCATCCATAAGAATGCGTACCCTCAGGAATTCATCCATCAGTCCGTATTCAGATGGAGAAACGACTATCAGAATATTATGGGCTACAAACCACTCGAAGACCTCATGTCCTACGATCTGTACAGCCCTTTCCCTATCAATTCTCGTCGGTACGGTGGAACTGGCTATCCTAAGAAGCTCTTTTAACGTATCCAATTTGTTATACAACTCTAGCGTATGGATTGTAGAACTATACACATGTGCTCGATCTTCATAGCAAATGGTCCGAAGGGATGTGAACAGATCCCTGTAGTTCATAATACCATCTGGATCATCATTTTCGTGCTCTACCAAATGTGATCCTAATAATTGCAGGATATGTGGATGCCCCCCTGAAAGAGCCACAATACGTTCCACCACTACTGGATCTATTTCTAATCTTATTCCATTTTCCTCAGCATCTCCAATGACCTTCATCAACTTAGACTCTACCAAATCCGTTGCTTCCTCATTTTTCATCGGAGGTAAATCAATTACCTTATAAAAGAATCTGTTGATACCGACATCTTCATTTACCATAGCTTGGAAATATGGACTGACTCCTGCTACAATAAACCTAACTTTCTTCACTCCTACGTGTTGCACGTGCGTTGTAATGTCACGAATTAGTTTTGCCAAAGGAATAGGACATTTATCAGCCTCATCTATCGCCAGAATAAGGTATTCATTGTCCTCAAGGATCATGTCCATGTTCTTTTTCTCAAGGATGAGCTTCAATGCAGCAAGGTGGCGTCCACTTGCGAAGTGCCTACAGACCTCCGATGATTCCATTTCAAATACTTTGCCCAAGCTGATTTTAAACTTGTTACATGTCTCATCTATATGAACAAAAGATTCCAGTAGCAGTCGCGCGGCTTCATCAACTGTCTTGATGTCTTTATTCCCCACAGCAATCACCGATATTGATTTGTGGCGTGAGCCAAAACCTTCCATCATAAGTCTGACCTGTGCCAATAGCGAAGACTTTCCGATGCCAACCGCTCCCTGAATTGCGACAGATCCTTGCATTATTGATCTTTCAGTCACGTGCAGTTCTTGTAGTCTTCCGAAAAAGTCATCCGGGTGTGAAGCAATTTCTGACGGGGTGAACGGGTTGCATAACATCCAATAGTTCCTCCTGGTCAAGGTGTGCATATGGGAAATCACGGTCATTCATAAAAATCACCATCTTGTACTTCCACAAAAAATACAAAACCGCCCCCTATGACTCATGTTCCATCGGTGCAACCTAACGTTTATATTATCAGGCCAATTTGCCCTGATAACTTGATATTTAAGCTGCTTTATGGTACTTTTGCCTTTAGCCTATTATCATTTTCTAATGCACTCTATAAAACATCGTTGGATTCATGTCAAAGTATTTTCCACAAAGTAGTTCTTCGGAGCCAAAGTTGCTGGATGAGTTGCATATGATTATGCGGCGTAAGCATTATTCGATTCATACGGAACGGTCGTATGCCGACTGGGTCAAGCGTTTTGTTCATTTTCATCAGATGAAGGAGCGGCGGGAGCGGCTGCTTGACCGGGATCGCAAAGTCGAAGATTTTCTTACTCATCTGGCGGTTGCGGGGCGGGTGGCGTCGGCGACTCAGAATCAGGCTTTGAATGCCCTGGTTTTTCTTTATCGTCAGGTTCTTAAGGCACCCCTGGGTGACAATATCCGGGCCGAGCGGGCCCGGAAGAAGGCGCGGGTGCCGGTGGTTTTCAGCCGAGATGAAGTGACTCGGCTGATCGGAGTCATGCAGGGGGTGCCGCAGCTGATCGCCAAGCTGCTTTATGGTGGCGGTTTGCGCATGAGCGAAGGCCTGCGGCTCCGGGTGCAAGACCTCGATTTTGCCATGCGGCAGATTAATGTCCGTAACGGTAAGGGTGATAAGGACCGCCTGACCACGCTGCCGGCCAGCGTGGTTCCGCTGTTGGAAAACCAGCTCGAAAAAGTCAAGGTTATCCATCAGACGGATCTGGGGCAGGGGTATGGCGAGGTGTATCTACCCCATGCCTTGGCCCGGAAATATCCCAATGCCGGGCGCGAGTGGGGCTGGCAGTACGTTTTCCCGGCGCGGGAGCTGTCGATTGATCCCCTGGATGGTAAGCGGCGTCGGCGTCACGTCGATGCCAGTGTTGTCAATAAGGCCATTAAACGGGCCCTGCGAGAAGTTGGTATTGTGAAAAAGGCCAGCGCTCATACCCTGCGCCACAGTTTTGCCACCCATCTGCTTCAGCGTGGCACCGATATCCGCACGATTCAGGAATTGATGGGTCACAATGATGTCAAGACCACGGAAATTTACACCCATGTAGTCCGCCAGGGCGCCCAGGGTGTGGTCAGCCCGCTGGATGATTCTCAAGCCGATTGGTAGTTTTTTGTCAGGAGGAAATAAGTATTATGTCCCCAGAATATCACTACCTGAACCATCACGCTGACGGAATCTATGTTGATATCGTCTCCGGGGAAGCCCTGTTCAGCTCCCGCGACAAATTCGACTCAGGCACCGGCTGGCCCAGCTTTACCCGGCCGCTGGTTGCGGAAAACCTCGTCACCCGCAAAGACAGAAGCCTGTTCATGCTGCGGGAGGAAGTCCGTAGCCGCGCGGGTTCTGAAACCGAAAGGCCGGATAATCTCGCTGCTTCTTAATCCGGCTTCGGATTTTTTCAGAAAGAAAAACGCCGCTCCGGATTCCTACGTGCGCCTGATCAGGCATCCCGACCTCGAGGCCATGGAATCAGCCCTGCGCGAAGATTTCGTGGTTCATGGGGAGTATTTTCTCGGCCTTGAAAACGAGCGGATCTTTCCCAGCCAGTCTCCGGAAACCGCCGCCCTGTATGTCCTGCACGGAATCAGGAACGGAGACGAACCATACAGCTTTCGGAAGCGAAATAACCCAGACCCGCATCAACCACATCCACAACGTGGTTAACGAAACGGGTCCAAACCTTAATCTTTACACTTTATCGCATAAAAAAATGACATCGTATCGCTGTTCCTCCCTTGTTTCCAGAACCGGTCTGATCCTGGTCGGCCTGTGTTTTTTTCTGCTGGCCGCAGGCTGCGGCCAGCATCACCTCAATGACCGGACAGTCGGATTTCAGTCGACGCCCTGCGCCACAACCCCGTCGGAAATCGGGCCGCGAGCGGCGCCCCGACCCGCCGCGCCGTTGCCGGAGCGCATCGTTTTAAATCTGACCACAACGCCCGCCGTCAGCCAGGCGGTCACATGGAGAACCGAAGGCGCGGTGACTAAGCCCCGGGCCCGCATCGTCGAGGCGAGCGGCCTTGCCGATTTCAACGACCAAGCCCGAAACCTCGATGCCCACAGCGAAGCCGTTTCGCTGCAGAACGACCGCACCGTTTTTCATCATGCGGTGGTCTTTAAAGACTTGAACCCGGACACCCTGTATGCCTATCAGGTCGGAGCGGCCGAAGGCTGGAGTGAATGGAGCCATTTCCGAACCGCCTGCGCGAAGGCCGCTCCCTTGACTTTCGTTTATTTCGGCGATCCCCAGAATGAACTTAAAGCGAAATGTTCAAGAGTCTTTCGCGCGGCTTTCGCGCAGGCTCCAGAGGCCGATTTCTGGCATTTCATCGGCGACCTCGTCAACAACGGAGAACGTGATGAGGAATGGGATGATTTTTTTTACGCTTTGGGCTCCGTTCCACGCCAGCTTCCCCTGATCCTGCTGCCCGGCAACCATGAATATCCCGACAAAAGATTGGTCAGCGGTCCGGACTTTCATCTGACCAGGCTTTGGCGGCCGCATTTCACCCTGCCGGAAAACGGCCCCGCCGGTCTCGAGGAAACCGTTTACTATATCGACTATCAGCAGGTCAGACTGGTTATGCTCAACGGTAACGAACGCCTGCAAGAACAGGCCGACTGGCTGAACCGCATTCTCAGCGTCAATCCCCGGACCTGGACCATCGCCGCCATTCACCAGCCGGTTTATGCCACCGGCAAACACCGCGACGATCAAAAGCTACAGGCGTTGCTGGTCCCGATTTTCGACAAATACGAAGTCGATCTGGTCCTGCAAGGGCATGACCACAACTACAGTCGTAGCGCCAAGCTCAGGAAAGGGAAGAAGGTCGGCAATGACGAAAGCGGAACCGTTTACGTCATCTCGGTCGTCGGTCCGAAATCCTATCCCGTCAACCCGCGCTATGCGGAACT
>JAFGVP010000042.1 GCA_016937945.1 Pontiellaceae bacterium | reverse complement strand
TTTGTTACCGCCCGCAAATTTATCGATTCAGGCTGGGATCCGGACGTGATACACGTTGCTCCGAATTCGCTGAATCAGGAAATGATTCAGCAGGCGCGGTCTGAGTGGCTTGATGAACCCGGGCGTCTGGAACGGTTTCAAGAGGAGCATGCTCTGGCCGGCCGGACCAATATTCTTTATATCGGCCGAATTTACGATGACAACCGTCTGGATCTGCTGATCAAGGCTCTGCCGAAGATCCGTGCTGCGGTTCCCGGAATTCAGGTGTTGATTATCGGGAAGCAAAATCAGTCGGCGACAGTTCTTCGAAAGCTGGCAGACAAACTGAAGGTCTCCGATTGTATTCGCTGGCTAGGAGCAATATATGACGAACAGAATATTGCCCCCTACATGCTCTCTGCAAAACTGTTCTGTTATCCGGCCAATATCGGACTGAGCATCATGCATGCGATGGGATATGGGCTCCCTGTCATGACCGGGGATAATGTGGCCAGTCACAATCCGGAAATCCATGTCTTGAAAAACAATGTAAACGGTGTGTTGTTCAAAGATGGCAATTCAGAGTCTCTGGCCTCCCGGATGGTGGAGCTGCTGAATGCTCCCGAGCAGCTGGATGCTTTGGGGCATGCTGCGCGTGCCGCAGTGCTGGAATCGTTTACGATTGAAAAAATGGCGGATGGATTTGCCGGAGCGATCAAGAGTGTGGTGCAGAGGCGGTCAAAATGAAGGTTCTGTGTTTGACTGGCACCACCCGCAACGCCGGCGGTTTGTTCTATGCAGTAAGTGCATTATGCAGGACTCTGCAGGATAACGGGGTCGAGTTATCGGTATTCGGCCGGAAAGATTCGTGCTCTGATACCGATTCTGCAACATGGGGCGCAGTTCCGTTGTGCTCATATCCGGCACACACTGCGCTTGGAATATCGTTTCAGCTACAGCAGTTGCTCGCGGACGCGCGTGGAGATCTGGTTCATCAGCACGGCATCTGGTTATACGATCAATGGGCCGCTTTGCGGTGGCAGACGAAAACCGCGAAGCCGGTTGTTATTTCGCCGCACGGAATGCTCGATCCATGGGCTCTCAACAGTTCTGCATGGAAAAAGAGGGCTGTAGAACGACTCTTTGCCCGGAAATCTCTTCACCAAGCCACATGCATTCATGCGCTTTGCCGATCGGAGGCGGAATCGATCCGGGCCTATGGCCTCACGAATCCAATTGCGATTATTCCCAATGGCGTAGAGCTTCCGGTTTTATCGCCACAAAAAAGCACAAAAGAGAACAATAAGAAAACGCTGCTATTTCTGGGACGTATCCATCCGAAAAAGGGGTTGCAGCAACTGATCGAAGCGTGGGGCGCCGAGAACGGGGCCTGGCGGGAAAACTGGTCGTTAACGATTGCCGGCTGGGATGACGGCGGCTATGAGCCGGCCTTGCGGAGTCTGGTAGACTCAGTGGGTGTCAGCGGTTCGGTTCAATTTGCGGGGCCTCGGTTCGGAGAGGAAAAGGCTGAGCTTTTACGGTCCGCCGATGCGTTTGTACTGCCTTCATTTTCCGAAGGACTTCCAATGTCGGTGCTCGAGGCCTGGGCATATGGTTTGCCCGTACTGATGACCGGTTTCTGTAATCTGCCGGAAGGATTTTCAAACAAGGCGGCCATCCGGATTACGCCTGATGTCGATTCCGTTATTTCCGGCCTGGGGCAGCTGGCGGGAATGGATGCCGATGCGCTTAAATCGATGGGAGCCAACGGACGGGCATTGGTGGAATCCACGTTCACGTGGCAGAAGGTTGCAGGTGAAATGAAGCAGGTATATGAATGGTGTGCGACGGGAGGAAGTGCTCCTGCATGCGTGGAGGTGTAAGAAACGGATGAGTAACCTGAATATTGAGGATAACCGGAATGCACGGAAGTATTCCCCGAAGGTGCAGCTCATGCGTGTGGCCTGGTCGGTCGGGCGTATTCTGTTCCGTCTGATGCCCCGACCTCTGTATGCTCCGCGCCGTTTTCTGCTACGGCTTTACGGAGCGAAGGTGGGGAAACGCGTGAATATTTCCAATACGGCCACCATCTATTTCCCCTGGAACCTTGAAATCGGCGACTGGTCGGCGATCGGGGAACATGCCTATATCTATAATCTGGGCCGCATCTCAATAGGAGAAAAGGCAACGGTGTCGCAACGTGCGCATTTGTGTGCGGGAACACACGATTACAGTGATCCTGCCCTCCCGCTGCTTACGCCGCCTGTCGAGATCGGGGATCAGGTGTGGATTTGTGCAGACGCTTTTGTCGGTCCCGGGGTGTCGGTTGGAGAAGGCGCCGTTGTGGGAGCCTGCGCGGTCGTAACGCGCAATGTGGATGCATGGAAGGTAGTGGCCGGTAATCCGGCGCAGGTCGTAAAAGAACGCAAAATGAAAACGGATGAATAGCATGGCACCAGTTTCCATTCTGATCCTGACGAAGAACGAGGAAATCAACATTGAACGCTGTCTGCAGGCGGTTTCATGGGCGGATGATATTGTCGTTTATGATTCGTTCAGCGACGATCGAACCGTCGAACTTGCGGAAAAAATGGGCGCCCGCATTGTTCAGCGGAAATTTGACAACTGGTCCTCTCACCAGAACTGGGCGGTCGAGAATATAAAATTCAAATATCCGTGGGTCTATTATACCGATGCGGATGAAACCTGTGACGATCAGCTGCGTGATGAACTGCTGAGCCTGAATGAACGGTGCGGAGATTGTTCCGCATTTCAGGTACGCCGTAAGGACTATTTCATGGGGCGCTGGCTGAAAAGATCCCAGCTCTATCCCACCTGGATCACGCGGGTATTCCGGCCGGATAAAATCCGCTATGAGCGACTGGTTAATCCGGTTGCCGTAGTCGACGGAGAAGTCGGACTGCTGAATGGACACATTCTCCATCATCCCTTTTCCCATGGGGTCGGGCACTGGTTTGATCGGCATAACCGCTATTCGGACATGGAGGCGCAGGATCTGATTAAGGAGGTGGCCGGCCGGCTCCATACTGCGGATCTGTTTGCCCATGATGCCGCCATCCGTCGACGGGCGATGAAAACGCTGGCCTATCGTTTGCCTGGACGGCCGTTGCTGATGTTTTCCTATCTCTACTTTTTCCGCATGGGATTCCTCGATGGGAAACCGGGATTCCGCTATTCGGTCATGCGTGCTTTTTACGAGTTCATGATCGATCTGAAAGTGCTGGAACAAAAATATATAAAGGATTCTGACCTAGCTGAATGAATGCACATGTACGTAGATTGATCGATGAGTTAAAGGAGGGGGGCATCCGGCGCCGGCGCAATCGGGCGCTGTCGTCCCGCGAAGTTTCTCCCTATCACTGGGCTCCTCCCTCCGGTTTCGGATTTGTTCGGAATTTCGGGGACGAGCTGGTCGCACGGGCCTTTGAGTTTCTTAATTCCGGCAGTTGTGAATGGAACAGGGGCGGAACGTATGATCGGAAATTATATGTCGGCGGCTCGGTCATTGATATGGCTCGCGATGGGGATGTGGTCTGGGGAGCAGGAATCCGGGATCCCTCTACGCCGATGTATTTCAGAACGAACCTGAAGGTGTTTTCGGTGCGTGGGCCGCTGACCCGTCATTTCCTGATGGCGCGCGGGGTTGAGTGTCCGGCGGTCTATGGTGATCCGGGGATTCTGGTGAGCAGGCTGTATCCCGAATGCCGCTCGGTTACGCGGGATGTTCCAAGGGGCATTGTCCCTCATTATTCGGAATATGAACATACAATGCAGCGGTTTCAGGCAGACTCCGGCGTGATGGTTATTGACCCGCGTCGCGGTCCGGATGAAGTGGCCCTGGATATTGCCCGCTGTGAATGTATTGCATCCAGCTCCCTGCATGGAATCATTGTTGCCGAATCGCTGGGCATTCCCGTCTTCTGGTGGCGCGAATCCGAGCGGGAACCCTATTTTAAGTATTATGACTATTATCTTTCGACCAAACGCGCCGGCAATCCAATCGAAAATCTCGATGCCGGTTTTGAACGGCTTAAATCGAGCAGTCGCGAATCGATAGATTTCAGCGGCCAGATCGAGGGGCTCTTGGATTCATTTGCCCGAATGAAAAAGGAATACAGCTTCCTGGAGGGATGATGAAGATTCTGGTTACCGGCGCCGCCGGGTTTATCGGTTCATACACAGCGCATGCCCTGCTTGATGCGGGTCATGAGGTGGTGGGTCTGGATAATTTTAACGACTATTATCCCGTGAGGCTGAAAGAATCGCGGCATGAGCGGCTGGAAGCGCGGCCGGGATATGAGGGGGTGCGCGGCGATTTGTCGGACTATGTGCTGCTCTCGGCGCTTTTCGAAAAGCATGAATTTGACCGGGTGTGCCATCTGGCGGCGCAGGCCGGCGTGCGTTATTCGCTGCAGAATCCGTTTGCGTATGAAGAGTCCAATCTGGCAGGGCATCTGAATGTTCTGGAATGCTGCCGGCATCATAATGTGCCGCGCCTGGTTTATGCCTCGAGCTCCAGTGTTTACGGGGGCAACAAAAAGGTGCCGTTCTCGGAAACCGATGCCGTCGATCATCCGGTCAGTCTTTATGCGGCAACCAAAAAGGCCAATGAACTGATGGCACATTCCTATACGCATCTGTATGGATTCCATACGGTCGGTCTTCGCTTTTTCACGGTTTACGGGCCTGAAGGCCGGCCGGACATGGCCTACTGGCTCTTTTCCGATGCCATGCTGCAGGGGAAGCCGATCAAGGTGTTTAACCATGGCGATATGAAACGCGATTTTACCTATATCGACGATATCGTGCAGGGGGTACTCGGCGCACTGTTTTCCGAAGGGCTGGAGCCCTATGAGATCTTTAATCTCGGCAATAATCAGCCGGAACTGCTCATGGACATGATCCGATATCTGGGTGATGCGCTCGGAATCGAGCCGCAGATGGAGATGCTTCCGATGCAGGCCGGCGATGTTCCCGTTACCTATGCGGAAATTGAGAAAGCCCGTGCCAAGCTCGGATATCAGCCATGCACCGGCCTGCAGGAAGGGCTGGAACGTTTTGTTACCTGGTTTGTCAAATATCGAAAATGCGGCGGCGCGTAGGTGCTTTTGTAGTTTGTTATTATTTTTGCTACTTTCTTCGATCGTGATAGGCCATGTTGAGCCCGGACAGAAACAGGGTAAAAGAAAGTCCGGAAGATGAAATTCAGCATTGTCACAGCGACCTATAATTCGGAAGAGGGGATCGGGCATGCGCTGGCCTCGCTGGCGGAGCAGGATTATCCCCGTGAACTGGTTGAGTGGATTGTTGTTGATGGCAACTCAACAGATCGAACGCTGCAGGTGATCAAAGAGTCGTCGTTTCAGCCGGACCGGTTGCTTTCCGAAAAGGATGACGGTATCTATGATGCGCTTAATAAGGGGGTCCGCATGGCCACCGGCGATGTAATCGGATTCCTGCATGCCGACGATTTTCTGGCGGCGCCGGATGTGCTGTCGCGTATCGCCTGCGCCCTGCGCAACTCCGGCGCGGACGCAGTCTACGGTGATCTTCAGTATGTTCGACCGCTTCCGTCCGGCGACTTCGGAATTGTCCGCCACTGGAAGAGCGGTGTTTATTTTAGCAAAAATCTAAAATGGGGCTGGATGCCTCCGCATCCGGCGCTGTATATCAGGAGCGAAATTTATGAGCAGGCGGCAATTAAGGACGGTTGCTATTTTGACACCTGTTTCAGCTGCGCTGCCGACTATGATTTCATGATGCGCATCCTGTCGAAATACGGCATCGAGCCTGCCTATCTGAAAAAGGTCCTGGTCAAGATGCAGGTCGGTGGAACCAGCAACCGCAGTTTGAAACATATTATGCGCAAGTCGAAAGAGGATTGGACGGTCATCCGGCGCAATAAAATCGGCGGCCCGCACACCCTCCTATGGAAAAATCTGGGGAAGGTCCGCCAGTTTTTTATACATCAGTGATTCCTCTTTTTTGTGCGGCTTTCATTGGCCGCACTTTTCATATCCGGAGAATTGAATGAACCGTTTGATCCCAACGCCCGATACCCCGCCGGTCCATGCCACTGTTGAGGAATGGATGACAGTCGGAGTGCAGGAACATGCTGAAAAGACTGCGCTGGTTTTTTGCGGCGAGGCGCTGACATATGCTCAGCTGGACGCGCTTTCGAACCGGTTGGCCGGATTGTTGATTCAGCGCGGCGTGAAGCCGGGGGATTGTGTGGGGTTGTGCCTTCGCCGCTCAATTGAAATGGTGGCCGGGCTGTTGGGGATTCTCAAGGCCGGCGCGGCGTATGTTCCGCTCGATCCCGCATATCCGGCAGAGCGCCTCGCCATGATGGTAGAGGATGCACGGGTGCGTTGTGTGCTGGCTCATGAGGCGCACCGATCACTTTTTGCCGATCTTCCGGACCTGTTGGTCTGGGAAGAGGTTAAAGACTCGGTTTGTGACGCGTCGGCAGAGCCGGTTTCGGTTTCGGTGGAGGCTGAATCGCCGGCATATGTGATCTTTACCTCCGGATCGACCGGCCGGCCGAAAGGCATTGAAATGCCGCATCGGGCGCTGGCCAATCTGATTGAGTGGCAGCTTGAACGCAAAACCTTTCGTCCGGGTGCTCGCGTCCTTCAGTATTCGAGCATCAGCTTTGATGTCTCTTTTCAGGAAATTTCAACGACCTTTGCGTCGGGGGGGACGCTTTATCTGATTGCCGACGCAGACCGGCGCGATCCGCGGTTGCTGCTGAAGGCTCTGGTGGAGCAGCGGATTGAGCGACTGTTTCTTCCGTATGTGGCCATGCGCAGTATGATTGAAACGGCGCTGGCACTTGAGACCTTCCCTGAATCGCTCTCGGAAATCATAACGGCCGGTGAGCAGCTGCGGGTTGACGAAGCGGTCCGGCGCTTTTTCCGGCGCATTGACGGTTCTTCGCTCGATAACCAGTATGGTCCGTCCGAGACGCATGTGATTACGGCGCATCTGCTTGAAGGCGATCCGGAAAAGTGGCCGGAGCTGCCATCCATTGGGACGGCGCTTAAAAACTGCGGCACCTGCATTCTGGATGAGGCGATGCAGCCGGTTGCTGACGGGGAGCAGGGCGAGCTTTATCTTGCGGGTCGAAATCTTGCCCACGGCTATATCCATCGTGAAGAGCTGACGCAACAGGTTTTTATTCCCAATCCCTTTCAAACACCCGGGCGTCCGGTTTTGTATAAGACCGGCGATCTCGCGGCTTATGCGCCGGACGGAACTATCGATTTTATGGGGCGGCGCGATCATCAGATCAAGGTGCTCGGTCATCGGGTTGAGCCGGGCGAGATCAATAATACAGCGGCACGATTTGCGGGTATCGGGCAATGCCTGACCCACGCATTTAAAAGCGATGACGGAGTGACGCGGCTGGCGGCCTACTACACGGTCCTTCCGGGGCAGACCGTCATGTACACGGATCTCCGAAAGCATCTTGATGACCATCTGCCGGATTATATGGTTCCGGCATTCCTGATTGAATTGAAAGAAATACCTTATACGCCGAGCGGCAAGGTGGACTTAAAGTCGCTTCCGAAGCCTTCGATTGAAAACAGTCTCTATGCCGGCGAAGAGGCGCATTACGAATCGGAAACAGAAGCGGGGCTGTCACTCATCTGGAGCAAACTGCTTGGCCTGGAAGCGATTCCCCGCAGTGCCGATTTTTTTGAGCTTGGCGGGGATTCGCTGCGGGCGGTTACGCTTTTTCTGGAGATTCACAAGGCATTCGGCAAAGATCTATCCCTTTCGACGTTGAGCCATGCCTCTACGATTGCGGCTCTTTCGAATATAATTGATGGCGACAGCGGCGATGTTCCGGCTCTTTCGGATTATCGCGCCCTGCAACTGATGCATCAGGGCGAAGAGGGGATTCCTCCGCTCTTTCTCGTACATGGCGGGCGGGGAAATGTGCTGGTGTTTAATGGATTTATCCAGATGCTGGATCCGCGCCAGCCGGTTTATGCATTTCAGTGGCCGGGTTGGGATGGCCGTCCGGGGCCCTCGGATATTCGCCGGATGGCGCGCGACTACAGTGCTGAGCTGATGCGTTTTTATCCCGAAGGTCCTGTTCGGCTGGGAGGCTACTGCATCGGCGGTCTGATCGCCATTGAGCTGGTGCGGGAACTTGAGGCGGCCGGCCGCACGATTGATTATCCGCTGGTCGTCTGGGACTCGCCCAATATTGCATCCATGCACTATCATCGGGATGAACCCTGGGACAGCGCCCGCAATATTGAGCTTTTTGAGAAGATGAAGCAGGGGCTTGAAGCGATCCGGTTGGATGCAGGCGTTCATGTTGAACTGTCGGGTTCCGATTTTAAACCGCCAACGGGCCGGGCGGCTCAGATACGCGCGATCCCCGGACTCATCGAACTGTTGCGCTGGGGAAAGGAACTGAAGGAATCCTTTGGACGGCTGCCGAGGTACCGTGAGATTTGTGCAATCCACCGGAGGGGGGAGAGCATTCCGATGGACTGGCGAGCTCACCACTGTCTTTGGTCGATGATCAAGGCTGCACGAAAACACCGCAGTTCGCACTTCAAGGGCGATATGCTTTATTTCCGTTCTGATTGCGTAGTGGGGCGCCACTTCGGCCTTCCGGGCTGGTGGGACGATCCGTTCCTTGGTTTTGCAGAGCTGTGCGATGGAAGCTTTGAGGCGCATGCGATTGGCGGCGACCACACGGATGTGCTGGATATTCCCGTGATGGGAGAAATTGTGAACCGTGCATTTTTTCCTTCGGAGGATGGGTGATGCTCAGAATCCTTCTGGGTGCGGTTGCTGCAGTTTATCTGCTGATCATCGCATACTATGCCTTCCGTCCATTCGAGCGGATTCCCGGGTTACGATACGAGCCGGCTGAGATTGCGTTTTCGGATGCGGCGGTGCATATCCGGCCCGGCGCGGCATTGGAGGACCGGAAGAATGCCGGAGCCGTCCGGGACGCGCTGATGCGAAGCGGCTGCATAACGATCGAAGCCGTTCTGCGGCCGGACTCATTAAATCTGGGAGGTCCGGCGCGTATTGTCAGTTATTCGCGCGATCCTTACAGTCGTAATTTCACCTTGGCGCAGGAGGGGAATGCGCTGGTATTCCGCCTTCGTACAACGGAAACGGACCGGAATGGAATACTTCCCTGCCTGGTTGTTCCGGATGTTTTGGTCTGCGATCGCATGCAGCATCTGGCCGTTGCATATGATGGTACGGAAATGCTGCTTTATGTAGATGGTCGGTTGAGATTTCAAACGGATGTGCTGCACGGAGATTTTTCCAACTGGGGTCTGGATCAGGTGCTGGTCATTGGTGATGAGCCTTGCGGCGGGCGTCCGTGGAACGGGTTGATCCGCCGATTTTCTATTTTTGACCGAGTACTTTCAGCAGAGGAGATTGCCGGTCTGGAGCGGGGTGAAGAAGTCGGCGGCGCTGTGCTGACTCATTCGTTCGAATCGCAGGAAATGCTTTGGAAAGCCGGTGTAAAGCGTTTGCGCTATCGAAACCTGTTTGTCCGATCAGATCCTTCGACCTATCAACCTGCCGACTGCCTGCTGAACATTGTGGCGTTCATCCCTCTTGGATTCATGGCTTTTCTTGCGCTACCCATGCGGTACGAGTGCCGTAAGCTTCTGTCGGTATTTGTGCTCCCGCTTTTACTTGGGCTGTTAGTGAGTGGCTTGATTGAGTGGAGTCAGCAAATTATTTCCACGCGAATCCCATGTTTGCTGGATTTGGCATACAATGTGATAGGAACGGTCTGGGGAAGTCTGTCTGCATGGCTGGTTTTCTCCGTTTATAAGAGAAAAATGAGGAATTGGAGAGATACATGAAAATTATCATCGTAGGTAATCTGGGGTATATCGGACCGAGCGTTACAGAACGTTTCCGAACCTCCTTTCCGGATGCCGAACTGATCGGTTTCGATATTGGCTATTTTGCCCACAGCCTGAGTAATGCCGGATGTCTTCCCGAGGTTAAGCTGAGCCGGCAGATCTTTGGCGATATTCGCCGTTTCCCGGAAGAGTTGCTTGAGGGCGTTGATGCCGTGGTCGATCTGGCTGCAATTTCCAACGATCCTATGGGCAATGAATTTGAAGAAGTGACCATGGAGGTCAATTATCGTGCCGCCATCCGTCTGGCGGAAATGTGCAAACGTCGGGGGGTGAAAAACTTTGTCTATGCATCGAGCTGCAGCATGTATGGCGCGGCCAGTGAGTTTCCGAAAAAGGAAGATGATGAGCTGAATCCGCTGACAGCCTATGCCCGCTCAAAGGTGGCGGCAGAAAAGGATCTGCAACCGCTAGCGGATGAACATTTTACGGTGACCTGTCTTCGGTTTGCCACGGCCTGCGGCTTTACCAGCCGGCTCCGGCTTGATCTGGTGCTGAATGATTTTGTGGCCGGCGCGCTGGTCAATAAAGAGATCGGGATTCTCAGCGATGGAACGCCGTGGCGCCCGATGATCAATACCAAGGATATGGCGCGTGCCTTTGAATGGGGCATACTGCGGACGAAGGAACAGGGCGGCGCATTTCTTGCCGTCAACACCGGTTGCAATGAGTGGAATACGCAGGTGAAGCCGCTGGCTGAAGCAATTGCCTCCGAGATTCCCGGGGCCTCTGTTTCGGTCAACCCGGATGCCCCGCCGGATAAACGCTCCTACCGCGTCAATTTTGATCTCTTCAAGGAATTGGCGCCGGACCACCAACCGGTATGGAATCTCGAAGATACCATCCGCGAGGTACGGGATAACCTTGTCGCTATGGACTTTAACGATCCTGATTTCCGTCAATCACAGTTTATCCGTCTAAAGGTGCTGGCAAGGCATCGCGCCGAAGGCCGGTTGAATGATAATCTGGAGTGGATTTAAGATGAAACATAGCACCTGTCCATGTTGCCGGGGATCGGATCTTGAGGATTTCTTCACGATTCGTAATGCGCCGACCCAAAGTTTGGTCACGATCAAGGACCGGGACGTTGCGCTGGCCATTCCGCGTCAGGATATTGTGCTGACGTTCTGCAATGGCTGCGGTTTTATATTTAACAGCGAATTCGATACGAGCATCGACTATTACACGCAGGGCTATGAGGATCAGCAGGGTTTTTCTCCTACCTTTGTGAAGTTTATCACCGGGGTGACTGAACGCTTTATCGATCGCTATGATATTCGGCAGAAGCAGGTGGTCGAAATCGGCTGCGGAAAGGGCGACTTTATCCGGCTCATGAGCAAGCTGGGCGATAACAAGGGCGTCGGCATTGATCCCGCCTGGGTTCCGGGTCGGGGCGAAGATGCCCCGAATGTACGCTTTATCAAGGAATTTTACTCCAGTGCGCATGGCGACATCGAAGCCGACTGCATCACCTGCCGTCATACCATGGAACATATTCATGATACCATAGGGATCATGAAAACCGTGCGAGCATCGTGCCGCGATGCCAGGCCGGTGCTGTTTTTTGAGGTACCGAGTATCGTGCGTATTCTTGATATCCAGGCATTCTGGGACATCTTCTATGAGCATTGTTCCTACTTCGGTCCGGGGGCCTTTGCCCGCCTGTTCCGCAAGGCCGGATTTGAGGTGCTTGATATGTATCTCGAATATGACAAACAGTACCTGTTTCTTGAGGCTCGTCCGGTCTCTGAACCCTCGGATATAATCCATCCGCTCGAAGAGTCGATTGATGAACTCCGCGAAAAGACGCGAGTGTTTGCTGAAAAAATGGCGGTGCAGCTGGGTGAGTGGACCGAGCGCCTGAAGGGCTATAAAGCCGCCGGCAAAAAAGTCGTAGTCTGGGGCGGCGGCTCAAAATCGGTGGGTTTCCTGACCCAGTTTGCTGATCTGGGCGTCATTGAGCATGTCGTTGATATTAATCCCCATATGCAAGGCAACTTTATTCCATGTATCGGCATACAGTATTCCGGGCCTGACTTCCTGAAAGAATACAATCCGGACGTCGTGATTGTCATGAACTCCGTTTATATGGAAGAAATTCGCCATAGTCTGGCGGAGCGCGGACTGCATCCGGAAATGGTGGGGCTCTGATTTTTTTAGGCGTAGAAATGGCACGAAAATTCATAGTTTCAGCGATGGTTGTTCTGCTTGGAATTGCCGGCAGTCGTGCCGATGATTTCGGGGTCGGCACAAATCAGTTTTCCATGGATTTTGTGCCCATTGGGTTTGCGGGGAATGCAGCGGATTCAACCGGCTATGGTGCGGTGGACTATGCATATCGTATGGGCGTATATGAGGTAACGGTGGATCAGTTTTCGCATGCGATGGCTGCGGATGATCGGATCTCTCATGTTGATAACTCCACCAATCATTTCGATTATTCCTATTGGAACAACGGGGATCGCTCTGTCGGGTCCGGCGCGCCGGTTGACTATATCAGCTGGTACGAAGCCGCGCGATTTGCCAATTGGCTGACTTCGGGTGATGCCTATGCCGGGGCCTATCAGTTTGATACCAACGGGGTTCTTGTGGCAGTGGATCGCTATTCCGCGCTGTATACGTATGGAACGCTCTATGTGATTCCGACCGAAGATGAGTGGTACAAGGCGGCGTATTATAAGCCCGTTGGTGACGGCTCATATTCGGACTTTGCCAACGGAGCCCCGGATGCGAATCCTCCGCCACGCAGTATGACCAACGGTTGGAACTATGCCATATGGTCATGGCCTTCCGGTCTTGTCGTCGAAACATTGAGGGATGATCCCGACTATATGTGGGAAACGGGATCCGGCGGACAGGAGCAAAACGGCACCTATGACATGAACGGCAACAGCTGGGATTGGTGCGAAAGCGCGTATGATGGCGATCTGGATGTGATGGATGAATATCGTGTCATTCGCGGCGGCGGCTATTTTGAACCGGCGTATTATATGGCTGCATCCCATCGGCACGGAGTGCAGGAGCCGGAAAAGTTACATTCCGAAATCGGGATGCGTATCGTTGCGCTGGACTGTCCCGGCTATGAACTCAATATTTCGGTGGTCGGAGAGGGAAGTGTGAATCTTTCCAACGGCTGGTATGACGTAAATACAAACCTTTCCCTGACGGCTTCTCCCGGAAGCAATTGGTTGTTTGTGGGATGGAGTGGGGATCTTTCCGGTGATTATACCACTGCTTCAACGAATATCGTAATGGATGACAATAAGTCGATCACGGCAGTTTTTTCAGATGATGCAGATGGCGACGGATTACTCAACAGTGAGGAGGGATTAATCGGAACGGATCCTCGCGATGGTGACAGTGATGGCGATGCCATGCCGGATGGCTGGGAAGTAGGCTATACACTCGATCCGTTGGTAACGAATGCGCTGGATGATGCGGACTCGGACGGGGGCGTGGATCTCTATGAATTTGCGGTGGGCGGCGATCCGACGAACGGTTTGGATGTCGGATATGAACCGTACTTTGATGCCACGTCGCTTG
>JAFGVP010000041.1 GCA_016937945.1 Pontiellaceae bacterium | reverse complement strand
GCAATGGAGCATCCCTCCGAACGAAGTGGTCGACTTTGTAGCGCCCGGTTATTATGGCTGGCGCAGCGGCGAATCGGAGGGGCCGTATTGGGGGCGGACCGGGCAGTCGGCCGAGTGGGAAAAGACCGGCCAGGGCTTCCGAAATTTCAAGCTCGAAAGCACGTACATCGGCATGATTCCTTTTGCATTTGCATTTTTCGCGCTCTTTGCCTTCCGTCGGTCTGAACACATGGCTGAAATATTGTTCTGTGCGGGGGCGGCATTGATTGCCCTGCTGCTCTCATTTGGTAAGTATTTTCCCCTCTATGCGCTGTTCTATAAGCTTCCGGTGGTGAATAGCATTCGTAATCCAAACAAGTTTATTCAGGTGTTCCAGGTCTGTCTTGCTATTCTTTCTGCATACGGAATGGATGCCATGTGGAGAAGTCGGGACGAGGATCGGTCTGAAACGGGAACTCGCAGGCCTCTGTTCATATTTTTCATGTCATCGGTTGCGGTGACGTTGATTTTCTGTCTATGGGCATTGATTGACATGTTGGCAATGAAGCACGGAGTCGCGGCCCTAATTGCCGGCGGTTGGCAGGCGACTGCCGCGAAAAGCATTGCCCAAACACGTGTCGCGGCATTGGGGCATGCAGCCCTGATGGCATTTATATCGACGGGCATTACGGCTCTGTTCTGTTTTCGGTTGTTTGAAAAGGCGAAAAGCTTCGGCGCGGTGACTGCTGCTGTGATCCTGCTGATTGTCGCTGGGGATGCCGTGCAGCTGTCTAAAAAGTATATCAAGAAGATGCCTCGCAGCTATATTGCATCCAATGCTTTGACGGACTTTCTCGATAAAAATCTAAGCGGGCGACGTGTGGCATTTCTGTCCCAGCAGGGGATTGATAATATCTGGATCACCTATCTGATGCCTTATAACCGCATACCATGCTTCAATTTCACAGACATGCCTCGCATAGCCAACGACTACAAGGCATTTTTGGAGATTGGCCAGCGAAACCCGCTTAATATGTGGCGTCTTTCCTCTGTTAAATACCTTCTTGGTCCGGCGACATTGGAAGAACAGCTTTCTGAGGCCGGATGCCGAAAGGTATTTGCCTATGGTTTGTCCGATGCCGGTCAGGGCGAATTCAAGGTTGTTCCTCATGCCAATGGGCCGTTTGCCGTCTATGAACTTCAGGGCAGCCTGCCTCGCTATGCGCTGTTTGCCGGCAGCCGAAAGTTTCCGGAGGCTCAGCTTTTACCGGCGACTCTGTCGAATCTTAATGAAGTCTGCCTGCCGGAGGCGTCTTCCCTGCCGGTGCTTTCCGGTAGTGGTGCGACCGGCAGTATAGAGGTCCTTTCCTCGCGGGCGGGGAAAGTCAGATTGAAGGTGAACGCCAATGCGCCTGCAATTCTTCGTGCGTCTGAAAAATATGATCCCGACTGGACGGCATCGCTTGATGGAGAGAATGTTGCGGTTGAACCAGTGGATTTTCTTTTCCAGGGAATTTTCATCCCAACGGGTGAGCATGAGGTTGTACTTCGGTATGCACCCAGCCGTTTCTACTTCTGCCTGCAGTGTATCGGAATGCTGTTGATGGTCGGAGCGGTGGTTTGGGTCGTGGTGCGACGAAAGGGTGTGCATGTTGCGGATTAACATCATCTATCGCAACAACAACATGCCGTCCGAAGTGCTTCCGCCCATCATGGCGCCGGACGGAAGCTACGAGGTGGTCTGGAGCAAAGCAGTTCAGGCGGGCTTCGATGTGGTGGTGTATTTTAATGAATATGTCTACAATCGGAGGGAACATGATCAGGTGTGCCCGGATGCGTTGCGCTTTCTCTACATGTATGAGCCGGTGGCTGTGGACCCGATGCAGTATACCCGGAAGATATGGAAACAGTTCGATGCAGTCCTGACCTGGAATACTTATCTGACGGAGTCCTCGGACGCTTTTACCTTTGAACCCGGAGCTTACTATGATCTGCCGTATTGTTCGCATTATGGCGTGACTCCGCTTTCCGGATTACCCGATCCTTCCACGAGGGAGACGGCGATCTGTCAGGTGTGCGGCGATAAGTATTCGCTTTCTGCGGAGGAGATCTATTCCGAGCGGCGCAAGATTGCCCGCTGGTTCCATCGCCATGCGGAAACCCGGATGGATGTATTCGGCAAGCCGGCCATGAAGACGCCGAATTATCGAGGCGTTACCGATGATAAGGCTGCAACATTCTCTTGTTACCGCTACGCCCTCTGTTTTGAAAATACCTTTCATCCGCTTTGGACCCGCGGCTATCTGACGGAAAAAATTCTCGACTGCATGGCGACCATGACCGTCCCCGTCTATTTCGGATGCAGCAATATTGAGGAGTTGGTGCCAACCGACTGTTTTATCGATTATCGCCGCTTCTCTTCGCTGGAAGAGCTGGATGGGTTTCTTCAGGCCATGACCGACGAGGAGTATCTCGGTTATGCCGAGCGGATGCAACGATTCGTCAGAGAATACAATGCTCCGGAGCGTCATTCCGCATTCAGGCTCTATGAAACCATCGCGGCGGCGGTCAAAGCCTGCGGGCACGGTAATGCGGCCACCTACCCACGAGACTATCTAGCGCTCAGTTCAATATCGGGCAAGCTGCGCTATTTCGCAATGAAAGCACTCCTTCCACACTATCGGGTCGTGTATCCAATGTTTACGTTGGCCCGATGGATCGGGTCTGAATTGCACCGACTGACCAGACGTACTGGAGTCTGAGTTAGGGATTCTCTTTACGTGCCGTCTCGAAGTCGTTGAACAGTATCAGGTCATAGCTGTTGTACGAGGCGATGATTTCCCGTTCTTCTTGGGAGGGTTGGGTATACGACACCTTGCGCTTGTGCGGTATTTCCGTCACCGGTATGTCGGATTCGCGCAGAAACTGCGTCAAATCCTCCTCGATGTGGTCGAAGGACAGGATTCGCAGAAACCGTGATAGATTCTTGCGGGCAAGTGCAAGGGTCTGGTCATTGGGTTCCTCTCGGACGTCGCCGGCATAGTAACGGCAGGCCATGTTGCGGCCCATCCAGCATTCCTTCAGATAGTTTTCGATTCCCTTTTCGGCGGCGTGCCGGAACCGACCATGGGGGGTTCTTAGGATCATATGGTAGTGCGACCAGACACGATCCACCGGATTGCGCATCACCGTAATGTACTGGTACTCCCCCGGCATGCAATACTGTGAGACCGGACGATGCCGATTGATGTTCTTGAAGCGGTGGAGAGGATCCATTTCGAGCATCGTGTAGAGAGTAGTTCCCGCCGTTTTGGGTACATGCACCAGGGCCACTTCGTTTTTGTTGAAACGATAGCAGGGCGTGTGGAAGTGTAGACGAAGTTGGATGAGACGTGCATAGAATTCTGTTTGGAATACGTTGTCGAAAACGTGCAGTATAGCGGCACCTAGCTTGATGATCATCTGGACATCCTCATGTGTTTCTGCTGAAAGATAGGGATTGAGGAGAGAGGATAAAAGGTTCAATTGACAGTTTGTGAACGCGATCTGATCCCATGACGCAGCCGTCATGATTCGCGGGGCCAACAGTATGAATACAGATGGAATCATGCTATTCGTGTATCGTCGTCCGGTTGCGGCAGCCGCTGATCGATAGGGGATTCGTACAATTAAAACCTGTACATGCCGGACCGTGGTCGGGATACTTTCCCGTTGTCTCAAAAACCAGCAAATGCGGTCACGCATTTCCATAATACGGTGTTCCATGAACAAAATAATTCTTCTTAGTATATCGCTTCCGATGGTGTTGATCGCTTTCGTCTGTGGCGCCGTGGTTGCCGAATTTCAGGTTTCTCCTATCTATGATTTCTTCGGGCACGCATTCAGCGCGGCGAGTGCCTGGAAGATTAAGACCTTCGAGTACAATCAGGCGCGGGATACAGATTTATGGATCAAGACGTGCTATGCCGATACTGGTGTCGTAAAATGGAACAAGGAGATTGCCTTTAATGGATACACCTTTCTTACGTCCTCTCACGCCCAAAAAGCCTTCCTGATGGATATGGAGGGTCGGATCGTGCACGAATGGTCTGTCCCGTTTCGGAAGGCCTGGCCGACGCCGTCACATTTGGGCCGTCTGGTGGCTGATTCATTCATTGCTTGGCGGAAGGCTGTTTTAATGCCCAATGGCGATGTGATCGTCGTGGTTATAGGTCAGGGTGCCGCTCCTTGGGGATATGGGCTTATGAGAATCGACAAGGACTCCAATGTACTTTGGACATTCAGCGATAATACACACCATGATGTGACCGTCGGCAGCGACGGTAATTTGTACACCTTGGTCCACCATGTATCGAACCTTCCGGTTCCCGAGATTCCCGAGATCAATCAGCCTTATTTTCGTGACTATATCGTGGTGTTATCGCCTGACGGAAAGGAAATTCGCCGGATCGACCTTTTCAATTCGTTGCTGAAGTATTTCAACTCAACCGGCCAGAGCGAAATGCTTTACTCTTTTATTTATCGGCGGAACGGGGATTTTCTCCACACCAACACCGCCAAGTATATTCCCAAGCCATTTGCTGATCAGGTGCCCGGATTAGAAGAGGGACAGATTCTTGTTTCGTTCAGGAGTATGAGCATGCTGGCGTCGGTGGATCCGGAATGTGGTGACGTGGTTTGGAGTATTCAGGGTCCATGGAAGGGGCAGCATGATCCCGACATGCTTCCCAATGGACATTTCCTGATCTTTGACAACAACGGGAGGAGAATGCTAGGAGGCGGCTCAGCCATTATAGAATACGATCCGGTCGGGAAAAGAATCCAGTGGCTGTATTCGGGGCAAAGCGAAGACTTTCTTAGTAATATCCGAGGCGTTCAGCAAAAACTACCCAATGGAAACGTTTTGATAACCGAATCGCAGGGCGGCCGTATTCTTGAGGTAAATCAGAACAAGGAGCTTGTCTGGGAATGGATTTCTCCCTACCGGAGTGCTCCCGATGGAAATTATACGGCTGTGGTTATGGCGGCAAGCCGGCACGCTCCCGACGAACTGACGTTCCTGAAAGATAATTGAGGCTATGGCATGAATCGTTTTTTGGTAACACTGACCTTAGCCTCGGCTGTTTTTCTCGCATTCTTTGGCGGGATTCTTGTTGGTGAATACAATGCAAGACCCTTTTACGGCATGCTGGGTTGGGCTTTCCGGTTGGCTGATACGGTGTGCGATCGGCCTTTGGGCAAGGAATTGCTTGTGAGTTCCGGTCTCTGGCATTCGGCCAGGTCGGACAGAGAGGGGGTTGTGTGTAAAACCCCAAAAAAGATGTATGGTGAATATTCCCTGCTGACATCTGCGAATGCTCAGGAGGCGCTGCTTATGGATGCGGATGGAAAGACCGTTCACAAGTGGAGTCTCCCGTTTCGAGCGGTCTGGGAACATCCCCTTCATATCAAGGAACCGGCGGAGTCGGGACTTATATTCTGGCGATCCGTTTCTCTCTATCCTAATGGTGACCTTTTGGTATCGTATGCGTCCGCCGATGATCCTCGGGGATATGGGTTGGCGAAAATCGATGCGCAATCCAATGTCATCTGGACGTTTGATGAGCGCACGGCTGGGACCTTCCTCGTGCAGGATAACGGGAAAATTAAGGTTTTGGTGAAAACCATCGGAACGACCCCCGTTCCCAGGCTTCCGCAAATGGTATGCCCTTATATTCAGGATGAAATCGTGACGTTGTCGACCTCAGGCGAGGTTTTATCACGTATAAATCTGTTGGATTCCGTTGTGAGTAAACTTGATGAGAAAAGTCTATGTCGCCTGCCGCCCGGGGGGCTGCGGGGTATCCTAGGCTGTGTAAGCGTAGATCGCGTAAACGAGGCGTTAGCTCGGAAAATTGCGGATGTCGAGGCAGGTGATATGCTGGTTTCTATGCAGAATGCCGGGTTTGTGGTTGTGGTGGATTCCGCGACCGGTAAAATTAATTGGCTGACTGGAGGGCCTTGGCAGCAGCAAAGCGGCGCGAAGGTGAACGACAGTGGAAACATCGTTATCTTTGATACCGATGGGCAACGATCACGGGGATTCGCTTCAGCTGTTATAGAGATAGATCCCCTTGCAAAGAAGGTGGTCCGACTGTATATCGGAGATAAATCCGAGCCGTTAAATAGCCGGCGCTGGGGTGATCTCCATGTTTTACCCAATCAGAATGTTCTTGTAACAGAGTCTGCTGCCGGTACGGTCCTTGAGCTTTCTCCGGAGAATCAGGTTGTCTGGAAATGGATCAACCCCGTTCGTGCCGGCAAGAACGATACCTTTATTCCGTGTGTATGGAGTGCCACGCGATATGCGAAGGAACTGCTCGATTTTGATTTCAACGAAGGAAGGATATAGAATGGATTTGCCAAACCATATAATTGCATATGTCGGCCCGGGAGCGGGTTTGAGTGCGCTGGGTGCATTGTGGGCGTTAATTGCCAGTATCGGGATTGCGCTGGGCGCGATTCTTATCTGGCCGATTCGTGCCGTCATTCGCAAAATCCGTGGACCGAAGGCCCCCTCGGATGGCGTTGAGAAGCAGGATTAGCCCGCTGTTTGCAGGTGAAGACGGATTGCGGAGATATTGAATGGACTGGTTTGATTGCGGTTTTCTGGGAATTCCGTTTCGCCTCTATGAGGCCGTTAACGGCGTTGTCTCCGGAATCATTGGTGCGGTTGGATCGCTTCTGTTCTGGTCGATGCTGTGTTCCGCGGTGGTCCTCTTTCTTTACAGGGTCTGTTCGCCGCAGGAAACCCTGAAAATGATCAAGGTTCGCATGCGTGAGCTGCAGGCCGCCATGGCGAAGGAGCAGGATGATCTTTCGGAGGTGCTTCGTCTGTCCCGTGAAAACATTGCGATCGCATTTAAGCGGTTTCTGCTCACCTTCCTGCCGACCTGTGTAGCGGTCATTCCGCTTCTATCCCTGGCCACATGGCTGCATTCGGAATATGCATTTCAACCGCCGACACCGGAGCAGCGAATTGCAGTCTCTTCAATTCCGGATGGGGCGAATCTGCTGCTCCAGCCGGAAGGTGTGACCGGTCTGCGTATTTCCATGCCGGACGGTTCCCAACTCGCCACTTTATCCCTACCGCCAAAGGGCAGTGTGCTGGCAAAAAAAACATGGTGGAACCATCTGCTTGGAAATCCTGTCGGCTATCTGCCGGCCGATGCCGGACCGGATGCGGTTAAGATCGGATTTTCGCATCGTGAGTTTATTCGCGTCGGACCAGGCTGGTTGCGGGGATGGGAAACCATCTTCATCGGCGGCATGACCCTCTTTTCCCTCGTGCTGAAATTGGCCTTTAAAGTTGAGTGATCCGATTTATGGCAAAGGCTGACAGCGTTGTATCCGCAGAAATCCGTTTTCTGAGCAATCTGGTGTTCGGGATGAAACGTTTCTGGGCGGTCATGGCGGGCGTCGAATCTTCGTTTCTGCGTGATTCCATGGATGAACTGCCCATCGAACAACCGATTTATATTACGGGGCTTGCACGGTCCGGCACGACGATCCTGCTTGAAATGCTTGCAGAGCATGTCGACACGGAGTCGCACGTTTATAAGGATTTCCCGATGCTTTATACGCCGTACTGGTGGGAGCGATACCTGAAGTTGGCCGGTCGTGGCGCCGGTGCCGGAAGTCATCTGGAGGAGAGAACGCACAACGATGGAATAAAAGTCGGGCCTGGCAGCCCGGAGGCCATGGAAGAGCCGTTATGGATGCATTTCTTTGATCATCTGCATGATCCGGCGCAATGCAATCTGCTGGATGCTTCGTCATCCAATCCGGCGTTTGAAGCGTTCTATGCCGACCATATCCGGAAGTTTCTTCTGACCCGTTCCGGGCGGCGCTATCTGGCTAAGGGAAACTATAACCTGGCACGCATCGGTTATCTGCTGAAGCTGTTTCCGGATGCACGTTTTGTGATTCCCGTGCGTGATCCGGTGGCTCACATTGCATCGCTGCAGAAACAGCAGATCCTGTTTGAACAATTGGAGCAGGATGATGTGCACGTGCTCCGGCACATGTGCAGGGTAGGGCACTACGAGTTCGGCCTGAACTGGACTCCGGTCAACTATGGACGGGCGCCGGTGATGAACGCCATTCGTACGGCATGGGATTCCGGAAGCCGCATCGAAGCATGGGCGCTTTACTGGAATGATACACACCGATACCTGTTGGATCTTCTGAAGAATCCCGCTGCCGCTAAGTCCATCAAAGTGGTCAGTTATGAAAAGCTATGCAATGAGTCCGAATCTGTAATTCCGGGAATTCTGCAACACTGCGGGCTGGAAATGGATTCCGGTCTGATTGATCGCTATGCCGCACGGCTGGCGATGCCGACCTACTATTCGCACGGTTTTTCCGAGGACGAGGTTAATCTGATTCAGGAGCAGACGGATGAAACGTATCGGCAACTGATGTGTCATGCCTGAATGAAAAGCTTTTCGCGAAGGTTTGGCGGCAGACTGAACTGATACATCATGAAGGTGCTCATGACGGCGTTGAGCGCCAGGGATTGTCTGGGCGTAAGCTGCGTTTTAACCGGTCCGGCGGGATGGTCGGCCCGGAGCCAGGTCTGCAACATGGCAATCACGTCCGGCGCGCAATCAATCATTGGAAGTTTGTGCTTTCTGGAGCAGACGGCGCAGACGGTTCCTCCCTGCGAGGCGCAGAAGCGCAGCTCCTTGATCGATCCACATAAGACGCAGTCGGCGAGATGCGGCGTATGACCATGATGCCGGCTGAACTGAAGTTCCGCCCATGGAACAAAATTCGTGTGCCGGCCATACTCTTCCGCCAGATCCAGCAGTTCATCAAACAGGACAAACAGTTCGGGGTGGGGGGCTTCCTCCGGCGTTGTTCTGTTGATCAGTGCGGTCAGGTAGGACGCCGCCTGCATGGCGCGCCAGTCGGAACGAAAGCGGTCGCGCCGATGCAGCATGGCGCACTCTTTTCCGGCATGCAGGGTATGGGTGCGTTTTTCAAAATAGAGCAGTTCGCTGGTGGAAAACAGATCGTATTCTCCAAGGAAAGGACTGCGCGGGCGCATTGCTCCTTTGAGCACCGTTGAGACCTTTCCCTGATAGCGGGTCAGCCAGTGAACAATCTGCGATGTGCTGGAGTAGGGATAGCAGGCCAGGGGAATGGCTGTGGCGCGAATGATCACGAAATCTCCCTACCGAATGTGCGACGCCCCGACCATGACAAAGGTAACCCCGTAGTAGATCAGCAGGGCAAAGATATCGTTCGATGAGGTTACGAACGGACCGGATGCTACCGCCGGATCAATCTTGATCCGATCGAGAAGAACCGGCACCAACGCCCCGAAAACGGCGGCAAAGGCCATGGCACTGAAAAGGGCAACAGCAACCGTCAGGGCCAGATAGGCCGGATGGATCATGGGAATATGCTTGCCGGCAATCAGGAAGTGCGCCCACAGACCGATCGTGGTTCCGCAGATAAGCCCCATAATGGCGCCGGCAATGATTTCGTGGGAAATAATCTTCGTGATTTTCCGACTGTGGCTCGCATCAAGCGCAATACCGCGGATAATGAGGGTCGAAGACTGGATGCCGGTATTGCCGCCCATGCCCATGATGATCGGGACGAATGCAATGAGTGCTCCGATTCCGGCCAGTTTAAGGTGCTCATCAAAACTGGTTAGAATCAGGCTCGTGATAAAGCCGGTACCGAGCGTGATCAGCAGCCACGGCAGGCGTGCCTTGCAGGCCTGCAGCGGCGAGGTGTCTTCCAGTTCGGCATCACTCGACCCGGCCAGCCTGAAGATGTCTTCCGAGGCCTCTTCTTCGATGACGTCCATGATGTCGTCCACCGTAATCCGGCCGACGAGTTTATTCTGCCAGTCGAGAACGGGCAGTGAGCTCAGGTCATATTTGGAGGCGATGCGCGCCACCTCTTCCTGGTCGGTGTCGGTGTGAACGGTAATGGGTTCCTGTTCGCAGAGATCGGCCAGCTTTCTGGTCCTGTTTGTAGTTTTCAGGAGCTCCCACAGCTGGACATATCCGCTCAGCCGGCCTTCGGAATCAACCACGTAGGCGTAATAGATCGGCTCATCCAGCTCAAGCGATCCGATATATTCAATCGCTGCGGCGGCCGTCATGGACGCCCGCACCACCACAAAGTCGGAGGTCATAATGCCGCCGGCGGTGTCCTCTTCATACTGAAGCAGCTCGCGGACCTCTTCGGAATCCTCGTCTTCCATGAGGTTCAGAATTTCGGCGCTGCGCTCTTCCTCGAGTTCTCCGAGTACGTCGGCGGCATCGTCCGGCGCCATCTCTTCAATGATGTCCGAGATTTCCTCGGCGGTCATTTCATCAAGAATGTCGGCCTCGGTCTGGTCATCCAGCTCCGCCAGCACATCGGGCTTAATATCGTCGTCGATCAGCTCGAAGAGGGTGTTCTGACTGGCCGTCGGGGCATGATTGATGATTTCCGCGATGTCCGCCGGATGCAGCTCTGCAAAGAACTTGGGGATCTGTTCCCAAAGCTCGCCTTTGATACAGAAGTTGATTCTTTCCCGAATGCGGGTGCTGTTTTCCGACATACCTGCTGCGCCCCATGAAAATTTGCAGAACCATAGACGGTGCGGGTTGAGAGGCCAAGATTTTAGTATGTCGGATAGTTGTCCGGATAGGTCCGGCCTTTTTGCCGTCGCCAGTGCTTGTAGGACCAGAGCCAGAACTGCGGATTTTTACGGATCTCTTCGGAAACAATGTCCATGATCTGTCGCGTCAGTTGATGGATGACAGCGTCGGCATCGGCTTCACGATCAAAGGCCGGCGGAGTGATCCGTTCGGACATGCGCATGTGGTAACGGCCGCCCGTCGACGGCAGGCAGAATCCGAAGAGGATATCCGTTCCGGTGCGGTAGGCCAGCGCCGCCGGTGCCGACGAAACAGGCATGGGCAATCCGAGAAAATCAACGTAAATCCCGCCGTCCTGTTCGGAGGTTTTCTGATCGAGCACAAAGGCGGCTTTGCCTTTATTGCGGAAACGGGCGATCAGGGTCCGGAGGGCGCCTTTCTGTGGAATGATCACCTGTCCGGTGCGGCCGCGCTGTTCGATCAGCATGCGGTCGACAACGGGATTCTTGACGGTTGCGGCAATGCTGGCCAGATTCGCTCCCAGCAACGAGGCGGTCTGCCCCATGACTTCCCAGCTTCCGATGTGGGCGGTAATGCAGATGGCCGGCTTGTCGGCCAGCAGCTCATCCTTGATGGGGCCGTCTTCGAAATCCACAAATCGGGCAATCCGTTTTTCAGGATGTTTGGCAAACCAGAAGACATCGAGCATGGTCAGGCAGAAGGTACTGAACGAGCTGCGCAGGATCCGGCGCTTTTCCGTCGGCGTTTTGGAATTGCCGAACACGGCATCAATATTCTTCATGCCGATCTTTTTTTCGCGCAGCGGCAGCAGCATGGCCAGATGACCGGCTAATCTGGAGAGCCCGATAACCATCCGGCGCGGCATGATGGGAACGAACGTCATCATCACGAGAAAACCGCCCGTTTCAAACGGACGGCGCATGGCACGTTTTTTCTGTTTGTTCTTTCCCATTTTCCCTTTCAGAAACAATCGGAAACTTTATCGACATCCCGACGGAAGACCAATATTTTTCTACGCCTTGAATGAATAGGAGAGCGTATGCTGAAACGAACTGTGATGGCGGGAATTCTGTGCGGCATTCTGGCTGGATGCCAAAGCACACCGATGCAAACCAAACCTGCAACGGCCATTGAGCCGCCCCGGGATGAGATGCAAACGGAAGTTGATGCCTCAAACAAGGTGCCGACTGCCCCGCCGCCGCGGATCCAGACAATTCCCGGCACACCTGTTCAGCCGGAACAAACTACCAAACAGAAAAGGAACCAGGTCATGATTCTGATGAAAACCTCCATGGGCGATATCAAGCTGGAGCTCGATAGTGAAAAGGCCCCGAAAACCGTCGCAAACTTTCTCAGCTATGTGGAAACCGGCCATTTCACAGGAACCATCTTTCATCGTGTGATGGATGGATTCATGATTCAGGGCGGCGGCTTTACAGCATCCATGAGCCAGAAAAATGCGCCGCGTACGGTTGAAAACGAAGCGAACAACGGGCTGAAGAATGTGATCGGATCAATCGCCATGGCCCGTACGTCTGACCCGCACAGTGCCGGCGCCCAGTTTTTCATCAACGTGAACGATAATGATTTCCTCAACTATCCCGGCCAGGACGGTTGGGGTTATTGCGTGTTTGGCAAAGTGGTTGAAGGAATGGATGTGGTTAACGCCATCAAGGGTGTCTCGACCGGTAACGCCGGCCCGCACCAGAATGTGCCGAAAGAACCGATCATCATCGAGTCCGTCTCCGTAGTCGAAGAATAAAGCGCTCTCCGTTCGTCCCTCACTTCGAGCACACTACGAAGGAGCGATAGGAGAAGTTCGTAGTATCATCGCAGCGAGGTACGAGCGGAGATGGTCTTCTTTGGACAAGGTGTCGGCCTGTGAAGAACCTTGAATAAAGGATTTTCGAGCACAGGCTGTTGGTTATGGAAGAATTAATGAATCAACTGATCGAATCGATTCATACCTCCGGCTTTCACGCATGCGTGGTGGTGTCCGGTGGAGGAATCGGGGCGATACAGGATCTTCTGTGCCGATCGGGCGCATCGCGTTTCGTGCTCGACCTGCAGGTGCCGTACAGCCGCGAATCCATGAATCTCTATCTGGGCGCGGCGCCGGACGCTTATTGTTCCGAAGAGACCGCCCGTCTTCTGGCGAAGGCGGCTCTCAACCGGGCCGAGCGGATCAGTACAAATCCTATTGGAATCGCCTGTACGGCGGCGCTAAGGACTCTTGAGGAACGGGGCGACACTGATCGGGCGCATCTATGCATCTGTTCTTCCGGGCAGGTTCTTGCGGAGTCGATGGAACTCGATGCTTCGTTAAGTCGGGAACAGCAGGATCAATTGGTCAGCAGGGCTTTGATCGAATTAATTGCCCGGTTTGTCAGCCTGTAGCAAATCAAGTAAACGCTGCACCACCTTCTGAGCTGCCAGCTGCTGTGCTTCAATGCGTCCACCATGCAGCTCAATTCGGCCGCTTTCAAGAATGTGCGTCGGCGTTTTGGCAATGGCGTAGAAGGCATAGGGCCGGCCGTTTTCCGCTTCCGCATACCCGCAGGTGGATAATGCGTACGTGGAGCCGAAGCATTTGAGCGCGCCGGCGGCCATCTGGCGGGCAATCTCTTCATCCACACAATCGGTCCGGCACGCGAGATCATTGTCGACCTCGAGCAGACTTACTTTAACGGATCGTTGATACGCCGTCATGCCTCCCTGGAAAACATCGGATGCGCCGGATACAGAGGCAAGCAATGCCTGTATATGCCCGGCGGTGATGCTTTCTGCGCAGGATACGGTTTCCGACTTCATCCGGAGGATCTCAAAAATCTGTTCCACAGTTTTCATGCTGGCTGTATACAAAAAAAGCGCCCCGGGAAACGAGGCGCTTTTGGGAAGAATCCCGAACCCGTTACATTGCTGCAACAGCTGCGGTTTTAACGAGATCGCCGAGCTCGGTAGTGGAGGCGAGGGTGTTGCCTTCGCGCCACAGGTCGCCGGAACGGTGACCGTCGTTGAGCACTTTTTCGACGCCGGCGCGGATTGCGTTGGCGGCATCGGCTTCGTTCAGTGAATCGAGCATCATGGCAACCGAAAGAATCATCGCCAGCGGGTTGGCTTTGCCCTGTCCGGCAATATCCGGAGCAGAACCGTGTACCGGCTCAAACAGGCCGACCGGCCCACCGACGGATGCGGAAGGCAGCAGTCCCAGCGATCCGCCGAGCGTTGCGGAGGCATCGGAAAGGATGTCGCCGAAAATGTTGCCGGTCAGGATCACGTCAAACTGACGCGGATTAATGACCATCTGCATGGCGGCGTTGTCGATGTAGAGATGATCGAGTTCGACGTCCGAATATTCCGCTTTGTGCAGTTCGATCACGGTATCACGCCAAAGGCGGGAGACATCGAGTACGTTGGCTTTGTCGACGCTCGTCACTTTGTTGCGGCGCTTGCGGGCCCATTCAAAAGCAACGCGGGCGACGCGTTTGATTTCGCCGACGGCGTATACCATGGTGTTCCATGATTTTTTATCGTCGCCTTCGCCTTCGGTTCCGCGGGGCTGGCCGAAGTAAATGCCGCCGGTGAGTTCACGCACGGTGAAGAGATCGAGTCCCGCAACGGCTTCCTTGCGCAGCGGAGAGTTTTCCGCCAGCGATTCCGGTACGGAAACCGGACGGAGATTGGCAAATGCGCCGAGTTCCTTACGGATCTTCAGCAGGCCGCTTTCGGGGCGCATTGCGCCGGTAAGGTGATCCCATTTAGGCCCGCCGACCGCGCCGAGCAGTACGGCATCGGACGCCTTGCAGGTTTCAACGACGGCGTCGGGCATGGGATCATTATGGGCGTCGATGGCGGCGCCGCCGGCATTGCAGGTGGTGTATTCGAGTGCAAATCCGGCCTTTTCCGCAACAGCGTCGAGCACCTTGACCGATTCGGCGATCACTTCGGGGCCGATGCCGTCGCCGGGCAGCAGGGTGATTTTGTATGTTTTAGACATATCGTTCCTTTTGTTTGAAAATGAGCGCGGAATACTACTTGGGCACGAAAATAATGCAAACCCGTAATTGGCGGGAGTTTCTGCATAAAAAGCGAGGGGCGGGAAAATCCCGCCCCTCTGATGTTACGTGGTAGGAAATCAGTTGCCGCCGCCGGGAGGGACTCCGCGCATGCCGCGCCCGCCGCCGATGGATGTGGTTTTAATAATGCTCTCAACGTAAGCTGCAAATTCCTCCGATTCGGAGGAATCCAGTCCGACTTCTGAACCGAGCTGCTTGAACATAACGGTTCGTTCGGCATCCATCATCTGGCCGACTTCGCGCATGGTGGAGAACATTTCGCGGCGGCTTTCGGGATCGGACATGGCTGCCATGATGTCCATGTCCTCCGTTTGATCCCATATCTGAGAAAGTTTTGCGAGCAGCGCATTATGGTTGGCCAGCTCTTCTTCGGTCATATTGCTGGTGTCCATATCCATAAAGGCGGCCATGCGGGAGGCCTGGTCGTAGCGTATGCGCTGCTGGGCCTCTTCGCGGCGCTGTACCATTTCGGCATAGCGTTCGGGGTCTTCTTCCTTCAGCTGGGCCATGCGGTCCTGAAAGGAGGTCCGAGCTTGCCGCTCCTGTGGATTTCGACGATTTGCGAGCATTTCACGCATGCGCGCCAGTTCTGCATCGCGCGCGGCCAACTGTTCCTGCAGCGCTGCGACGTCGTTGGTGCCGATTTTGTTGATATCCTTCAGTTCCACCAACGGCTTATCGTCTTCCGTCTTTTCCGGGCGCGGACGTTTGCCGGTGTTGGCCTGCATGGTTTCAATCTGTTTCAGGGCTTCGTTTTTTGCGGCGTTGGCTTTCACTCCGAAGGTAATTCCTCCGGCGGCGGCAACGATCGACAATGTTGCAATAATAAGGGGTATCTTCTTATTCATGGTGTTCCTCCAAATGATTCATTTTCCTTAAACGAATAAGGCAGGTAATTATTGTTTATCTATATTATTGTTTTCCCCGACCGGGAAACAAATCGATAAATTGGTATTGAATTACCAGTTTAGGGTCGGTATGCATAAACCCCATCAAATATGCGCACACTTCTGTGCGTGTTTATGTTTCATCAGGAGATAAAAAATGGATGCAGTATTACTGGCGCGAATACAGTTCGGCTTGACCATTGGTTTTCACTATATCTTCCCGCCGATGACCATCGGGCTGGGGTGGATGATCTTCCATTATAACAACCGATATCAGGAAAACGGCAATGAGCTGTATCATCAGCTGGCTAAGTTCTGGACCCGCATCTTTGCGATTACCTTCATTATCGGGGTGGCGACAGGGATCACCATGGAGTTTCAGTTCGGAACCAACTGGGCCAATTATTCCCGCTTTGTAGGTGATATTTTCGGCGCGCCGCTGGCGGCGGAAGGCGTTTTTGCGTTCTTCCTGGAATCAAGCTTTCTTGGAATCCTGCTGTATGGACGCAAACATGTTTCCCAGAGAATGTACTGGTTTTCCAGCCTGATGGTCGCCTGTGGCGCCACGCTTTCCGCGTTCTGGATTGTGGTCGCCAATTCCTGGCAGCAAACCCCGGCCGGCTATGAAATTATTGAGAAAACACTGGCTTCAGGCGAAATTGTTCGTCAGGCCCAGTTGACCAATTTCTGGGAAGCGGTTTTCAATCCTTCCACGCTCCTTCGTTATTCGCACGTCATTATGTCGGCCCTCTGCGTCGGAACCTTCTTTGTTCTCGGAACCTCGGCCTGGCAGATTCTTAAAGGTCGTCATGTTGAATTCGCCCGTGCCTCCATGCGTTCCGCGGTGGTTCCGGCATTTGCCGTCATCATGCTGACCATGGTCGTCGGACATCATCACGGTCATCAGGTATCCCAGACCCAGCCGGCCAAGCTGGCTGCCTTTGAAGGCCTTTGGGAAACCGGACCGAATGCTCCGTTGATGTTGCTCGGTTTTCCGAACGAGAAAGAGGAAAAGAACGATTTTGCCATTCAGATTCCCGGCATGGTGAGCCTGTTTGTCGGCGGATCGTTCGATACGGAGGTTCAGGGTCTTAAGGATTTTGCTCCGGAAGATCGTCCGCCGGTCGCCGTTTCGTTCTGGTCGTTCCACCTGATGTTCTACCTCGGCATGTGGTTCGCACTGGTTTCGTTTGTCGGAGTCATTCTCTGGCTGAAGAAAAAGCTGACGAGTTATAAATGGTACCTGTGGGCCGCTACACTCACCGTTCCGCTTCCGTTTGTTGCCAACGAAGTGGGCTGGATTGCCGCCGAAGTCGGTCGCCAGCCGTGGGTGGTATACAACGAACTCCGGACTTCTCACGCGGTTTCCGCATCGGTTTCCGCCGGCGAGATTCTTGCATCAATGATCATGTTCGGCCTGATCTACACGCTGTTGTTCTGTCTATGGATTTTCCTGCTGAAGAAACAGTTCCATAAAGGGCCGGATCCGATTGAAATGACTGAAGGGGAGGTGGCGTAAATGACAGCGCTTCAGGTTACTTGGTTTTTGCTTATCGGCATTCTGATTATCGGCTATGCCATTCTCGACGGGTTTGATCTCGGGGTCGGTTTCTGGCATCTCTTCGCGAAAAAGAAGAGTGAGCGCAGCGCGTTCATTCATTCCATCGAGCCGTTCTGGGATGGAAACGAAGTCTGGCTGCTGACCGGTGGCGGCGCGTTGTTTGCCGCATTTCCTCCGGTATATGCGTCGGTTTTCAGCGGGTTTTATCTGGCTATGATGCTGGTACTTCTTGGACTGATCTTTCGCGCGGTAGCCATTGAATATCGTGACAAAGTCGATAGTCCGGCGTGGACCAGAGCGTGGGATATCGCTTTTGCCGTTGGCAGCGTCCTTCCTTCCATCCTGTATGGCGTGGCAATCGGTAATGTGGTCCGCGGGCTCGAGCTGAATGCGCTGGGCGACTACACTGCCGGATTCTTTGCCCTGCTGAATCCCTTCTCTCTGCTTTGTGGTCTTGTCGGCCTTTCGATGTTTGCCCTGCATGGTGCCTTCTATCTTTCCATGAAACTCGACGGCGAAATTGCCGCCGAGGCGCGTGGTTGGGCGACGAAAACCTGGTATGTGTTCCTCGTGCTGTTCATGGTTGCCGTGACCATGGGATTGCGTGGCGGATATATTCGCGCATGGGATGGCGTGGATTTTAAACGCTTCATTCCGATGGCGACCATTCTTCTTGCTCTTGTTTCCAACTCCATTGCTTTCATGTTCAATAAGAAGGAGAAGGGTAAAGGAGCATTCATTGCGTCCAGCTGCACGATTGCATTCGTCATGCTGTCAGTGGCCACGGCAGTATTTCCGTACATGGTTTTCTGTACGAATGATGAAGCATGGAGCCTTACGGTTTCGAATTCATCCTCCTCACCGCTGACGCTCTTCTCGATGCTGATTATTGCGCTAATCGGGATGCCGATTGTGCTGGGTTATACCTGGTTCATTCACCATATCTTCCGGGCAAAGGTGAAAGTTCACAAAGATTAGCTTTTAAGCGAAGCTGTAGATGATAGTTTCAGCACCTTCATGAAGGTGCTGAAACACAAATTGAAGATGCGGCTACCGGCGGGAATCCTGCTGGCGGCCACATTGCTTTTCTGGGGATTGTACGATCGCTATGAACGCGCCGGACCCATTCTGGTCGAACGGCCTGCCATAGCTGATGCTTCGAGTGTCCGCGGTGACTGCTCCGAAACCAACGGCCTATATACCCTCGCGGTCCATGAAGATGGCAAGTCGGCGAACGTCCGCTTTCGGATAAACGATGTTTCGCAATTCAGCTTCATCCGCGTACAGGGTCGCTTGCGGACTGACGGGGTGGTTGTCGGCAAGAATCCCTGGAGGTGCGCGCGGCTGGTATTAATACAATACGATTCCGGCAAGCACTGGATTCCCGGGTATCACAGCCTCATTGCGCAGGAGGGTACGCAGGGTTGGAAGTTTTATGAGCATGTATTCGAGGTCGATCCCAACGCCGTTTATGCGGACCTTGCGCTCCAGCAGCTTGGAACGGCCGGGGCGGCCCGGTTTGACAGTGTGTTTGTTGAGCCGGTCCGCTTCAAAAAATCCTATCCGGTGTGGCGGGTTGTTTTTGCGGCCTTATGGATTGCAATGGGTATTCTTTACTTCCGGCGCTGTCGTTTAGACCGAAGGCGTCTGCGTGTCCTGATTCTGCTGAATGCGATCGCCATCATTTTCGGGACGATGATGCCGGAGCGTTGGATCGAGGATTCCAGCACATTTGCCAGGGAAGAGGTCGTCAAGGCACTGCAGCCGCCCCCTCAAAACCCGGCGTCGCAAAAGCCGTTGCCGGAAAAGGTGGTTGAAGCCAAGAGTCCGTCCGTTCAGAAAAAGCCGGTCAAGCCGAAGGAGGACGAACGCATGGAGCGGTTTAATAAACTGCTCGAAGGTGTCCACGGCGCCGGACATTTTGTGCTGTTCGCCAGCCTCTGTTTTCTCGTTTATCTCTCGGGTGCACTTGAGCGTCGGCGCAACATGTACTTCGGGAAGGTCGCCTTCGATATTCTGCTTTTTGCTGCGGTTACGGAATCGTTGCAGCATTTGACAAACGACCGGACGCCGGGGGTGTCGGACTGGTTGAAAGATATGTACGGGATGATTTGTGCGCTGATTCTTTTCATTCCGCTGCATTGGGTGTTGAAACGGCGTCTCAGCGGTGCTGAAAAGAGTGATTTTTGATTTCAATGGACAAGCGTTACGGGAATACTTTCCGGTAGTTTTTCAGTGGGGTATATGAATGAATAATGACATAAGCATGGTTATTTCGGTGATGGACTGCGACCGCCCGGGGATTGTTGCAGAAATCACGACGGGAATTGAGGCGTTGGGCGGTAATCTGGCGGATCTGAGCCAGACGGTGTTGTGCGGCTATTTTACAATGATTCTGGTGGCCGATTTCCCGGCGGGAACTGTTGCGGGGGAGATCGAGAACTCGCTGGCAGGAAACAGTCCGGCGCACGTATTTGTGGTGGAAGGCCGCGGGCTCAAGCCTGAGATCAAGGGCAATCTGGATGCCTACGTGCTTTCGGCGCACGGGAAAAACCGGGCAGGACTGGTGGCTCAGGTTTCTCGCTTCTGTTTCAACAAAGGAATCAACATTCTGGATCTTACCTCCCATGCGGCCGAAGGCCAGTACACCATGATGCTTCAGCTCGACCTTTCCGACATCGGTTCGATTGAACTGCTCGGAAAAGAGCTCGAGGTTTTCGGTAAGGAAAACGGGCTGACCATGGTCCTTCAGCATAACGATATTTTCAGGGCCACGAACGAAATTTAGTGCCGGCCGCACAAGGAGCAAATTATGATCCGATCAGACCAGATTCTTAAAACCGTTGAAATGATCCAGAAGGAAAACCTGGATGTGCGTACCGTAACCATGGGGATCAGCCTGCTGGACTGCAGGACGTACGATGCCGCCGGTACGGCGCGCAACATTGAGGACAAGATCCGCCGTCTTGCAGGATCGTTTGTCGATACCTGCAACCGTTTCGGTTCAAAGTACGGAATTCCGGTGGTCAACAAACGCATATCAGTCACCCCGATCGCACACATCGGCGCCGGATTCAATGCCGCCGGTTTTGTTGAGCTGGCCAAGGCGCTGGAGTCGGCGGCCGCTGAAGTCGGTATCGACATTATCGGTGGTTTTTCCGCTAACGTGGAAAAGGGAATCGGTCTGGGCGATGCTGCTCTGATTGAGGCGGTTCCGGAAGCCCTCGCCGTTACCGGCAAGGTTTGCTCTTCCATCAATGCCGGCTCGACCCGCCACGGGCTGAACATGGATGCTGTCGCCCTGCTGGGACAGACGGTGCGTGACCTGGCCGCAACAACGGCCGACCAGAACGGATTCGGAGCCGCAAAGTTTGTCGTGTTTGCCAACCAGCCGGGCGATAATCCGTTCATGGCCGGTGCGATTCATGGACTGGGTGAGCCGGAAGCCGTAATCAATGTCGGCGTCAGCGGGCCCGGAGTAATTGCGCGGGCGCTGGAACGCAAGATCAACGATGTCGGGGCCGAAAATCTCGGGCTCGACGATCTGGCGGAAGAGATCAAGCAGGCGACCTTCCGGGTGACGCGTTGCGGCGAATTGATTGGCCGTCAGGTTGCGAAGGAACTCAAGCTGCCCTTTGGTGTGGTGGACCTTTCATTGGCCCCTACGCCGTCCGTCGGCGACAGTGTCGGCGAAATCCTGAAGATTCTCGGTGTAGATGAAATCGGTGCTCCGGGATCAACGGCCATCGTCGCCATGCTGAATGATGCCGTGAAGAAGGGCGGATCGTTTGCGTCGCAGAGTGTCGGTGGTCTGAGCGGTGCATTTATTCCGGTCATGGAAGACTCCGAACTGGCGGGCGCCGTTGAAAACGGGTCTCTGGTGCTCGAAAAGCTGGAGGCCATGACCTGCGTGTGCTCGGTCGGTCTTGACATGGTTCCGGTTCCGGGCGATACGGATGCCGAAACTCTGGCGGCACTGATGGCGGACGAATTGATGATCGGTGTCATTAATTCCAAGACCACGGCTGCGCGCCTTATTCCGGTTCCGGGGAAGGGCGCCGGCGAGTTTGTCTCCTTCGGTGGGTTGTTCGGTGAGAGCGTGATCATGGATATCCGCAATGCCGGCAAATCCTCCCGTTTTGTTCGCTTTAAGGGACGTATTCCGGCGCCGATTCACAGTCTGAAGAATTAGAAGCAGCCGGAAGGGAAGGGCATGGCGAAATCGACTGATAATTCGGCAATGGGGTTGGTCCGGCGCATTTTCAGGTCGATTGCCCTTATGGTATTGCTGATCGTTCTGCTGGGTCTCGGCCTGACTCAACCTTCCTGTACGCATTATCCGGCTTCAACCCGGACCGTGAATCCGGCTGACCTGCGCCGTCATGTGGAAATGCTCTCGGAGGAGCTGGCGCCGCGTAATTTTCAGCAGGAAGCCAATCTGAATGCAACGGCGCAATATATTGCCGATCATTTTAAGCGGGCCGGTCTGCGGGTTTCCGAACAGCCTTTCCTGGCGAGGGATAACGAGTACAAGAATGTCGTCGCGCGGTTTGGGCCTGAGTCGGGGCCGTTGATTGTGATCGGGGCGCATTATGATTCGTGCGGGTTGACTCCGGGCGCCGATGACAATGCCAGCGGAATCGCCGGACTTATTGAGCTGGGTTATCTTCTCGGCCGCACCGAACTCAGTCAGCCGGTTGAACTGGTCGCTTTCAGTCTGGAAGAGCCGCCCTTTTTTGCAACGCAGCATATGGGAAGTGCGCATCATGCGGCCTCGCTTCGCAAGGGGGATGTTGATGTAGAGGCCATGATCTGTCTGGAAATGATCGGTTATTTTTCGGATGAGCCGAAGAGTCAGCAGTTTCCGATTGCCATTCTCGGATGGTTCTATCCCGATGAAGGCAACTTTATTGCGGTCGCCGGTTCAACCGGGGACCGTAGGCTGGTCCGGCGCGTGAAAGCAGTGATGCGCGGGGCGACTGATCTGCCGGTGCATGCCATCTGTGCGCCCCGAGTGCTTCCGGGGCTCGATTTTTCAGACCATCGGAACTATTGGGCGGAAAACTATGACGCCGTAATGATCACGGATACCGCTTTTTACCGGAACCGGCGTTATCATAAAGCGGAGGATACGGCGGACACGCTGGATTATGCGCGTATGGCCAAGGTTGTTGTGGGGGCCTATGAGGCCGTTGTAGAACTGGCCAATGGGGAATGAACGGATTTGTTGGGACTGCATCTAAGTAAGCACAGGAGTTGATTATGAAAAAAACACTGATGCTTATGGCGGTGTCGGCTGCGGTCGCGGCATTCGGAGTGGAAGAAACGGAGAAACCGAAAATGGAAAAAGCTGTTTTTGCAGGCGGATGTTTCTGGGGCGTGGAAGCGCTGTTTCAGGAGCTGGATGGCGTGGTTGATACAACGGTCGGCTACACGGGCGGTCACACGGAGAATCCGACCTACAAGGATGTTTGCGGTCATGGCACCGGTCATGCCGAAGCCGTTGAAGTTGTTTTTGATCCGGCCAAGGTGAGCTATAAGGTGCTGTGCGACTATTTCTGGCGACTGCATGATCCTACGACGGTTAATCGTCAGGGCCCGGATGTGGGCGATCAATACCGCTCCGCCATCTTTTACCTGTCACCCGAGCAGAAGGCCGATGCTGAAGCCGTGAAACCGGAGGCGCAAACGCATTGGAAAAAGCCGATCGTTACCGAAATAATTCCAGCCACCGTCTTTTATTCGGCCGAGGAATATCATCAGGATTATTTCAAGAAGCACGGCGGCCACGGCTGTCACTACATCCGGGATTAGCGAACCACGTAAAAAACGTTGCCTGACTCACTCCGTGACAATGGAGAAATCCGTTGGGGAATTGTTACTGCTCCGGATCTGGTCAATAATGCCGTATTGCAGGGCTTCTTCCTGAGTCAGGTAGTATTCTTTCTCTTTTTCTTGAGTCAGCCAGTCGTGCGGCATCCGCGAGTGCGTCTTCCAGAAGTGCAGCAGTCGGTCATTGTCGACTTTGTCATTACTGAACGGGCTGTTGTCTTCGTAGAGTCCGGCATGGAACATGATGCAGCAGTTCGGATGTCCGTACCGTGTGCCGGTTCCTGCTGCCACGAGCATGGCTCCGGATGAGTAGGCGCCACCGATTGCGTGAGTATTTACGGGGGCGGATATGTGTTGCATTACATCAATGATTGCAAAAGCATCACTGATCCAACCGCCTTCGGTTCGGACATAAAGGTCAATCGGTTGTGTCTCATCTGATGCATCAAGCAGCAACAGGCTCTTGATGACCTTCTGGGCCGTGATCGGATTAATATCTGTTGTTATGACAATGGTTCGGGATTCAAGCAGACCTGGATCAGTTTCACCGCCTGAAATACCGAAACCGGCATCGATCATGATGTCAACCACTTCATATGGGTCGATCTCTGGCATCGATTGCGGTTGGTGCGTTGAGGTTATTGCAACAACAACCGTTATGGTGGCAAGTAAGAGAAAAAAACGGATCAGGATGTGAGCTTTTGCCGGGGTGTTGTTGACCATGTATGAACGCTCCTTCCGTTATTTTATATTCCCTGCCGGAAACCACCATTTGCGTTCCATTTTTTCGGCGAGTTCGCGGCTGGTTGCTTCCAGTACTTCGTTGAATTCATCGAGCTGGAAGCAGGCGACATGCTTGCGCCGGTCAATACGGTTCCCGGTAATCAGGGTTCTGGTGTGTTTTCCCTGATGCGGCAGATGATGGATCCGGCGCCTGAGGCTGCCGAACAGGGAGCCGTAGTGGTGGACCAGCTGATACAATGCATGCGGTGAGCAGAGATAGCTGCCGCACTCCTCGCATCGCTGGATTCGGATGCGCCCGCGTCGATAGGTGGGTTTGGGCGCGTTATTGGTGCACTCGAGGCATGGGTAGCCTGGTTCAATGGCCGGCGCCGTTTCAGATGTAATCCACTGGGTAAGCGTTTGGCGGAAGGGCGACCGGGCGGCGGTATAGCCGAGTAGTCGATACATCCATGCATAGGCGCTGTGCAGGATCAGGTAGAGGCCCGGAAGAAGCAGGGGATAAGAGACGAAGGTGTCGTACAATGCGTGATAGATGCCGGCGATGATGTATGCGCCGAACAGCAGACCCCAGCCACCTTTGCGCCGGACCGCCCAGAAAAAAGCCAATCCCATGAACATGCTGAAGGCGATATGCATGGGGGTGCAGATCACGAGCCGGATGGCAATGAGCAGATTGATGCCCGGATTGGCGAGGGCGTAGAAATAGTTTTCGATCAGGGAGAAGCCGAGTGCCACGCAGGCCATGTAGATGAGGCCATCGGTGGGTTCATCCATTTCCCGGCGAATGATCGGCCAGCAGGATACCAGAGCCAGTAGTTTTGCGAGTTCCTCGACATATCCGACATAGAGATAGGAAAACGGAAATCCGTCGGTCAGGGAGACGCCGTTTTCCTGGATTATCCGGTAGAGGAAGAGGGAGCAGACGATAGAAACAAAACCGCCCCAGATCGTAACGGCCGCCATTGCGAAAAGCGGTTCCCGTTCGTGGACATCATAACGCCGCAGGTGTCCGATGCAGAGGATTCCGAATGCAAAGGATATCAGGATGAGAATCAGTTCAGGCATGGCGTATTTTCTGGCTGCTGGAATTTAAAACCTTTCATGTGTTCGTTGGATGATGTAGACCCATCAAAGATAAGTCGACGAATGAGATATCATTTAATTGCGCCGTTTCCAAGTGTATGAATCGGTTCGGTGCTGGCCGCTAATTAAGCAAGGCAGGTTTTCGATATGACATCTGAAAAAAATGTCCGCTATTCCGCTGGCGAAGAGCTGGCCCATTCGATCACCCACGGCGTCGGCGTGCTGATCGGCATAGCGGTGCTGACGCTTCTGGTGGTGTTTTCCGCCTTACACAAAGGGGCGTGGGAGGTGGTCAGCTGCTCTGTCTACGGAACGACCTTCATCCTGCTCTATCTCGGATCAACGCTTTATCACGCCATAACCAATCCGCGGGCGAAGCGGATTCTGAAAGTGGTGGATCACTCGGCCATTTATCTCCTGATTGCCGGCACTTATACGCCCTATGCACTGGCTCTGAGGGGCGGTCTGGGCTGGACGATTTTTGGATCGATCTGGGGGTGTGCGCTGGTTGGAATTGCCTTCAAGGTGTTCTTTACGGGGCGGTTTAAGGTGGTGTCGCTGTTGAGTTATCTGTTCATGGGCTGGTTCTGCGTGATCGCGATCAAACCGCTTTATCATGAGCTCAGCGTAACCGGCTTTGTCTTTCTTGCGGTCGGGGGGCTCTGCTACTCTGTCGGCGTCGTTTTCTACGCCTGGAAATCGCTCCGCTGGTCCCATACTGTCTGGCATCTGTTCGTTCTTGCCGGTAGTCTGTGCCACTTTTTCAGCGTCCTCTTCGGGATCGCGCTTCCTCACGGATGAAAGTTGCGCCTGTGCGCAAAAAATCCGTGCATTCCTTCGGGGGGCTGGGTAAAAAGTACCCTTGATTTAACCGAAGGGAATTACGACGATGAACGTAAAAATTAAACGGGCTCTGCTGAGTGTGTCCGACAAGGCCGGAATCATTGATTTCGCCCGCCATCTGCATGAAATGGAAGTTGAACTCCTCTCTACCGGCGGTACCGCCAAAGCGATCCGCGAAGCTGGCATTGAGGTGAAGGATGTCTCTGAATTTACCGGATTTCCTGAAATGCTCGACGGTCGTGTCAAAACGCTCACTCCGCAGGTGCACGCCGGCATTCTCTATATGCGCGATAATGAAGAGCATATCAAAACGATGATCGAATATGAGCTGGGTCAGATCGACCTTGTCTGTGTGAATCTCTACCCCTTCGAAGAGACCATCGCGCGCGAAGGCGTAACGCTTCCGGAAGCTATTGAGCAGATCGATATCGGTGGTCCGACCATGATCCGATCCGCCGCCAAGAACATGAAATTTGTAACCGTTGTAACCGATCCTGCCGACTATGCGCAGGTTATCCGAGAAATGAAGGAAAACGACGGCGCAACGACGGAAGACTTCCGCTTTATTCTCGGGCAGAAAGTCTATGCCCGGGCTGCCCAGTATAATGCGGCGATCGCCACCTATCTGGCGGAACAGGTTTCCGAAAAGAAACTGGCGAAGCCTTTTGTGAAGGCCTACTCCGACGGTACCGAGCTTCGGTACGGTGAAAATGCCCATCAGAAGGCCTGGCTCTATAAAGACATGGATTCGCGCGAAGCCACGATTGCTCTCACTGAAGTGCTGCACGGCAAAGAGATGAGTTACAATAACTATGTGGACGGTGACGGCGCGTTGGAAGCGGTAAAGGATCTTTCCGGCAAGCCGGGCGTAGCGGTTATCAAGCATACGAATCCCTGCGGGTATGCCACGGGCGAAACTTTGGCCGAAGCGTTTGAGGCGGCCTGGGCCGGCGATCCTGTCTCCGCATTCGGTTCCGTGATTGCCGTAACGCAGAAGATTGATATGGCAACCGCCAAATGCCTCGATGGCCGTTTTGTCGAGGCCATCATTGCTCCGGGCTATGATGAAGATGCGCTGGACCACCTGATGAAGAAAAAGAACCTGCGCATTCTGAAGCTGAAGAAGCCGATGGGTAAAGCCCTGCCGCAGCGCATGGTCAAGCAGATCAACGGCGGCCTGCTGGTGCAGGATGTGGACACGGAAATCCTTGAGAAATGGGAGGTTCCCACCAAAGCTCCGTTTGATGAAACCAAGAAGGGTCTGGCGTTGTTCGGTATTGCGGCCGCCAAGCACACCAAATCCAATGCGATTGTGCTGGTTCAGGAATACAAGGCTGGCCAGTTCCGCGTGCTGGGAATGGGCGCCGGACAGCCGAACCGCGTTGATGCACTGCGCAAGCTCTCCGTTTCCAAAGCGGTTGAAAACCTGAAGACCGAAAATCCGGAAATCAGCGATGAGGAGATTACGAAGGTCATCAGCGAATGCGTCTTTGTTTCCGAAGCATTTTTCCCGTTTGCCGACAGTATTGATGCCGCCCACGAAATGGGCGCAAAGTACATCGTTCAGCCGGGCGGATCGATTCGTGACGATGAAGTGATCGCGGCCTGCAACAAGTATGGTATTGCCATGGCACTGACCTCGATGCGCCATTTCAAGCACTAACCGACGATCCGTCGCGATGCCGAAAGCCCGTTCATTGAGAGCGGGCTTTTTTTTGTTCCGGTTCCAGCAATGGTCTTTGGCAGGGGGGGGCGCCCGCGATACATCGTTGGGCAGATGGGGCAACGTGCAGGACGCAAAAAAAGGCCGCCCAATCGGACGGCCCTTTTGTTAAGTTTCAGCGGTTGCTGATTACTTAATCTTTCCTTCCTTGCGGCGCTTTTCGACCACTTCTTCAGCGATCGAGAACGGAACGGCTTCGTAGTGCTCGAAGGTCATCGAGAAGGAAGCACGTCCCTGCGTCAGGGAGCGGAGGGTGTTGGAGTAGCCGAACATTTCGCTCAGCGGAACCATGCCCTTGACAATCTTCATGCCGCCACGCTCATCCATGGATTCGATACGGCCGCGGCGCTGACACACGGTACCGTTCACGGCACCCATGTATTCGTCCGGAGTCGTGATTTCGAGGCTCATGATAGGCTCGAGCAGTTCCGGGTTGCCCTTCATGAAGAGTTCCTTGAAACCCTGACGACCGGCGATCTGGAACGCGAAGTCGGAGGAGTCGACATCGTGGTAGGAACCGTCGGTCAGCGTGACCTTCATGTCTACTACCGGGTACCCTGCAAAAGGTCCGCGTTCCAGCGCCTGAATAACACCCTTTTCGACGGAAGGAATGTATTCCTGCGGAATACGTCCGCCGGTAACGGCATTGACGAACTCGAATCCGTCGCCCGGGTTGCGGGGTTCCACGGTCATTACAACGTGACCGTACTGACCACGACCACCGGACTGCTTGGAGTGCTTGTAGGAGCCGTCGGCCGCACAGGTGGCGGTTTCGCGGTAAGCTACTTCCGGACGACCGACTGCGGCGGCAACACCAAACTCGCGCTTCAGGCGGTCGACGATAATTTCGAGGTGAAGTTCGCCCATGCCCGAAATAATGGTTTCGGAGGTTTCCTGGTCGAAGGAAACGGTAAAGGTCGGATCTTCATCGGCCAGACGGTGCAGGGCTTCACCCAGCTTTTCGTTGTCGGCGTTGGATTCCGGCTTAATGGAAATCGAGATAACCGGTGCCGGGAATTCCATGGCTTCGAGGTGAATTTCGTTTTCCTGCGTGCAGAGGGTGTCGCCGGTCTTGGTTTCAGTCAGACCCGCTACAGCCACGATGTCGCCGGCTACGGCTACGTCGAGAGCTTCCTGACGGTTGGAGTGCATACGCAGGAGGCGGCCGATACGCTGCTTTTTCTGCTGCGTGCTGTTCCAGATCGTCGTACCCGCTTCCAGTGTTCCGGAATAGAGGCGCAGATAAGTCAGCTTGCCCATGTGCTTGTCGGACATGATTTTGAATGCCAGAGCGGAGAAGACTTCGTTGTCGTCTACCTTGCGCTGGTTGTCCGGGTTCTTAGTGCAGATGATCGGCGGAATTTCGTTCGGAGCCGGAAGGATCTTGATGACCGCGTCGAGGAGCTGCTGTACGCCCTTGTTCTTGAAGGCGGAGCCGCAGAACATGGGAACAACCTGCCGGGAGCAGGTGGCCTTACGCAGAATCGCCCAGATTTCCTTCTCGGAGAGGTCGCCTTCCTCGAAGAATTTTTCCAGCATTTCCTCGTCCTGTTCAGCACACTTTTCTACGAGGTTGTTGCGCCATTTCTTAGCGGTCTCAAGCAGATCTGCAGGGATATCAGTTTCGTCCCATTCCGCGCCCTGGGTTTCATCCTTGAAGATGAGAGCCTTCATGGTGATCAGATCGATGATGCCTTTGAATTCGTCGGAGGCGCCGATCGGGATAACGACCGGAACCGCGTTGGCGCCGAGCATTTTCTGGATGCCTTCAACAACGGAGAAGAAGTCGGCACCGATACGGTCCATCTTGTTAACGAAAGCGATTTTCGGCACTTCATAGCGTTCAGACTGATGCCAAACGGTTTCAGACTGGGGCTGTACGCCGCCGACCGCGCAGTAGAGGGCAATGGCGCCGTCGAGTACGCGAAGAGCGCGTTCCACTTCCATGGTGAAGTCCACGTGGCCGGGGGTGTCGATGATGGAAATCATGTGGTCTTTCCACATGCAGGATGTTGCGGCGGAGGTGATTGTGATTCCGCGTTCCTGCTCCTGAACCATCCAGTCCATGGTGGCTGCGCCATCATGTACTTCACCGATTTTGTGCGAACGACCGGTGTAATACAGGATACGTTCGGATACAGTGGTTTTTCCGGCGTCAATGTGCGCCATGATGCCGATGTTTCGGACTTTCTGCAAAGGGACTTTTCTAGCCATTGGTTTTCCTCGTTAAATTAAATCTTTAACCCTCTAAAGGCGCGACAATATGCCGCCTGATTCGGGCATCTTCAAGGTATAATTCGTTAAAAGTTAATGACCTGCGGCAGGGGGGAAAGCTCCGGAAAAAACTGGAATAACCGCCTCGGGATTCGCTTTACTCTCCTTATTATGTTCATAGATACCCACGTACATTTTGATCGATTTGTGAAGGATGGCTCTTTCGGGGAGTTGATGAAAAGCGCCCGCGAGGCGAAGGTTCTGGAGATGGTGGCGATCGGCGGAACGCCGGAGGCCAACGCGCTCTCGCTGAAGCTGGCGGAGGAATATCCGGGCACGATTTTCGGCTGTGCCGGCTATGATCGGGACGAGGCGACCTCGGCCTGTGACCTGACCGCCTTGCGTGATTTTGTGGCGGATCCGCTGGTGAAAGCTGTCGGAGAGACCGGCCTTGATTATTATTACTCGGCGGATACCGCATCGGAGCAGAAAACGCTGTTTGAGGCGAATCTTGCGCTGGCCGCGGAGTTTGAAAAGCCGGTGGTCGTGCATTCGCGCGATGCGGACGAGGATACGCTTGCGATCCTGAAGGATTATGCGGATGCGTGGAAGGGCGGTGCCGGGCGGAGCGGTGTACTTCATTGTTTTACCCGCGAGGTCGAGTTTGCACGACGGGTCCTGGATTTGGGGATGATGATCAGTTTTAGCGGGATTGTCACGTTTGCCAATGCCGACCCGCTGCGCAGTGTGGTTCGGTATGTTCCCGATGACCGACTACTGATCGAAACGGACTCGCCGTATCTTGCGCCGGTGCCGATGCGTGGAAACCGGAATGAGCCGGCTTTCGTGGTTCATGTGGCTAAACAGCTTGCGGAGCTGAAGGGCTGTTCAGTAGAGTCCGTGGCAAAGCTGACGGCAGGAAACGCCCGTTCGCTTTTTGCGCTTTAATAAATTCGGAGGGTAGCGATGAGAGTTCTAGTGCTTCTGTTGGCCATTTCTATGGCGGTTTATGGGGAGAATGAGTTGGCAACATCTGTTTTGCCGGCTGCTGATGTCCAGATTCTTCGGGTAACCGGCGATCGCGTAAGTCTTCGATCGACTCCGGGTTTGGATGGTTATCCGCTTGAAAGCATGATGCGCGGCGATGAACTGGTTTATGTGGGACGAACCAATGGCTGGGTTGAGGTCGCGGTGCCGGACTCTATTGATTTCTGGGTGGCTTCCGAATATGTCACCAACGGCGTGGTTGTTCCCAAAAAACTGAATGTCCGCTGCGGTCCGAACCAGAATTATGGAAAAGTCGCCCTCGTTCTTGGAGGGGATCAGCTGGATGTGCGTGGAGAATCCAACGGATGGCTTCAGATTGCACCTCCGGCAGGCAGTACGGTGTGGATCAGTGAAGACTATGTGGAATTTGTGCAGCCTCCGGCTCCGGAGGTTGCTGAGAAAAAGGTTCCTGACCCCGATGTTGCAGAGGAGACGGTCGTTGCGGAGAAAATAGAACCGGCGGTCGCTACGGCCGTGGCAGCCAGACCTTATGTAAAGGAAGAGAAGGCCCTGATGCTGGTCATGGATGAAAATCGCAAGCAGGGCGACTATGTCGAAATTCCTGGGATTTTGCGTCGCGCCGGTCCCGGACTGTTTAAGCTGGTGTTGATTGACGGTGAGTGGGAGGAGCCCATTTGTCTGGTACAGGGCAAGGTGGAGCAGCTGGAGCGCTACCTGAACCGCAGCATGTTGATCAAAGGGAAGCGGTACTGGGCGAAAGGGGTGGATCTGCCGGTCGTTCAGCCGGAAGGAATTCATCTTGATCCCATCATTAAAGATTAATCCGCATGGAGCAGCTGCTCGATATGCTGTATCCGCGCAGCTGCATCGGCTGCGGGAAGCGCGCCCCGGAAACGTTTCGTTATATCTGCTGGGACTGCTGGTCGGATACCGCCCGGATTGAGCCGCCGTTTTGTCGTTTATGCGGTGATCCGGTGGCGGGAACCATTGAACACGATTATGTCTGCTATGCCTGCTCTGCCGAGACGCCGGCCTTTGATTCCGCCCGTTCCGCAGCGCGATATGACGGCGTGGTAGGAGAGGCATTGCGGCAGCTTAAGTATGAAAAAGCCTTGTGGCTGGCGCCGGACCTGGCGGAGCTGATGCATCGATGCATGCTGGCGGAATTCCCTGATGTGGTCTTTGAGCGGGTGGTTCCGGTTCCGCTTTACCATGTACGCCGGAGAGATCGTTCGTACAATCAGTCTGAGATTCTTGCCCGGGAACTGGGGCGCCGGATTCGCTGTAAAACCGCCTCCCGGATGCTCCGGCGAATTCGTCCGACGGCCTCGCAAACGAATTTGACAGCCGCACAGCGGCTTAGTAACGTAACCGGCGCTTTTCAATGTGAGAGAGAGAAACGGCTGGCGGGAAAAAATATCCTTCTGGTCGATGACGTGATGACCACAGGGGCAACCGTAAACGCCTGTGCCAAAGCGCTGAAAAAAGGCGGTGCAGAGACGGTGCATGTACTGACTGTGGCTCGCGGTTAATTGTAAAGGATTTGACTATGGCTCTATTCGGGAACAAGAAAAACTATTCATCCATCACCGTTAAGAAACGGGATGTGCCTGATGGACTCTGGATGAAATGTCCTTCCTGCGGCGAAATCATCTACAAGGAAGAGGTCAAAGCCAACCTCGAGATCTGCACCAAGTGCGATCACCATTTTATCCTTCCGCGGCAGGACCGTATTAATCTTCTTTCCGACGAAGGCTCCTTTGTGGAGTGGGCCGGCGCAATCAAGTCCGTCGACCGCCTCGGTTTTACCGGTCAGCAGTCTTATATCGACAAGCTCGAAGTCAATCAGAAGAAGACCGGTTGGGATGACGCCATCACGGTCGGCGGCTGCAAGCTGGGCGGCCGGGATATCGGTCTGGGGGTCATGGATTTTTCCTTTCTCGGTGCCAGTATGGGCAGCGTGGTCGGCGAACGTGTTACCTATCTGATTGAACGTTGTACGGCGGAGGGGCGGCCAGTTCTGATCTCCTGCGCCTCCGGCGGGGCCCGCATGTACGAAGGACTGCTCAGTCTGATGCAGATGGCGAAAACAAGTGCGGCGCTGGCGCGGCATGCGGAAGCCGGTCTGCCTTATATCCCGATTCTGACCCATCCGACCATGGCCGGCGTTATGGCCAGTTTTGCAACCCTTGGTGATGTGATTATCGCCGAGCCGGAAGCGCTTATCGGTTTTGCCGGTCCCCGCGTCATTAAGGAAACCACTCAGCAGGATCTGCCGGAAGGCTTCCAGCGTTCGGAATTCCTGCAGGAGCATGGTCTGATTGATATGGTTGTGTCGCGCAACGAGCTTCGTGACCGCATGATCCTCGTGCTCGAGTATCTTTGCGATAAGTAAGCCGGACCGCCGATCTGGCTGGTCGGCAAGCGGGGTGTTTTCATGGAAAATCGTTTCGGCTTGTTTGTTGCGATCTGGCTGAAGTTTTCTTTTCTGTTTACGCCGTTTTTTGCCCTGACCATGTTTCTCAGCCTGACGAAGGGATCGTCTGAGACTGAGCGTCGCAAGCTGTCTGTTCGGGTTAGTGTTGCGGTGGCGGTGCTCTGCATAGTTGTTTTCTTTTTCGGCAATGTTGTGTTCAACCTTTTCGGCATCACCCTCGATTCATTCCGGGTTGGTGCCGGGATACTGCTTTTTCTTTCGGCCATTCAGCTCGTTCAGTCGAAACCGTCGCCCGGTGATACGGCCTATACCGGGGATGACGACATAACCGTGGTTCCTCTGGCCATGCCCATCGTGATCGGTCCGGCGATTATCGGAACCCTGCTGGTGCTCGGGGCCGAGCTTCCGGATCCTGTGAGCAAAGGCATCGGGATCATCGCGCTGATGCTGGCCACGGTGACGCTGGGGATTATTCTGTTTCTAGGCGCATCCATCGAGCGACTGGTGGGGCGCAAAAACCTGACGATTCTAAGTAAAATGACCGGTTTGATTCTGGCGGCGCTGGCGGCCCAGATGATTATGACCGGGATCCGGAATTTCTTTTCATGAGCAGTGCCTATGAGACCCTCTTCAAGCGGACCACGGCCGGTATTAAACCCGGTCTCGAAGTGATTACCGAGCTGCTCGCTGTGCTGGGGAATCCGCATCAACGACTGGCCGTGGTTCATGTGGCCGGCACGAACGGTAAGGGTTCGGTCTGTGCCATGCTCGAATCTGTTCTGCGCGCCTCCGGGTTCAAGACAGGGCTTTACACATCGCCGCACCTGGTTGAATTTTCCGAGCGGTTCAGAATCTGCGGGGAGCAGATTCCCAGTGATCGGCTGGATGGTTATATCCGGCAGATCGAGCAGGTCGCCGATCAGGTTGAGGCCGCGACAGAATTACGCGGTGCAACTTTTTTCGAAATATCAACGGCCATTGCGTTCCAGTATTTCGCGGATGAGGGTGTTGATATTGCGATCATTGAAACGGGGATGGGCGGTCGATGGGATGCCACGAATGTGGTCATCCCGATGGTTTCAGTAATTACGCACATTGATATCGATCACACCAATTTCCTTGGAAATACCATCGAAAAGATTGCCGCCGAAAAGGCCGGAATTATAAAACCGGGTCGCCCGGTGGTTTCTGCACCTCAATCTGAAGAGGTGATGAAAATACTCCGGGAGGCCGGCGAACCTGTTATCAAAAGCACCGATGTTGTCTCCGTCACAAAGGTTGGTTTTCCCCAAAAGCTGAAAATCGAAACCCATGCCCGCAACCTTCCGCCGATTAACCTTCCGTTGATGGGGGAGTTCCAGCGCGAAAACTGCGCCATCGCCGTTGCAACACTGGAAGTGCTATCCGATATGCTGGAGTTTGAACCGGCTTTCAAGGCCGGTCTCGAATCGGTTAAATGGGCTTCCCGTTTTGAAACCATTTGCTCTGATCCGCTGGTCATTCTGGACGGCGGGCATAATCCGTCCGCCGCACGGGCCCTCGTCAGGACTCTCAGGGAAAACTATCCGAAGCACCGCATCGGTTTTATTTTCGGCTTTCTCGAAGACAAGGATGCCTACGAATTTCTCAGCGCCCTTAAGCCCCGGATGGCAAAGGTATGGACGGTTCCGATCGACGCGCCGCGCGGCACAACGTCCGAGCATTCTGCCGCCCAGCTTCGTGCCGTAGGAGTTGACGCAGAGCCGCTTTCTGTGCGTGAAGCCTGGAAATCCGCCTGCTCATGGGCCGGGACAGAATCCGACCGCCTGATCGTGATCACAGGGTCGCTTTATCTCAAGCAGATGCTGGTCGAGGCCGGAATATAAAAAAACCGCCCGGAATGGACGGTTTTTTTACAATCGAAAGAAGTTGTGCGGTTTAGTGACCTTCGTCAACGATATTGCCGGATTCGACCTGATCGATAATCTTTGCATAGTCATCGTTCAGCGGGCATCCGCATTTGTGTCCGCCTTCAACGGTGGCGTGCAGGCGGGCTTGTTCGATATGCCATTGGGCAACCTTAAGATGCTGATCAACGTTCATTTTATTTCTCCTTAGTTTCGGTTCGTTAAATTCAAGTTGTACTAATAAGGTCTAATATATAGAGCTAATTAAGCATTTCAACTCCGAAATTGTTTTTTGTGCATTTTGCGGCGACATCAACGAGTTGGCCAGCATTGCGGGCGATGCTTTTTGCCTGAATAGGGATGCTGACCTTTTAAAGGTCTGTAAATAATCATGTGTATAATTCGACTTCCGGAATTTGGTTGACTTGCCCCCCTGCGAGCCCCTACACACTCCGAGCTATGTTATACGACGTACCAGTACATCTAGGTGATCGCTCCTATGAAATCCATATCGGAGCGGGGGTTTTAGCTCGTTTGGGCGCGCTATGCGCCGGAACGGGACTAAAGGGGAAATGCTTAATCATTACCGACGAAAACGTAGGCTCTCTGTATTCGGAGACCGCCGTTGCTTCGCTTGAGTCCGCCGGCTTTACGGTGTCCGTCGCCACGCTTCCGGCGGGCGAGCAGACCAAGTGCGGCGATCAGGTTTTCAGTCTGTACAGCCGCTGCATTGATGCCGGACTGGATCGGAAATCCTTCGTTGTGGCGCTCGGCGGTGGTGTGATCGGCGATCTTGCGGGCTATGTGGCAGCCTCCTATTTACGGGGAATCCCGTTCGTTCAGGTGCCGACCACGCTGCTTTCGATGGTCGACAGCTCCGTCGGCGGCAAGACCGGAATCAATCTGCCGGAGGGCAAAAATCTGGTCGGAGCCTTTTATCAGCCCGAGCTGGTGCTGGCGGATCTCGATACGCTCAAAACGCTCCCTCCTCGTGAATACCGCGCCGGACTCGCTGAAGTGGTGAAATACGGAATTATTTATGATGGGCCGTTTTTTGATTTTCTGGAGGAAAATATCGGGCCGCTCTCCGATGTGGAAAACGCGGAGCTGCTTGCGCGGGTCGTGGGCCGCTGCTGCGAAATCAAGGCCGATGTCGTGGCGCAGGATGAGCGCGAAGGTGGTCTTCGGGCCATTTTGAATTTCGGGCATACCGCCGGGCACGCATTAGAAAAAGTGGCCGGGTATGGCGAATACGTGCATGGCGAAGGGGTTTCCATTGGATCCATCTTTGCGGCGCGGGCCTCGGTGGTGCTGACAGGACTGCCTCAGGGCGAGTGTGACCGCATTGAAAAAATGTTTACGGATCTCGAACTGCCGGTGCGTGCGCCGGAATACGAATGGCCGAAGCTGCGCGATGCCATGAAGGTTGACAAGAAAACGGTTGGCGGAATGCCGAAGTTTGTCCTCGCCTCCAACATTGGAACGGTCTCTTTCGGAGAGGATGTTCCCGAAGAGCTGATGGAGAAAATCTGGAAGAGTTTATAAACCTCGGAAGACACGGAATGCACCGAAATGCGAACTTCCATGTTTTCAGTGTGTTCCGTGGTTAAGACCATGCAGGATCGCGAAGCATATATTGCCTTGAACATGATCGAGGGGCTGGGGCCGGTGACGGTCCGGCGCCTGATTGATGCGTTGGGGTCCCCGCAGGCTATTCTGCGGGCGGATCGCGAGGATCTGATGGAGGCTCGGGGAGTTGGCGAAAAACTGGCCCTGAAGATTATTTGCCGGCGTGATGATATCGATGTCGCCTCCGAGATTAAAAAGGCGGCCGCCGAAGACGCGCGGATCATTACTCCACTGGACGACGAATATCCCGAAATTCTCAAAACGATTCATGATCCGCCGTTGGCGCTGTATGTCCGGGGACGGTTTGTGCCGGAAGATCGAAAGGCTCTGGCGATTGTCGGATCGCGTGCGACGAGCCATTACGGGCTTTCCGCTGCGGATCGATTGGCGTATCAGCTCGGGCAGGTCGGTTTTACGGTGGTCAGCGGTCTGGCGCGCGGAACGGATACGGCGGCGCACCGCGGCGCACTGAAAAGCGGCGGTCGCACGATTGCGGTGCTGGGCGGAGCAATTGACTGTCTTTATCCTCCGGAGAATGAGGGGCTGGCCGAGAAAATTGCAAAGCAGGGCGCGGTGATCAGTGAATACCCGATGGGGCGACAGGCGGACCGGATGACGTTTCCATATCGGAATCGCATCATCAGCGGGTTGAGCATGGGCATGCTGCTGATTGAATCGGATGTCAAGGGCGGCTCAATGCATACGGCGGATGCCGCGATGGAACAGGGGCGGACGGTATTTGCGCTTCCGGGCCGGATTGACTGCCCCGGTGCGCGCGGGCCGCATAAGCTGATCAAAAACGGCGCCAAACTGGTGGAGCGATTGGATGATATTCTGGAGGAGTATGAGTTCCTGATTCCGGCGGACGAGCGGATGGCTCCGGAAGATGAGGTGGCGGCGCGTCCTGACGTCCCGCTGACGGACGTTGAGTCGCTGATTGTTGAGGCGCTGTGGCAGGAGCCGCTGGATGTGGATTCGCTGGCGCGGGACGCCGGACTGAGGAGTCACGAACTGAGCGGGCTGCTGCTGGGGCTTGAAATGAAGCGCGTGATTAAAATGCTGCCTGGTCGCATGGTCGAACTCGCGGACGATCTGCGACGGATGAAATAAATACGAAGAATTTGGACAGGATGGGCGGGATTGGATCGTGTAGATCCTCTGAATCCCGTCAGAAAAATTTGCAGTAATAAGGAAATAGAATGAGCAAAAATCTGGTAATTGTGGAGTCGCCTGCCAAGGCGAAGACGATCGGGAAATATCTCGGCAAGGATTATTCTGTGATGGCCTCGGTCGGCCACGTACGCGACCTGCCTCAGAAAAAGCTGGGTGTGGATATCGATAACGGGTTTGAGCCGGAATATGTGAGTACGACCCGCGGTAAGAAGGTTCTCAAGGAGCTCAAGGATGAGGCGAAGAAATGCGAGAAGGTTTTCCTCGCACCTGACCCGGACCGCGAAGGGGAGGCCATTGCGTGGCATCTCTATGAGGCGCTGAAGAAAAATGTCGGCGAACAAAACTTTTATCGAGTGACCTACAATGAAATCACGAAACCGGCCATCCTTGCGGCATTCGGGAATCCGGCCAAGATTGATATGGATCGCGTAAACGCGCAGCAGGCGCGCCGGGTGCTGGACCGTCTGGTCGGGTTTCAGGGCAGTCCGGTGGTGCGCAGGCAGATTCGCGGCGCACAGAGCGTCGGCCGCGTGCAGACCGTGGCGCTGCGTCTGGTGGTGGAGCGTGAAATGGAGATCGAGGGATTTCAGCCGGAAACCTATTTCGCCGTTGGTGCCGAGGTGCATAAGCAGGAGGCGCCGCTCGATCCCTTTATCGTAAAGCTGGCGCGCATTAACGGCGAATCGGTCGGAATCAAGGATCGCAAACTGCTGCCCGGAGCCGTCAAAACGCCGGAGCAACTGGAAGCCATGCAGAAAGAGCTGGAATGCAGTTCGCTGAAAGTCAGTGATATTGCCACCAAAGAGGTGACGCGCCGGGCGCGCCCGCCTTTCATCACGAGCACCCTGCAGCAGTCGGCATCCGGATCGCTTGGATTCGCGCCGGCCCGCACGATGGGAATTGCGCAGAAACTCTACGAGGCCGGACTGATTACCTACATGCGTACCGACTCCGTGAATATCGCCCAGTCCGCATTGGAAGAGTCCCGGGCATTTATTGCGGATAACTACGGCGCCGAATATCTTCCCGAAACGCCGAACTATTATAAGAGCAAGGGGGCGGCACAGGAAGCCCACGAAGCCATTCGTCCGACCG
>JAFGVP010000040.1 GCA_016937945.1 Pontiellaceae bacterium | reverse complement strand
TGCTACCCCCAGCACGCCGCCGACGCCCGTAAGGGTGACGGCTTCAAAAAGAAACTGGGTCAGGATGGTCCGGCGCTGGGCACCGAGCGCACGCAGGGTTCCGATCTCCTTCGTACGTTCATAAATATTGGCCAGCATGATGTTCATGATGCCGATGCCGCCGACGATCAGTGAAATGGCGGCGATTGAACCCATGACAACAGCAAATACGCGCTGCGTGGCCTGCTCGGCAAGGAGCAGCTCATATGGAACGCTGATGGTATAATCCGGGAGTTCATGGGTTTCATTCAGATAGGTCCGGATTCGGTCTGCGGTGTTTTTTAGAAAGTCCAGATCGTCCACCTGCACATACACATAGTCGGCCACGACCGTCAGGGCGTCGCGGTTATAGATGGAGAGAAGGGTTTCGTAATCCACGTAGACCAGATTGTTAATATCATACTTGCCCGCCAGCTTGGAGCGCAGCGGATTATTAAGCAGGCCGGTTACCTTAAATGAGTTTCCCGAAACCACGACCGACTTGCCGAGCGGATCTTCCAAACCGAACAACTGGCGCGCCGCGTCGACGCCGATCGAGCAGACGAGCGAGGCGGTGGCGCCATCGGCTTCGGAAATCCATCGGCCGCGCGGGTCATAATTTTCTGAACGGGAAATCCGAAGGAATTCAGGATCAACACCCATGAGGACGACATCCGTCGGTGCACCGTTTGCATAGATAGTCTGGTGCAGTTCAACCACAGGGACGACTTTTTTCACGTTGTCGAACACGTTGTTGAAGTGCTCGATATCCTCCGTGGTGATGCCATAGAAATAGATGGTTTCACCACCGGTCTGGTTGGCCTGCGGCTCTTCGGAGTGGAGAATAATATTATCAACGCCCTGCTGCTGGATCCGCTCGATTGATTCAACGCGGGCGCCTTCACTGACGGCCAGCATACCGACCACCGCCGCCACTCCGAGAACGACACCAAGCATGGCCAGCAGCGATCGGAATGCATGATGCTTCAGGCTCAGCCAGGTGGATTCAATGTTATAAATCAGACTCATTGGCGCACCACGATTCCATCGTTGAGTTCAATAACCCGCTGCACTTCTTTTTCATATTCGGCGTTGTGCGTGACCATGACCACGGTATGCCCTTCGCCCACCAGCTCATGAAAAATCCCGAGGATTTCATCGCCCGTTTTTACATCGAGATTTCCGGTCGGCTCGTCCGCCAGAATCATTGCCGGCCGGTTGGCCAGCGAGCGGGCGATTGCTACGCGCTGGCACTGTCCGCCCGAAAGCTGCGACGGGCTGTGATGAAGGCGGTCGCCAAGACCGACGCGAGCGAGCAACTCTGCCGCACGTTCCTTCATTTCCTTGCGCTCGGCTCCGGCGAAGCGCATCGGCATGCAGACATTTTCCAGAATCGAAAAATGGGGAAACAGATTGAATGACTGGAAGATGATTCCGATTTCCCTGCAGCGAATCTGCGAGCGGGCGGTATCGGTCAGCTTGGCCACATTGCGGCCTTCGAGGAGATAATCACCTGACGTGGGTTCGTCAAGGAGTCCAAGCATGTTAAGCATGGTGGATTTGCCGGAGCCCGACGCGCCGAAAATGGCGACGAAGGTTCCCTCTTCAATGCTGATATCGGTAGGTCGCAGGGCGTGCACGGCGGTCGGGCCGCTGCCGTATACCCGGCTGATTCCCTTTAGCTCAATGAGGCTCAACTTACGACTCCTCCCGGCTAAGCAGAACTTGGTCGCCTTCCTTCAGTCCTTCAACAATCTCTACATAGCTGCTGGAACTTCTCCCGATGGTAACCTGGCGATCTTCCAGACCGACCGGTTTCTTGACATAGCAGAATACGTTGCCTTCCTTGACGAAGAGTGCTTCGATCGGAACATAGAGGACATCCGAAATGACCTCGGAAATCATGTCAACTTCAACCGTCATGCCCGGCCGCAGCGAGGGATCGTTCTGGTCGAGGTTGATGACGGTCGGATAAATCTTGGGGCTGCTCTTGTCCCAGAAGTTCACGTTGGTCGCCATGTCAGAAATCTTTTCAACCACGCCTGATAGATGCAGGTTGGGCAGGGCCTTGATGCGCATTTCGGCCCGCATGCCGGTATCGATTTTTGAGCGGGAGATTTCCGGAATATCGACATTAACAATCAGCCGGCTAAGGTCGGGAATACTGCCGATCACCTCGCGACGGTTCATCGTTGTACCAACGATGATTTCCTTCTGCTGCTGGGTACGGCGGCGTGGATTCGGGTCGCCATAGGAAATGGTCCCGGCCACCGGGGCCATGATCTCGAGCATGGAGATATTCTTTTCCAGAATATCCTTCTGCTGTTTCAGGCTGCGGATCAGGCGCTCCTGAGTCTGGATTTTTCCTTCCAGCTGGACGCGTTGGGCGGTGGAGTTTACCAGCTGTTTCTGCAGGTCCATCTCGGCCTTCACCACATTCTGCTCCAGTTTCCGGGACTGCTGGGGAAAGGTATACTGTTTGAAGATCCGAAGATTATACGAGGCCTTTTCAGCCTTGGTTTCAAGCTCTTCGATTTTGAGTTCGGAGTCCTCGATCTGGTCTTCGATTTTCAGCTGAGCCTCTTCGTCGCCCATGGAGGTCGAGAGAAGATCATCCTTCAGTGATGCCAGATTCTGTTTTTCGTCTTCGACATTCTGGCGGGCGGTATCCTGCTCCTGCTCGAGTGTATCCTTTTCAAGCGGGGCATCTTCATTCACATATTTTTCCAACGCCTCCTTGCTCACGCGAAGCGAATCGGTTGCGCTTTTGATGGAGCTGACGATATCCGCAATCTTCATCTGATAATCCTGTTGCAGGATCAGCAGGTTTTTCTCGGCCTCTTCAATCTTGATGGTCTGGTCTTCAAGCTCCTGCAGATAGTCTTCGTCGGAAAACGCTACAATCAGGTCGCCTTTTTCCAGTACCGTCTGGTCGGGCACGGCCTCAATGATATCCAGTCCCTGCCGGGAGGTGGCCGGCGCTTCGATGATGTAGCGCTTAACCGCATCAAGAAATCCGGTGGCCGTGATGACAATATTGAAGTCGCCCCGAACCACTTCATGAATCTGGTCGGGCTGTTTGGAGTCTTTCTCCTTTTTTCCGCAGCCTGCAAGCATGGTGCAGGCGGTCAGGAAAAAAGCCAGACGTCGGCCGGTGGTTTGAGAAATCATTTTCATGCGCTCACGCCTTATTTGAAAAGGAGGGTGGTATCATTCCGCAGGGAATGATTTATTTCAGGCATTGCCTCGTGGGAGGCATCAATCTGTTCCTGCAACTCGTCGCTAACCTGTCCGGGGGTGATGGTTTTGGACGACAGTTCATTAGTTTCCAGTACATTCACTGTAAGGAAGATAACCAGCTGTGAACGAATTTCCTCGCTGCTGGTGGCGCGGAACAGCGTGCCGATCAGCGGAAGGCTGCCGAGGATGGGAATCCGTTTTTCGGTCTCAATCTTCTCTTCACGCAGCAGGCCGCCGATGGAAACCATCTGTCCGTCATTCATTTCGAGCATGGTACTGGCATTCCGGATGGCGACCACGGGATTACCTGCGTCATCGTAGCGGATAATATTGGAGACTTCAGGGCTTACTTCGAGCACCACACGGTCTTCAAAGATCGAATTCGGGGTAACGCGCAGTTTAATACCGACGGACTTATAGGAGACCGAATAGCTGGTGCCGCCCGATCCGACGTTGGACTCGGTGATCGGGATGTCTTCACCGGAGAGAATGTTGCCGGTATGTCCGCGCCGCATGACCAGCGAGGGCGATGACAAAATGCGGGCCGTGCCCTTGGTTTCGAGGAAGGTCAGGAACGCGGAAAAGATCGTCTGTTCATCCGGGTCATAATAGAGATAAGAGGAGGTTCCGCTCAGGCTGGCCGGGTTACCGCTGGATGGTACGATGGCATCCATTATTCGGGTGGCAAAGCTGGAGTTGGGGAGAAAATCCATTTGCTCCATGTTCACAAACTGGTTGTACTGCATGCTGAGGTCTTTCTCAAAGCCGTCCGAGATCTGGAACTCAACCACGCTGGCGCTGACCAGAACCTGCCGGACCGGGCGGTCGATTGCTTCCGCAATTTTTTTGAGCTTTTCCAGATTTTCGCGATCATCGGAAATAATCACCAGATCGGACTCTTCATAGTCCGAGAGTTCGCCATTGACGGAGAGAAAGGGTTCCAGTGCCTGGCTGAAGGCCTTGCCTCCGACATATTTGCATTCATAGACGAACACATCCATGTTGCTGGAATCCTCTTCGGAAAACTTCATCGCGAGATCAGAGAAGCTGCCCATGATATTATCAAAGTTTTCCTGCCCGGCTGAAGTCGTGGTTTCTTCGGCCGCGGGGGCGGGTTGTTCATGCTCCGTTCGCATCGGTCGCGAGCCGTTCTGTGTTCCGCGTGGACGCTGTGCCTCGGTTTCGGAAGGTTGTTGTGCAAATGCAGCGGTTGAAATTGCAATAGCCGTCAGCAGTAGTGTCTGTTTCATTGTGTGTCGCTCTCCCCGTTGTAAAATCAGCGAATTACAGATAACACACCGAATCTGCATTTATTGCAAATAATAGTCGTTGAGTTTCGCAAGGGCCGCCGTACACATTGGAAGGGGCGTGTAAACAGTTCTTGAACTGAATTCCTTCACCCTGCACTATCAGCGGCTTGTGATTTTTCCGAGGAGTAAGAATGAGTTTACAATGGATTTCCATTTTACTGGGTGTTCTGGCCACCGCCGGCGGGCTGTTGGGCATCATCAAACCCAATCTGATTACACGTTTTGCCGAGCTGTTTCCGCGCAGTGTGGTTCCGGCTTTGGTGTTTACAGCGCTCTGTTGTCTGCTCGGAGCCTACGAAGCGCATTCGATGAACATGGGATTCCTGAACGGCTACAAGCATTTTATCTATTTCATTGCCGTGGCGGTCTTCGCAGCCAGTGTCATTTACATGAAGGAACTGCTGGCGCCGCGCGCCCTCGGCGGATTCCTGTTGCTGATTGCCGTACCGATCATCACCGTGGCCAAGCTTTCTGAAAAACCCTTCTTTCAGGTTATCGTGGCGCTGGTTTACGTCTGGATCCTCTACGGGTTGATCCTGCTGATGTCGCCCTGGTGGTTCCGCCGGCTCTACAAGCCGTTTGAAAATAATCCGGCCCTGTTTAAAGCCGTAGCATTTGCCAAGACCGCTCTTGGAATCGTACTGATCCTGCTGGGAATTTTTGTTTACGCGTAAGCGGCGAAGTTATTCAGCGACTGCTTCTCTGGCGGCTTTTTCCGGTTCTGCGGCAGGCTCTGTTGTCGTGGATTCGGGGGAGTCATTATCCGATTTGTTCAGTTCCTCAAGAGCCTTCTGCGAATCCCACGCCCGTTTACATTTCCGGATCTGTTCGTTGTATTCATCGATCATGTCCTGCGTGATATTGGTGCCGTAACGCATTGCCAGGCTGGCCATGTGAGTGATGGCGCGGTACGCCTTTTCATAGTCGCCGATCACATAGTACGCTTCCGCAAGCGTGCTCCATACGTGGTGGTCCAGCGGTGCAATAACCATGGCTTCCTGAGCCAGTTCAACGGCTTTTCTGCCCTTGCGGAAAGCCGGATCCTCGGCGGTTGAATAGAGCCATGCCAGGTTGTTCTTCAGCTGGAAGTCATCCGGATAGTCTTCAATCAGCCCCTTGAGCATGGCCTCGGCCTTTGCATACTGCTTGGCGCTGATGTAGACGTGACCGATGGTAATCCGTGCCTCCAGCTGCTCCGGATCAATTTCCAGGATGCGTTCATAGGCGCTTACCGCCTCTTCGTAGCGCTTTTCAGCAAAGTATACATCCGCAACCTCCAGCAGCAGATCGATCCGCTCGGTATCGGAAAGTTCTCCGACCTGCAGTGAGCTGGAAAATGAAAGCGAGGACGTGGCCGGTGCACTGTTCGTGCTGCTCTCTTCCTCCTGGGCCTGCAGGGCGCCGGCGGTCAGGAGCAGCGTGGAAAGAATCAGGATCGGGAAACGGTTTTTCATGGGAAACTCCTAGTTAACATTGCCGATTTCAACCCGTACAGCGGCTGGTTCGGACTTGATCATCCGGACTCCGGCCGGCAGGTTGATCCTAATCGGCAGTTCATATCCGGCATTTTGTGTAAGTTCTGTGCAGGTTACATAAGCAAACAGATCGGACGCCTGAAGGGCATCAATCTTCTGCTGGCCGCCGCTGAGCGTGATATCAACTGTAAGCGGCTGAACATCCACCCGGCGGCGTTCCCCGGGATTCAACAGGACGCGAACCGGCACCTTCTCAAAGGTGGCCGTGCTACTGCGTTCGGCCAGAAGAAATTCGACGGAAACACGGTCCGGTTCGACCTGCAGTCGGCCATCCTGAGGCAGTGCGATGCGCACGTTTTCCTTAAAGCTCGTTGTCCGGTTTTTCAACGGAATCACTTCGGTGTGCAGCGTTTCCATGCTTCCCAGCTGTTGTGTTGCACCATGGGCCACAACCGCCGCAGGTGTGCAGACAATGTTTTCAATAACAAATCCCTCAGGCAGTTCGCCCTGATAGGTGGCCTTCACCGGCAGGCGCTTGCTGCCGCGGCGGTCGAGCGTAACTTCAATGGTTGAAGGGCTGAAACGCGCCACCTTGGCATCCGTTGGATTGTTTTTCAGGAAATCCGGCTTCAGTTCGATCTCCATCACTTCGCCCGGTCGGGGATCCTTGATCGGAATCACTACGCGCAACGGAACATTGTTGATGTCGCGTGCGTCTTCACGTGCGCCAACCAAGCGGATATCCACGGCTTCCACCGATTTTTCCAGCACGGCCCACTCTTCCGGAACGTCGATCTCCACGGGAACATTCGAAACCGGAAGCTGGAAGCTGATATTCTGGCGGATGGCCTGCCACGCAAAAAATCCGAGAACAAAGCAAAGCAGCAAAAGCCACTTTTCCTTATTCAGCTGACTCACCATTTTTGACATGCGACTACTCATCCTTATTCTCATCCCGGCTCATCAGGGCCGTTTCGGAAAGCGCCGCTTCGCCGGCCTGAATCTTTTCCCGGAAGCGCGCCAGCCCGGTCCGTTCGCGCCGCAGCATGGAAGCCAGCATGCGGCGCAGGCGGTCTTCTTCGAGGCCGCGGCGGATTTTGCCGTTGTAGGCGATAGAGATCGCGCCGGTCTCTTCCGAAACCACGACCACGATCGCATCGGTCTCTTCCGTCAGGCCGATTGCGGCGCGATGGCGCGTACCCAGCCGGCTTAGGTCTTCTTTCTGGGAAAGCGGGAAAAGGCAGCCGGCGGCACAGATGCAGTCGCCCGAAATAATGACGCCACCGTCATGCAGCGGGGTGTGCGGAAAGAAAATGGTTGAAAGCAGCTCGGCGCTGACGACACTGTGCATTTTTGTTCCGGTGTCCTGGATTGATCGCGTACCGATTTCCCGCTCGATGGCAATCAGCGCGCCGATCTTCCGCTTGGAAAGAATCATGACCGACTGCATGATCGGTTCAACCAGATTGACCTGCGAAGACATGCCGTTGTTGCGCCAGGGCTGCCGGCCGAGCCGGGCGAGCACGCGCCGGATTTCCGGCTGGAAAATCACGACGACTGCCAGTGCGATATAGAGCATCATTTTCTGGAGCAGCCAGTTAAGCACATCGAGGTTGCTCAGGCTTGTTACGGCAAAAAGAATGACATACAGAAAAATCAGTCCCGAAAGAATTGCCGAAGCACGCGTCCCTTTGAAAAGCCGGAAGACAAAATAAATCATCGTCGTCAGGATCAGAATCTCGATCCAGCCGGTCCAGTTCGGTATTTCAAAGTTTAAAAATCGTGACATCAGGGCTCACCGGTCTCCAATCTATCCAACATGCGGCAAACATCGCAAGTGTCGATTACATCATGAACCCGCAAAATATGGGCTCCGGCGCCGACGGACCAGGCGGCGACGCCCAGACTTCCGGCCCGTCGATCTTCCGGATTTTCGCGCCCGGTAATCTGACCGATGAAGCGTTTGCGCGATGCGCCGACCAATACCGGATATCCGGCAGCCAGCAGCTCCGGCAGATGCCGCAGCAACGCCAGGTTGTGTTCGAGCGTCTTTCCAAACCCGATGCCCGGATCCAGAACAATCCGTTCGCGTGCCACGCCGGCCTGCTCAACGGCGCCGGCCCGGGCCGCCAGATAGTCGACAACTTCCTGCACGACATCGGCATAGACCGGATTCTCCTGCATGGTGCGCGGCGTACCTTTCATGTGCATCAAAACAACGCCGGCGCCGGACTCCGCCGCCACGCCGGCCATGGCCGGGTCCGCTTCAAATCCGGAAACATCGTTGATGATGTCGGCGCCGGCCGACAGCGCCGCTTCGGCAACCGTGGCTTTCATGGTATCGATGGAGATCGGAAGTTCGGTTTTGCGCCGAATGGCTTCGATCACGGGTGCTGTGCGCCGGATTTCATTGTCGGCAGAAACCGGTGCGGCGCCGGGCCGCGTGGATTCGCCGCCGATATCAATAATGTCCGCGCCCTGCCGAATCATTTCCAGTGCATGCGTGACCGCTTTATCGGGATCAATATATTCGCCGCCGTCCGAAAATGAATCCGGTGTGACATTCAGGATGCCCATCACCAGCGTGCGCTCTCCAAGCCGAAGTGTTCGGTTTCGGCAGGGCCAGTCGTAGGTTCTGCGTTGCGGCATCATGGTTTAAAGCTCCACGTTCTGTCCGTCCCATGGAACGCAAACGGTCGTTCCTAGACGTTCCTGCAGTTCCGTATGCTCCGAGCAGTGCGTCAGGTGGGTGATATAGGATTTCGCGGCGCCGATGCGCCCGAGCTGTTCAACACACTGCTCGATACAGAAATGCGTCGGATGCGGATCCGGGCGCAGGCCGTCGAGAATCATCACATCCATACCGGTCAGCAGCGCGAGGGTATCATCCGGAATCCGGCTGCAGTCCGGAATATAGCCGATCCGTTTCCCGTCGGCATCGATCCGGAATCCGTAAATGGTATCCGTGCCATGCCAGACGGGCAGGGGGGTTATGCCGGCTTCACCGACGGTGACCGGGCCGGTCTGCTCAGTAAAGTGCACTCGCGGGACGCTTTCGAAGCCGTAGCTGGGCTTATCGACATATTCAAATTTTTGCCGCATCAGCCGGATTGTTTCCGGCGATCCGAAAACAGGAATATGCGCCCCCTGCAGGGTGCTGAAACGCCGGACATCGTCGAACCCGAAAATATGATCGGCATGCGGATGAGTCAGGAATACCGCGTCCACCCGCTCAACCCCGAAGCTGAGCACCTGATCCCGGAAATCCGGCGGCGTATCAAAGATGAGATGCTGCCCGGCGGCGATCACATACAGGCTGCAGCGCCGGCGGCGGTTTTTCGGGTCGGCTGACGTGCATACCCTGCATGAGCATCCGATCATCGGGATGCCGTGCGAGGTTCCGGTTCCAAGGAAAGTGAATTTCATGGGTTTTAATGTTTCACGGGGTTTTGTTTCTGAACCTGCATCATCACGGGAGAGGTTTTATTCGTCCACACATAAAACCGGGCACTTCATTATTTGATGTTGGCAACGCAGTGACGGACCAGTGCGCGACTGCGCGGAAAGATCATGTCGATGCGCTCCGGCAGTTCCGGTCCCTGCGTCGTTTCGGGGCAATAGGCCACGTTCCGAAGTAGCAGGTATTTATCCGAATATTCCTGCAGCAGTCCGGCGAGCTCCACAACCTCTCCGTTTTCAAGCATTTCGACCACCACCTGCTTGCTCAGGTATTTTTCAAGAATCGGCTCATAGGCGTTTGGAACCGTTCCGAGCAGGGTGTTACCGATCTCTCCGGCGCGTTTATCCGCGTTGGCCACGCGGCCCATGGCGGTCTTGCTTTTCAGCGATCCGAGAATCATGCCCAGCGACTGCGACACCGCGTCGCGCAGGGTATTGAAGGCGTTCCACAGCCAGCGCCGGAAGCGCCGCATGAGCGATGGATTCGCGATCCGCTTAATCTCGCGCTGCCACTTTTCGTATTCCTTTGTGCCGGCCGTCGGCGGGGGCTGCAGGATTTTGGCAATGCTGTCTACTTCCGGCGCATAGAGCACATAGCTGGCCTTGCAGCAGCCGGCGTCATCCTTTTCCGGGTTTTCAAACGCCAGTTCCACGGCTTTCGGAAAAACGTTCAGCCGGCCCCAGAGCCATTTCCCGTTTCCCAACAGAATCATGACGGGTTCGCGGTTGAAGTATTTGAGGCATCGGTCGCGCTTGCGGCGGGCCGCAATGGCGGCAATGGTGGCGGTCAGGAAAAGCAGCAGCATAGGGAGCCAGAAATCAAGCATGGGTATTCCTTTCTACTCGGCGTAGATCATTTTTTTCGTCATTCCGCCATCAATAACAAAGTCCTGTCCGGTGATGAAGCCGCTCTGCTCCGACAGCAGGTAGGAAATCATGGCGGCAATATCCGCTGGTGTGCCGGCTCTTCCGCACGGATGCTGGGCATCATCCGCTTCCGAGTGAACGGCCAGCGGATCGGTTTCAATCCAGCCCGGGCTGATGCAGTTTACGCGGACTTCCGGACCAAGGCTGACGGCCAGAGAATGGGTCAGTGCCCCGATACCGCCCTTGGAGGCGGAGTAGGCGACGGTATCGGGTTCCGACTGCCGGGCCCGGGTGGAGGAAATATTCACGATGCTTCCGCCGGTTTTCCGTAAATGCGGTGCCGCATGTTTGGCGCACAGGAAAGTGCCGGTCAGGTTGGTGCAGATCACCCGGTTCCACTCTTCCAGGGTCAGCTCTTCAAGGGAACGCGTAATACCGATTCCCGCATTATTAACAAGGGCATCGAGCTGTCCGAACGCTTCAACGGTTTCCCGGATCGCCCGTTCGACATCAGACTCGGATCCGACATCGCCCTGCAGGCTCAGCAGTTGGTCCGGCGCGTCCGCATCCGGCAACTGCGGATCAATGATCGCGACGCTCCATCCTTCTTTAAGGAGGAGTTCCGCCGTGGCGCGGCCGATGCCGCGCGCCCCGCCGGTAATCAGCACCGTGCGTTTTGTCGGGGACGCCGGTGCTTTCCTGAATCGGTGTAAAAATGAAAAAGGCTCCTTCATAGGTATTATCAAATACACGGAAGGAGCCGGAATGGAAAGAAGGCTTTATCAGGCGTTAGCAGCCTGTTCGTTGCCGGCTTTCTTGAGCATAAACCATTTCATCGGCAGGCCCAGCGTGGCGGTAATGAGTCCGCGCCCGACAAAAAACATGCAGATGACGCCGACAGTCAACGAAGCCATGATCAGCCGGCCCAGGCTGCGATAGCCGAAACCGGTCACAAAACCGGCGGCGATGGCGGAAACAACCATACCGCAGGTGAGCAGCAGGTTGACCATGGTATCGTAAAGAAAATGGCCGACGTTGTAGGAAGAGGTCTGTGCCTCCGCCGGATCGAGCCCCAGCATGCCGAACACCAGATTCAGCATTCCCAGGATAAAGGTCAGCAGCAGCAGGGTGATCATGACGTAGCCGCTGCCGAAAATGAAGGCGGCAAACTTGGTTCTCTTCTGAATGGTCCGTGAAAGGAACAGCTTCCGGCCGTGGGCGATGAAGGCGCGCATGACGCCGTAGGCCCAGCGCATCTGTTGGCGGAAGAGATCGCCGGGCGTGTAAGGAACTTCGCAGCGCACGCGCAGATCGTCGACATAGGCGATACGTTTTCCGGCGGTAATCATGCGCAGGGAATAATCGACGTCTTCGGTAAGCGCACCGGCCGTCCAGCCGCCCTGTTCGATCAGGTAGCTCTTCTTGACCAGTTCGCCGGAGCCGCAGAATACGCAGCTCTTCGTGAACGCCTTGAGGAAGGGCAGAATGACAATATGAATGATGTTTACAATGCCGGTGCCCATCAGGGTGCTGTGATTGTCGTGGACATTGATGATGCGCCACGCGGCCTGAGCGCCGGCCAGCGTCGGATCCTTGATGACCGGAACGACCAACCGCTTGAGAAAATCCTTTTTCGGCAGGAAGTCGGAATCGAGGATCAGCAGATAGTCGCCGGTGGATTTGGGCAGCATGACATTCAGGTTACCCGGCTTGAAGCCGGCGTTATCGCCACGGCGGCTGATTTCGATGCGCGGATGGGCGGCGGCAAAATCATCGATGCGCGCCGAGATTGCCGGATCGCAGCTGTCGTCGCCGATCATGATCTGGAGCTTGTCGTCCGGATAGTCGAACTCCAGGCAGCGGGCGGCGCAGTTAAGCGCAGCGAGCTCGTTGTAGGTCGGAATCTGAACTGTCACCGTCGGGTAGAGGCTGCGGTCTTCAATGATTTCGGGGCGTTCGCGCAGGCGCCGGATGGCCAGTGCGCACCCCGTAACAATCAGGTAACCCAGCGATAGAACACAGGCGCCCATCAGAGCCCACTCAAATGCCGTTTTAAGAATTGAATGAATATCCATTTACCTCTCCCCCAGAAAATTGCATTCACGCATTTTCCGTGAATTAAGTCGCGTTCTTTATAGGTATTTGCCCCGAAAGGCAACCCCTCCGGTCCATTATTTCGGTTATCCGGAATGTGAAAAAGGCGGTTTTTCATCTCCTGAAAAACCGCCTTTATGTTCCGTAAAAGCCGACCGGAAACCCCTTACGGCGCGATGTGCAGCCACTCCTGAATCATTGGCGAAAACTTAACCACGACCGGCGCAAAGACCACGCTGACCATCGTCATCAGCTTGATCAGAATGTTCAGCGACGGGCCGGACGTATCCTTGCAAGGATCGCCGACGGTATCGCCGACTACGGCCGCTTTGTGCGCATCCGAGCCCTTGCCGCCGTGAGCGCCCTTTTCCACAAACTTTTTGGCATTGTCCCACGCACCGCCGGCATTATTCAGCATGGTGGCCAGCACAAAACCGCAAACCAGTCCGCCGGACAGCAGGCCCATCACGCCCTGAACGCCGAGCACCAGCCCGGTGGCGACCGGAACAACGATGGCGAGCAGCGAGGGCAGCAGCATTTCCTTCTGTGCTCCCTTGGTGGAGATAGCGACGCAACGCGCATAATCGGGTTTCTGGGTGCCGTCCATGATGCCCGGGAATTCGCGGAACTGGCGCCGGACTTCTTCGACCATCGCGCCAGCCGCGCGCCCGACCGCCTTCATGGTCATCGCGCAGAAGACAAACGCCATCATCCCGCCGATAAACAGGCCGCAGAGCAACAGTGGATTCATGATATGGAGCTCAAACTTGTCGACGAAATACATAATGTCCGCCCGCTCGATCACCGCTTTGTCAACGGTCTCGAATCCGGGTGATCCCGCCAGTTTGGCGAGCCAGATCTTCACCTCTTCAATATAGGCGGCCAGAAGTGCCATGGCCGTCAGGGCGGCGGAACCGATGGCAAAGCCCTTTCCGGTGGCGGCCGTGGTGTTTCCGAGCGAATCGAGCGCATCGGTACGTTCGCGCACCTGCGGGTCAAGTCCGGCCATTTCCGCATTTCCGCCTGCGTTGTCGGCAATCGGTCCATACGCATCGGTCGCCAGGGTAATGCCTAGAGTCGCCAGCATGCCGACCGCCGCAAAGCCGATTCCGTAGAGGCCCATCGACATATCTGTAAAACCGCCGGCAAAGCCGTAGGCGCAGATAATGCCGATCACGATGGTAAGCACCGGGGCTCCGGTGGAATACATGCCGGTGGCAAGACCATCAATGATCGTCGTCGCCGGCCCCATTACCGCCTGGTCAGCAATGCCTTTGGTCGGCTTATATTCGTCCGATGTATAATATTCCGTGGCCTGACCGATCAGCACGCCGGCGGCCAGTCCTGAAACCACCGCCAGTACAATTCCGCCGGCAATCATTCCGCCCATCCACATTCCGAGCAGGGCCAGCAGGATCAGCACCGAACTGCCCAGTGTTCCGGTCAGCAGGGCCTTGAGCAGGTTTTTCTGGCTCGCTCCTTCTTTGCAACGCACCATGAACATGCCGATAATCGAGAGAACGGTGCCCACACCGGCCACAATCATCGGCGCCGTCACCAGGCCGATCGCCTGATCCACCGCGTCCTTCACCGCTGCGTCGCCCGCCGCCTGCGCAACTTTATGCGCGCCGACCGCGGCTCCCAGCGCCGCCGTGGCCAGAATGGAACCGCAGTAGGATTCATACAGGTCGGCGCCCATCCCGGCGACATCGCCGACGTTATCGCCGACGTTGTCGGCAATCGTGGCCGGATTGCGCGGATCGTCTTCCGGGATGCCGGCTTCCACCTTGCCGACGAGGTCCGCCCCGACATCCGCGGCTTTGGTGTAGATGCCGCCGCCGACGCGTGCGAAGAGCGCCTGCGTAGAGGCACCCATGCCGAAGGTGATCATGGTGGTGGTAATCTGTACCAGCTTTTCCGCCATCGAGCAGCCGGCCGGCACCAGCTCCATGCCCATCAGGTTCCATCCTTCAGTCATGTGGGTGCCGGTGTAAACGAGTTTGTCGAGAATCAGGTACCAAAGGCAGATATCGAGCAGCCCGAAACCGACCACAACGAGGCCCATGACGGCGCCGGACCGGAAGGCCACCTGCAGGCCGTGGTTCAGACTTTCCGAGCAGCCCTGCGCCGTGCGCGATGACGCCGCCGTGGCTGTCTTCATTCCGATGAATCCGCACAGTCCCGAAAAAAAACCGCCGGTCAGGAAAGCAATCGGAACAAACGGATTCTGGATGCCGAACAGGGCCAGCAGCTGGAGAATGGCCAGCAGTACGACAAAAACAATAATCACTACTTTATATTGGCGGAAGAGATAGGCCATGGCGCCTTCCCGGACGTGTCCGGCAATCTCTATCATGGTTTCGGTGCCTTCGTTGGCGCTCATCATTTTCCGATAGAAAAAGATGGCGAACAAAAGAGCAAAGATGGATCCGATCGGCGCGATCCACCAGATGAACGGAATTACTGAATACATATACTACCCCCTTCGTAAGTTATTTTGGCGCAAAAAACGCGATTTCGCGCACGATACGCACCCTTCCTTCTAAAATCAAGCGATTGAGATATGAAGGCTGCGCCTTGAGGCATTCTCTGAAACGTATCGTCTCGGGTCCGCTCAGAGCAATCGCTGCAACCGGCAGCACGTAAAAATTTAATGTATGCGCCGCATATGAAACTTGTCTTCGATTGGTCATATGCGATAACAGTACTACCATATGAAAGTGTTCGTTCATCGTGACTTACGCACACCTCTTGCCAGAATTGCAATCTGGTGGGTCATGACCTTTCTTGTCCTTGCGGTTCAGGCGGTCCGGGCCGGGTCTCAGGACATGAAGCATGTCCTGATAATCCACTCCTACCATGAAGGTCTGGCCTGGACCGATGGACAGAATGACGGAATCCGGCATGCCTTTTCGGATATCGGGGGATTCGAGCTGGTTTCCGAATACATGGATAGCAAGCGGATTCCATACGAGACCGTTGCTCCTGTTTTTGCGGATTACCTGGAACGCAAATGGAAAAACCATCCGTTCGATGCGGTTATTGTTACGGATAATAACGCGCTCGATTTTGTTGCCGTCCGTTATGAACGTCTATTTTCCGGAATCCCTGTTTTTTTCTGCGGGATCAATAATTTTACGCCTGAAATGCTCAAACCGTTCAATGGACAGGCGACCGGCGTGGTCCAGGCCCTGAATCCCGGGAAAAACATTGACGTGATTCAGGCTCTCCAGCCTCGCTTGCGCAGATTGGTGGTCGTTGCCGGAACCACCCCCACCGCAAAAGCCATTGTTAACGAGGTGAGGGGTATCCTCGATAAGGAATTCCGCCCATTTGAATGTGTCTGGCTTTGCGAGTTGGACACATCTGCCCTGAAAGAAGAGCTGGGAAAAATCGGGCCGGAGGATGCCGTGCTGCTGTGCAACTTTAATCGCGATGCCAACGGCATTTATTATTCGCATGAAGAGGGTGCCCGCATAATTGTACAACATTCCGCGGCTCCCGTTTATGCCATGGAGGATAATTATCTTGGAACCGGGATCGTTGGCGGCTATATGACGGCGTCGCACGATCAGGGGCGGGTAGCCGCTGAGCTTTGTATCGAGGCGCTCGGGTCCGGCCGGACGCCCGACGTGGTCCTCAGCAGCCCCAATGTCTATATGTTCGATTATGAGGCTATGGCGCGCTTCAATCTGCCGGATAGTGCACTTCCCGCTTCGGCCATCATCCTGAATGAACCCGTCTCCTTCTATCATCAGTATAAGCGGATGATCTGGAATGCGGTTATTCTGTTTGTGCTTCTGCTGGGCGCGTTTCTCGGGGTCAGCTACGGGCTGCTGCGTTCCCGTTGGGCCGAAGCAAAAATGAGGGAAAGTCACTCGTGTCCAAAATAGAATTAAAAAGAAGGGGATCTCAGGTTAGATTTTTGTGACCAAACAAAACTTAACCTAAGGAGAGA
>JAFGVP010000039.1 GCA_016937945.1 Pontiellaceae bacterium | reverse complement strand
CCCGAAGGTTTCGCTCGTGCTTGGATGCACGAAGATATCGGCGGCCGAGTAGAAAACGGAGAGCAGTTCCGGGCTGCTGCAATAGGGATGCCAGAACACATGGCGGCGCTGGCGGGCCATGCGCTGGATCTGTTCGCCCTGTTCGCCGTCGCCGACGAGCAGCAAGGCAATGGTTCCGTTATCCGGAAAGAAATCCATCATGCGAACCAGATTAACCACGTTTTTTTCGCGCGCCAGCCGGCCTACATAGAGCAGAAGAATACAGTCCGGATCGAGCCCCAGGTCGTTCAGTACCTCGGAATGCTCATCCACCGGGTGGAATCGATCGGTGTCGGTGCCAAGCGGTACACGGATAATGCGCCGGATTCCGATGCGCCGCAGGACGCTCTCAAATGCGGGAGTGGCCACAATGGTGGCATTCATTCGGTTATAGAGTCGCGCAAGATAGCGCGAGATGGTCCGTTCGGTCAGCCGCCCGAGCGGCCGGCCGCAGTATTTTCCGATGGTTCGCCCGAATGCGCGGGGATAATCGGAATGATAGTAGGCCACAATCGGAATCCCGGTCCGGTGCGCAAGACTCTGTGCAATCCAAGCGGTGTGGTAGGGGTCGCCGACTTCGATAAGATCCGGCTGTTCGGTATCAAGAATCCGGCGAATGCGCCGTAAGGAGACCAGCAGGCGATAACTGCAGGAACCGATCAGCCGTATGGACTTGATTTCATAGATGCGCGAGTTTCCCGTGCGCGTCATGGCGTTTCGATCGGACGGAACAATGACGACGTGTTCCATGTGCGGCAGCGTGGAAAAATGTCGGATTTTATCGTCGATGTAGCGCTTCACGCCTCCGCTGAGCGTACTGTAAAACTGAACTATGTCGCAAACCTTCATAAATCGGCGCGACAATAAACGGGCTTTGTTTGGGCCGCGCTAGCGCCGGATTAACTTTGCACAAGGTCGTTGATAATGCGCGCGGCCATGGCAAACCCGAAACTGCCGGTCACAAAGGTGGCGGAGCCGAATCCAAACTGGCAGTCGAGCTGTTTCGGGCCTTCGCCGGCGGCGGGTTTGCCGTAGCAGAAGCCGCCATCGGGATGGGGATAGCGAATCTCTTCCGCAGAAAAGGCGCAGGGAATCTGAAACTTATTTTTGTGCTGATTGCGCATGCCGAGATTGCGGCGCAGTTGTTTGCGGATGGAGGCCAGCAGGGGGTCGTTATAGGAATCGCGCAGGTCCGTGACGCGGATCTGGGAAGGATCCACCCGGCCGCCGGCGCCGCCGGAGACGATTACCGGAATATCCAGCTGCCGGCAGTGTGTGATCAGGTGGATCTTGGCATTCTTCTTATCAATCGCGTCGACCACATAGGAGAGTCCGGGCTGGATCAGCTCATCGGCGTTCCGGTCGGAATAAAATTCGCGGATGGCGGTGACGGCGCATTCCGGATTAATGAGCCGGATGCGTTCGGCCAGAATATCCACCTTGGCGCGTCCGGCGGTGCCGGTCATGGCGTGCACCTGCCGGTTGGTATTGGAAAAGCAGATGTCGTCCCAGTCGACCAGCGTCAACCGCCCGATGCTGCTGCGGGCCAGCGCCTCGGCCACCCAGGAGCCGACGCCGCCAACGCCGACGATCAGCACATGGGCGTTGCGAAGACGTTCCATGCCTGGTTTCCCGTACAGCCGGAACAGTCCCCCGAATCGATGTTCGTATCCGCCGGTTTCTATGGGTTGCTGACTGCTCATGTAATACCTCGAAAAGCGGGAACTATATTCGCCGATGCGTCGAATTCAAGGGATAAAGCCACGGTGCACATCCGGATGATCGATACTATTTAAGGTTTTCTTCGTGGGTTTGATCCATGTAATGTCGCGTGCATTATGGAACCGATCAACCAGCGTAAACTGGATCATATCAGAATTGTCTCGGAGGATGAGGCGGTCGACCGGCGGCAGGGATACTTTGACCGTATTCACCTGACGCACCGTGCGCTGCCGGAACTGGATCTTTCGGCGGTGGATCCGTCGACCCGTTTCCTGAACAAGGCGCTTTCATTTCCGTTGCTGATTTCATCAATGACCGGCGGTGCGGACGAGGAACTGGTCCGGATCAACCGGAATCTTGCGGTTGCGGCAGAAGCCGAAGGGGTGGCGCTGGCGGTCGGATCGCAGCGGGTACTGCTGTCCAACGAGGCGGCGAGGGACAGTTTTGCATTGCGGGAGCTTGCGCCGTCGACGGTTTTGCTGGGCAATCTCGGCGCGGTCCAGCTCAATTACGGGCTGGGGACGGAAGATTGCGAAACTGCCGTTGAAATCCTGGAGGCGGACGGTCTTTACCTGCATCTCAATCCGTTGCAGGAAGCAGTTCAGCCGGAGGGTGATACCAACTTTTCGGTATTGGCCGGCCGGATTTCAGAGATTGTGCTGCGTCTGCGACAACCGGTAATTGTCAAGGAGGTCGGCGCCGGAATTTCGCTGGCCGATGCTGAACGCCTGCGGGCGGCCGGCGTCCGATACGTCGATGTCGCCGGGAGCGGGGGAACCTCCTGGAGCATGGTGGAAAGCCGGCGATGCGGAGAACCGTCACTCGGCGAACTGTTCGGAGATTGGGGGATTCCAACGCCGTTAGCCCTGCGGCAGATGAAACCGCTTCGTGGTGATGTGACGCTGATCGCCTCCGGTGGAATCCGTAATGGAATCGACATGGCCAAGGCCGTGATTCTCGGTGCGTCGCTTTGCGGACTGGCTCGTCCGTTTCTTGATCCGGCACGTGAGTCTGCGGATGCGGTGCGGGTGGTGATCCGGCGCCTCCGTCGCGAATTCACGACGGCGATGTTCCTGCTTGGCGCGGGCCGGATGGAAGCACTTTTCGGGAGAGAGGAGTTTATTCTCAATGAAGATTGGTATTGATCGGATCAGTTTCTACACGTCGAACTATTTCGTGGATCTGAAAACCCTGGCGGTCGCACGGTCGGTGGATTCGGACAAGTATTATCTCGGGATCGGGCAGGAAAAGATGGGGATTCCGCCGCCGGATGAGGATGTTGTAACGCTGGGTGCGAGTGCGGCCTGGCCGCTGATGCGTGATGGCGAACTGGATGATGTCGAGCTGATTCTTTTTGCGACAGAGAGCGGCATCGACCAGTCGAAGGCAGCCGGTATTTATGTGCACGGCCTGCTGGAGATGAATGCGCGCTGCCGGGTGGTTGAGCTGAAGCAGGCCTGCTACAGCGGGACCGCCGGACTCCAGATGGCGATCGGTTTCGTAGCGCGCAATCCGGGTAAAAAGGCGCTGGTGATTACGTCCGACGTGGCCCGCTATGAGCTGGGGAGTCCGGGGGAAGCCACGCAGGGATGCGGCGCCGTTGCCATGTTGGTTGCCGAGCAACCCCGTCTGGTCGCGATTGATCCGGAGAGCGGTTATTATACGGAAGACGTCATGGATTTCTGGCGGCCGAACTATCGCTCTGAGGCGCTGGTTGACGGTAAGTATTCCACGATGGTTTATATTCACGCCCTGCTGGAATCGTGGAAACAGTACGAAGCGCTTACCGGGCGCTCCCTGAGTGATTTTGATCGTTTCTGCTACCATATTCCGTTCACCAAGATGGCGGAAAAGGCGCACCACAAGCTGTGCCGCAAGCTGAAGGTGGAAAGCAGCAAGGAGCAGATGGATGCACTGCTGGAAGAGTCGTTGCGTTACAGCCGCATTACCGGAAACTGCTATGCTGGTTCGATGTATGTGGGGTTGACGTCGCTGCTCGATACGGCCGAGGAGGATCTTTCCGGGCGCCGGATCGGGTTTTACAGCTATGGCTCGGGATGTGTCGGGGAGTTTTTCAGCGGGGTGATTCAGCCCGGATATCGCGAGTTTTTGCATGCGGATCAACATCGGAATTTGCTGGAGAAGCGGACGGAACTGACGTATCAACAATACGAAGACATTTTTAATTACGGGGTGCCGACCGATGGCGGGGAATATGTCTTTCCTCAGTATAAGACCGGTCCGTTCAGGTTTTCGGGGATCAGTCAGCACAAACGGGAATATGAATCGTTGGTGGAATAGCCTATGAAAGCAGTGGCTCCGGGAAAACTGATTCTAAGCGGGGAACACGCCGTGGTTTACGGCAAGCCGGCGATCGCCATGGCGATTGACCGCAGTGCGACCTTCGAGCTGACGCCGCAGGCCGGCGATCGAATTTCGTTCGATCTTTCGGATGGCGCGGTTGACAACTCCTTCACTTTGATGGCCCTTCGCGATCTCAAGCGCCGTGTGGAAAAGAAATATCACGAGTTTCTCAATGGCGATATCGGCATCGGCTATGTTTTGGCGGCGCCGGCGGATCTGTTCCGCTTTGCTTTTATCAATACGCTCGACGGGTTGCATCGCAAGCTGGATTCAGGGCTGGTGCTAAAACTGCGTTCCAGCATTCCGATGGGATGCGGAATGGGATCTTCGGCGGCCACGGTGCTGAGCGAAATCCGGGCGATGGGGCACTACCTGCGCGTCGATTTCAAGCCGGAGTGGTATTACGAATACAGTCTTGAAGCTGAAAAACTGCAGCACGGCAAGCCGAGCGGCGTGGATTCCTATATCTCCCTGTACGGTGGTTGTGCCCGTTTCGAGCAGGGAAAGGCGACCTCTATTGCCCTGCCGCGCATGAAAATGTTCATGGTTCAGACTGGCGTGCCGGAATCCACCACCGGTGAATGCGTGATGGAGGTTGAACGGCGTTTCCGCGATAGCGCGATCTGGAGCGAATTTGAGGATGTAACCAACGCCTTTGAAGATGCGATCCGTCATAATAATGTGCAGAAGCTGCATTGGCTCGTACGCGAGAACAATCGTCTTTTGAATGCGATCGGCGTGGTGCCTCCGCGCGTTCAGCAGTTTATTTCCGATATCGAAGCCTGGGGCGGCTCCGCCAAGGTTTGCGGCGCGGGCGCGGTGGTTGGCAATAAGGGCGGCATTGTTCTTGTGATTTCCGACCAGCAGCCCTCCGAACTCTGTGCCCGATACGGTTATACCGTTTCTCCGGTGCGCGGTGATCCGCTTGGTACCCGCATTATCTGATCCATGGTCGATCCCGCCGTTATTTCTGTTTCGGCTCCCGGCAGCCTGATGCTGCTCGGTGAGCATGCCGTCCTTCATGGTCATCGGGCGCTGGTTTGTGCGATCAATCGCCGGATTCGCGTTGATCTGGAACCCTTGTCTTTCGGGATGGTGTGCGTTGATTCCGCTCTGGGACGCTATGAAAGCACGCTGGATAATCTGGTCGACGACCGGTCGCTTAGGTTTGTGGTTCAGGCGATTCGCCAGCATGTAGGTCGAATTTCCTCCGGTTTTCGGCTTTCGATTGCTTCGGGATTCTCCGCCGACATCGGATTTGGGTCATCGGCCGCCGTAACCGTGGCTGTGCATGCCGCGATTCTGCGATGGATTGAAAAAATAGCGCCGGACCCGCGAATCCTGTTTGATCACGCTCTGAAGACGGTGCACGCCGTGCAGGGCAGGGGGTCAGGCAGTGATCTTGCGGCCAGTGTTTTCGGGGGAATTGTCGGATACAGTACGGCGCCGTTGTTTGATCCGGTCCCGGTTTCGCTGCCGCTTACAGCGGTGTATTGCGGATACAAGACGCCGACGCCGGAAGTGATCCGTTTTGTCGAAGAGCAGCGTGCGGGCGATCCCGAACGTTTCGGTCGGATTTTTTCCGAGATGGATGCGTCGGTCGGGGATGCTGTCGAGTTGCTCCGGCGGCAGGATTATGCGGCCTTCGGTCTGATTCTTAACCGGAATCAGGAGCTGATGGATCAGATGGGCGTTAATACGCCGGAGTTGGAGTGGATCGTGAAGATGCTGCAGTCGGCATCCGGAATGTTCGGCGCAAAGATATCCGGTTCCGGGCTGGGCGATTGCGCGATCGGTGTCGGACATGCGGAGCTTCCGCCCTCCGGTTATCCGGTTTATCAACTTGAGGTTTCGGAGAGCGGGGTGGAATACCATGTCTGAAAAAAGCCTGAAGGAACGGATTTACATTGTTATTTTCGAGGCGGATACGCCGGCCGGGAAGCTCTTTGACGTTCTGTTGTTTGGTGCGATTCTGATCAGTGTTACGCTGACTATGCTACAGAGTGTTCAGCCGATTCGGACGGAATACGGCGGCTTGATTTCGGGGCTGAATGCCGGCTTTACCGCGCTGTTTACGGTGGAGTATGCGCTCCGGCTCTGGTGCGCGCGCGGCACATTGCGCTATGCGCGCAGCTTTTTCGGCGTGGTGGATCTTCTGGCCGTGCTGCCGTTTTACCTGAGCCGCATCTTTCCGGCGACCGGATTTCTTGATGTCGTCAAGGTGCTCCGGATGCTGCGTATTTTCCGGGTGCTGAAGATGGCGCAGTATGTCGGGGAGGAGGATCTGCTGTTGAAGTCGCTGATCAACAGCCGGCGCAAGATCGGAATCTTTCTGGTGGCGGTGATGTCGATTGTCGTTATTGTGGGTTCGCTGATGTATGTGATTGAGGGCGAGGCGCATGGCTTTACCAGTATTCCCCGGTCGGTTTACTGGGCGATCGTGACGATTACCACGGTTGGTTACGGCGATATTTCCCCGCAGACGCCGATCGGACAGGCGCTGGCGGCTTTCCTGATGATTCTGGCCTACAGCATTATCGCCGTTCCTACCGGAATTATTACCGCTGAACTAGGCATGGAGACCGCTCGGCGACGAGTTCATCGGACCTGCGCCGGATGCGGATTGAATCAGCATGATGAAGAGGCTCTTTTCTGCAAACGCTGCGGAAGCCGACTCTGAGAACTTGATTGAAAGAATCAGCCGGCGACTGACATCTGTTGCTGTTCCTGAAGCTTTTGGGGCAGTCGATGTGCTTTCGCGGAATCGTCTATGGCCTGATAGCATTGCGAATGCCTTCCAGCGGCCGGTCCCGGCTGTCCGAGATGCCCCAGACTTTACGGAATCCGTTCAGTGCCTGATCAAAATTCCGGTTGCGGTAATGGAGCGAGGCCGGTCGGAGGGTTGAGGCTTAGGTTTGTCCTTCGATTTAAACGATCCGTTTCTGAATCTCGCTCGCTCGGGAAAGGTCGCCCCGTTCCTCCGCGGCTCTGGATTTTCCCCGGAGTATTTCAATTCGGATCACGTCGGTGGCTTTCATTAGATATTTGAGGGAACTGCGCTGTTGACCTTTTTTCAGTTTATATCCGTTTTTCTGTTTTGGATGATTCATTGAACCGCCTCCTGTGCTTTCAATGATGATATTGGAACAGGCCATCGTGACATTCTTCCATGAGCCGGAATGAATTATTAGTTGTGTACAGATTCCGGAAAAGGCAGCCTTTAACCGCAATGGTACTGCATTTTGCGGGTTTAGAAACAGGCTTTCGTATCCGTAAAATTCGATAAAAAGGTAGCGTATGGATGTTGACGGTTCTGCGGGGGTTGGTTAGTGTTCGCGCTCATTTTTAACAGAAACAGTTGTTTCTCAACCTAAAAGGAAAGGTGCAATAACATGGCAACTAAAGTTGGTATTAACGGTTTCGGCCGTATCGGACGTATGGTTTTCCGCGCTTCCGTTGGACGCGATGATATTGAAGTTGTAGGCATCAACGACCTGCTTGATGTTGATTACCTCGCATACATGCTCAAGTATGACTCCGTACACGGCCGTTTCGTCGGTACTGTAGAAGTTAAGGAAGGTTCTCTGGTTGTTAACGGCAAGGAAATCCGCATCACTGCAGAACGTGATCCGGCCAACCTGAAGTGGGATGCAATCGGCGCTGAAGTTGTTGTTGAATCCACCGGCTTCTTCCTGACCGACGAAACCGCTCGTAAGCATATTGAAGCCGGCGCTAAGAAGGTTGTTCTTTCTGCTCCTTCCAAGGACGCTACCCCGATGTTTGTTTGCGGTGTTAACACCGATTCCTATGCGGGTCAGGACATCGTTTCCAACGCTTCCTGCACCACCAACTGTCTGGCTCCGGTTGCCAAGGTTCTGAACGACAAGTTCGGCATCGAAAAGGGTCTGATGACCACCGTTCACGCTGCTACTGCTACTCAGAAGACCGTTGACGGTCCTTCCTCCAAGGATTGGCGCGGAGGTCGTGGTATTCTGGAAAACATCATCCCGTCTTCCACTGGTGCTGCCAAGGCTGTAGGCGTTGTTATTCCGGAACTGAATGGTAAGCTGACCGGTATGGCTTTCCGCGTTCCTACCTCCGACGTTTCTGTCGTTGACCTGACCGTCAACCTCAAGAACGAAGCTTCCTACGAAGACATCTGCGCTGCAATGAAGGAAGCCTCCGAAGGTTCCATGAAGGGTGTTCTCGGTTACACCGAAGACGCTGTTGTTTCCACTGACTTCGTTGACGAAGTATGCACCTCCGTGTTCGATGCCAAGGCCGGCATCCAGCTCGACGGCACCTTCGTTAAGGTTGTATCCTGGTACGACAACGAATGGGGCTACTCCAACAAGGTTCTCGACCTCGTTAAGGTTATTGTCGGCTAAGTCCGGCTCTGATCGCGCTTCAAAAAGCGTCCCGTTATGCGGGGCGCTTTTTTTTTCTACGTAGATTTTTATGGTGAGAACTCCAGCTTACCGACAGCAGCAAGCCGCGCCCGTCCTGGAAAAATCAAAGAGATCCTTGATCGCGAGCAGTCCCGCCAGCTGCCGAAGAGCCGCTTCGATCAGGCCATCAGTTACATGCTTGAGCGCTGGGGATACCCAGAACCTTTATGTCGAACACGCAACGCTCGAGATAGACAACAACCTGATCGCCAAAGCGTAGCGCAGATAATTTCCGAAGGAAATAGGACAACGTCCGATTCAAACGCCATCCGCCCGACCGCCATTGTAAAAAGAGCTTCCTGTTCTTTGGTAGCCCGAACTCCGGCCAGACCAGCGCCGTTATTTACAGCCTCGTAGAAACCTGCCGAAAACTCGACGTCAACCCGTCCGAATACCTTGAGGAACTGTTCGACGCCCTGCCGCCGATGCAGCAATCCGATGCCGCCTTCTGGGCCCCGCCCGCTGGAAGTCATCCCGCAACCAAACAACATAGCCGTTATCGACGGGGTGATCGAAAAGACGCATACGCTTAAAGTGCCTCGGAAAAACTAAAAAGCCCTTTGCCGATTTAGCAAAGGGCTTCTTTAGCGGTCGGTCTGTCACCGGTTAGTCATCATTGTGTCCGGGACCAATTACTCCATTGTTATAGTCATCCAGAATTTCAGCAATGGCAATAGCCATCTGTCTTTCGAAAGATTTCTTGGGGAATACCGGATCTGACTTATATGCCGCCAACAGATCTTTCGCAGCATCCAGTGCCAGAGCCACTTCGTCCGGAACTTCAGCGCCATTCGCTTCATTCAGTTTTGCACCGATGTACTGATGTGCAAGGATAATGTATGCGTTGCCCTTGGTCGGCATCCACAAAATTTCCATTGCTTCTTCCGGAGTGAAGATGTCTTCATACTCCGGCCAGTCGTCGGGGTGGTTTTTCCAGTAGCCTATCGTGTAGGTGCCTATTCCCGGTGGAGGCGTGTCGGGTGTAGACAGCTTCCATGACACAAAATGCCAGTCGAGCGAAGCAGGCATCAGGCCGGATCCATCGTCAATCGAAAGCGCCTGTACCGTTACATTGCTAACTCCTGCGGGTACCGGAACTTCAAGTTCTATGATGTCCAGGAAGCTTCCTTCTCCTTCCCCCTCAAATACATTGAGCTGAGTGGTGATATTGCCAACGGTGACTTCGACGGCTGCCGGTCGCGGGTCTTCAATGTCGGTAATGATCAGGACCATAGTTCCGGTCTGCGAGTCGTCTGATAGGGGTACCGCGAATTCAACTGGCTCTGTTTGCTTTGTTGATGCCGGTAGATAGTTTGCAGCCCAGAGGTAAGCAAAATCATCTCCATCCATGATCTGTATGTCTGCTGTGTTTCCGTCATCAAGAATTACCACTACGGCAGCTCCAGCATTATGATAGAGGAAATCCAGTCCGTCTACCGTAAGGACATTTGTCTGTCCGGCACTGATCCAGTTCAGTGCGGAACTCAGTTCAGTGATATCTGCCCGGAACGTATTGCTGGGAAGCGGGATGAATGAAGGTCCTCCGATGCATGGTCCCGTAACTGCCGTTCCATTGACCTGAATCGTATCCTCCGTTAGGCCGTACTCTCTTCCTCGTCCTGCCCAATACAGTAAAACCTGAGCAATGCTGACATCTGCAGGTATATTGAGTGCAATTTCGCCGGGCTGGGCATCTGCCAGCCCTGTTCCCGCTACTACCAGGTCTGATCCGGGAGCAATGGGAATGCTAGGTGTTCCGAGAAACTCCGTTCCATCGGCATAGGCCTCGTGCATGATAAGCGAAGCCAGTATGCAGCAGGCGATGCTGCATGTTGCTTTATGAATGCTGTACAGACTTTTTTTCATCTCCGTACCTTACCTTTCCCTTCTATTTTTTATGCAGTTTCCCGCTAGAAGCGCAAAACTCCCGCGTTCGCGATGCCCCGCACGATGAAGGGAGCCTTGCCTCTTGTCTCTGCAGACAATGGTAGGTCTGGAAGGTGAAAAAAGACAAGAATATTTAAACGAAATACGATCAAAATATTTAGAAATAATATGCGCAATTCCGGTAGTTTATTTTGGGGTTGCAGGTGTTATGCATCTGGACGAAAATCTGAAATAGACGGGGATTTAATTGATCCGTAGAATCGATGGGGAATGTTCGGCGCTGTTTCGGTAATAGCACGGTCTGGTATCGACTGGCGCCTGCGAGTCTGGTTTACTGTGAGCGGGTGTTGCGCGAGATGGGAGTTGGTTCGTAGTTTGCTCCCATGTTTCCTTTTCTGTGATAATTATGGGTGCGGAGCATGCAGGGGCGGGATTTGATTTTTTATCTGTAGGCGATTTTATTACGTTTTCTCATTTGAGCGCTGAAAGTTTCCGTTACGGGCTGGAGGCGGAGTCGAAGTGTCGTCATTCGGCAAGTATGCAAGAGGTCTGTTGGTCTCATCTGCCGGTTCCGGGCCGGGTCTTCCTCTTTTTTCTTCGGTCGATCTATTGAAGTGCTGGTTGGAATTGCTTGCCGGAAGTGAGCGGAATGCTTTAAAGAAAGTCCCTAAATTAAAGAGCTGTTCCTGATTTTCCGGAGATTTGAAATGCGCCGATTTTTATTTGCAGGATGTCTGATGTGCTTAATGGGGCTGTTGGCTGGTTGTGAAACCACCGATGTCACCTCGGTCAATGTGGAAGATTTTACTGAGTTATCTCCCTCGGCCAACGTGAAAACTGTTGCCGGACTTGATGTGGGAGATGCGATTGATATCTCTGTCGAGGTGGATGGCAAGATGGAATATTCGATGCATCAGGCAGAAGTGAGTCGCCTTGGTTATGTGACATTGCCGCTGGTCGGTGATGTTTTCGTGAAAGGCTTGAGTCTTGAGGTTGCGCGCGCTGAGGTTCGAAAGCGGTACAGTAAATATTATGTAAGCACGCCGGTTGTCATGTTGTCGTTGATTGCTGAGGCCGGAGTGGCTGAGTGGGGGCAGGTTTCGGTGCTGGGCCGGGTTCAGAACCCTGGACCGGTTGAGCTTGATAATGCTTCAGGAATGAGGCTTTCTGCGGCAATTCAGGCCGCAGGCGGTTTTTCTTCGAGCGCAAAAGTATCCCAGATTCAAATCACCCGCACGGACAGTATGGGCAAGCGGATTCAGGTAGAAATCGATTTTAACTCCATTGGTAAAGCCGGCGACGCAGATGCAGATCTTATACTATATGCTGGTGATATCGTTAATGTGCCTGAGCGGCACTGGTAGTTTTCCTGCTCAATATCGACCAGGTGCCGGTGGCCTCGCCTGTAAAGTCCGGATTGTATCCCGAATTCCGTGATAAATACGATTCGTGTCGGCTGTTTTTCAAGATGCGGCATTTGAGTATCTTTTTCCCCTGTTTTTCCTTGGGGAAATATGAGCCTGATCTGGGTTTTATTGCGGGGGTAGAAAATGTCCTTTTGTCTTTGCGGGCCGCTGGCATGTCTTATATACAGGGCACCATTATTTGCAGGCAGGGGTATGTCTGCATTGATGTAAGTCATTGTCGGACGAATGCTTGATTCGGGTGTTCAATTCTTGTTAAGCATGCGTGTGTGTTTGTTTTTAATTTTATATCGACTGATGTTGAGTGTATTGCTGACCGCAAAAAATTCTCTAAAATGAGAAAAATGATTCAGGGCATGATCGGCTGACTTGGTTCCGATCAATAAAGCTGAATTAAGCGCAAAAGTCGCAGGGCCGAGATTCCTGAGGGAGTTCCGGTCAAATATTTAACGCCCTTTTTGGCCATGCTCAGCCAGTGGGAAGGGTGTCCTCCTTACATCAATTTCATACCTCTGCATGAATGGCACGCTATGTGCGATTGCCTGATCGTGTGTTGAGTTTCGGATTTGTCCGGCGACCGGTTCCGAAACACTGACAATGAGTTACTTGCAACACATGAGTTCCTTACCGGGGTAAGAATCGATGTTTAATTTAGATTTAGGAAAAAAAAGCAGTGCGGTAATCCTTGGGATTGGACTGACCATGGTTCATTTGTCTGCCTGGGCGGTTGGTCCCACTCCGCCGCCGGATGGTCCTCCGGCCGCTTTGCTTACCGGTGTTTCGGTTTCGGGTGCGCAGAGTGTTGATGAGGAGTCTGATGCACAATATACCTGTGTGGCGACCTATTCCGATGGCTCTGTAGATTCTGTCGATGCGGTTTGGAGTACCGACTCTGAAGTCGTAACCATGAGTTCGAATGGACTTATGACGGTTGGAAGTATTGATGTGGATTGCTCTGTGATTGTAACGGCGGTTTATGGGGGAAAGGCTGCTTCCATTAGCGTGAATTTAAACGATGTTGCTCCTGCTCTGAGTGGCTTGACGATCACCGGTCCGGTCAGTCTGGATGAAGGAACGACGGCGGCGTACAGCTGTTCCGCTAATTGGTCTGACGGAACGACCTCTGACGTTATTCCCGTCTGGAGTGTTGATTCTTCTTATGCCTCAATCAGTGATGACGGATTCCTGAGTGCTTCGGATGTGCCGTCTGATCAGTCGGTTATAATTTCAGCTTCTTATGGTGGAGTAACAGCAAGTAACAGCGTAACGGTTACCTATGTAGCCCCGACGTTGAGTGGTATATCGATCAGTGGGCCGATCTCTCTGGATGAAGGAACTACTGCTGGATTCAGTTGCTCGGCCAGTTGGTCGGACGGTGTGGTAGCTGAGGTGGTTGCGGTATGGAGCGAGGATTCTCCTTATGCATCAATCAGTGGTGACGGCGTTTTGAGCGCGTCGGATGTTACATCCGACCAGTCCGTTACCGTTGTGGCCGCTTATGGTGGGATGACGGATACTCAGACGGTAACTATTCATTATGTAGCGCCCACGTTGAGCAGTATAACAATCAGCGGTCCGGTTAGCTTGGATGAAGAATCGACGGCAGCCTACAGTTGCACGGCCAATTGGTCCGATGGGACCACAACGGCGGTTTCTCCGGTGTGGAGCGAGAGTTCTCCTTATGCCTCGATCAGCTCTGATGGTGTCCTGAGTGCGTCCGACGTTGATTGTGACCAGACTTTTGAGGTAACGGCTTTATACGGTGGGCTGACGGATGTTTATCCGGTTTCCATCAATTACATCGCTCCGGTAACCACAGAGATCAATATCGTCGGGATATCGGAAATGGATGAAAATTCGACGAACGGTTTTGTCTGCGTGGTGACTTATTCCGATGGTTCCGTGGAGGAAGTGCAGCCGGAATGGTCGGTCGATGCTTCTTTTGCAATCATTGATGAGGGTGGATCTTTATTTGCCGGAAATATCTCCGAAGATGCGATTGTTACGGTGACGGCGTCATACGACGGTTGCAATGCCTCTCGATCGGTCTCCGTTCGGGCGGTTGGGACTCAGATCGTGTATCCCCTTATTGGATATGAAGGGGAGACCCTGTGGGCGCGTTTGTGGGATGAGACGGCTCAGCAGTGGACTGAGCTGGGTGTGATGGCTGATCCGGATGAATTGGTAATTGAGGGGCTCGAATCTGGTCGTTGGTATTGGGTGTCGATCAGAATGTACAACGAATCGAACCAGACCTGGGATTCTGTTCAGGGAAATTGGTTGTGGATGTAAATGGTATTCAACAAATGAGAAAAATGATGAAAAAAGTGGTTTTGGCTCTAATTTTGGCCTTGGTCTGCGGGACGGCCTATTGCGGAGAGGTCGGGCTTCCGCTTGAACGGATTGCGCTGCCTGAGGTGGGTTCTGGCGGTTGTCTGGTCTGCATCTGGGATGAATCTGCAGGTGCCTGGCTTCAGGGTTTTGAGGCATATGATCATGCCGGGGCCTATGACTTTCAGCTTCCGTCCTGGAATCGCTGGTATTGGATAGGTCTGTGGGATGAGTCTGCTGGAAAATATGTTTTCGGGAAGTGGATCGGGCATTTTGTCAGTGGTTGATGCTTTGTCATTAATTTTCAGATATGAGGCGCGGTTTTGTGATGAGACCGCGCTTTTTTTGATTTGCGCTGACCTGTTGATTTTGGGGGGCGGGTGGAATAAGGTGTTCGTGGTGTAGCGTTTTTGCGGATGAATAACTTTAGAGGGTGTGACGATGATGAGAAGAATTCGGGATCTGCTTTTGTTTTCTGTGGTGATTCTCGCACTGAGGACCAATGCCCAGAGGGATCAGGATGTGCAGGGAATTCCTGTCGGAATTTTTTATGTCAGTCCTGAGGCCTATGCCGGATGTGCATATGATCGTCTGGAGGGAGTGGGTGGCGATCTGTACGGAGAGGCTATGATCGGCGCGGTCGTGAATAACTCCTCCGATGCGCTTTATAGTTTGGGCGGTTTTGGGCGTTATGGGCATCGGGTGCATGAGAGTAATTCGGATGCCAATGCGGATTTCTACAGTTTTGGGGTTGCCGGTTCGTCTCAGGAAAATCTTCTTAAGTATCGAGTATCGGGGTTTCATGCAAAAACGATTGATTATGATGTCAGGGTTAACAATGGAAACCCTGAAAATCTCCCGGTCATTCTGACTTCGACGGTTTCCGATCGGACGGGGGCGATATTTGATGCGACCTACGACCGGAATCTTTCTGATAAGACACATCTGGTTCCCAGATATGGTCTTTCCTATTATCGGCAGTCGATTTCTGATCAGTCTGATTTGCAATGGGTTGAACATTCGATCGGGCTGAGTCTTGATTATTTGCTCTCCGAGCAAACGACGATATGGTTCGGTGGAGGAAGTGAGCTGCAGCTTTCGGATGAGGAGGGGGGGGTGGTCTCCGGGGCTTCTCTGGGATTAAGAAGGGCGCAGGATAAGTTATCGGTTTCTGTCCAGTTGGGGATTTCTGCAGCTGATTACGAGGATTCCGGATCCGATGTGGGATTGCAGGGGAATCTCCTCATGAGCCTGCCGGTCACTGAGAAGATTCTGGTATATGCATTTGCGCAATCCTCTCATCAGCCTGGATCATCCCAACTGGGGGCACGGCAGTCGAGTCGTCTGGGCTATGGTGGGGATTGGCTGTTTACTGATCGCATCAGTTGCAGTTTTCAGTTTTTGCACGATCGGCAGCAATATTTGCAGGATGGGGATGTTGCTTTGTTGCATTTTGCTTCGGCTCAGGTTCGTTATGGTTTTTATCGGCATGCTTCGGCTGTTCTGGCTGTAAATTATTTTACTGAGGAGATTGGTGCGGATCGGAGCACCATATCCTTTGGAGTGGATGTCGGACTTTAAGATTCATGGATAAGAGAGCTGATTTTTAGGATGCGAAAAAAAAACACATTTTCCAGTGGAGATCCTCGTGTTTTGAAATTATCCTCGTCGCTGTCGTTTTAAAGTAAATGAGAACAGAGGTATATAGATGAACAAAAAAGCTACAAGCGTAATCATGGCGGTCGTGCTGTGTGCCGGTGCGTCCATTGCTGATTTAAGATATGGTATTAGCATGGATTTCACATCGATTGGCGATGCTGGAAACGCGGCAGACTCAACTGGTTACGGTGCAGTTGGTTATAGTTATCGTATTAGCACGATGGAAGTTTCTCTCGGACAATTTCTGGCCGCTGTTGGTGCTGGTGATGGAGACGAAGACGAATGGTCGGCTCAGGGGAGCACTGGTGCTGCCAGCATGGTAAGCTTTCTTGAGGCCGCCAAGTTCTGCAATTACATGACGTCGGGTGATGTGACGGTAGGGGCTTATACTATTTCCGAGTCCGGCGGGCAGGTGACCGGTGTTATGTCGCATGACGGTTTGGCAATCGAGGCTTTGGTCTCTACTTACGGTCAGGTATACGTAATGCCGACGGAGGATGAGTGGTACAAGGCGGCTTACTACAGTGGAGGGGACGCTTATTCGCTGTATGCCAATGGAACAAGCACTCTTCCTGTCAAGGGCGTTGATGCAAATTATGGGTCTGTGGCCTCTGCATGGACGGTTGATTCGGGTGCCGTGGAGCAAAACGGAACCTACAATATGATGGGGAATGTATGGGAATGGACGGAGAGTGCTGCTGATGGTTCCCTCGGCCTGCCCGTTGGGGAGCAGATCGCTTTCCGTGGAGGCGCCTACAACAATGTCGGAACATTCCTTGCTTCCGGCCAGAGAGCTTCAGATTACAATACCCTTGAGCATCAAGCTGTTGGGGTGCGTGTTGTCGCGATTCCTGAGCCTGCGGTTGCCGGATTGATCAGTCTGGCAGGCATCAGTGCTCTTGCGATTCGTCGAATTTTTTGTTAAGTTGCAACCCTAGATTATTGTCTTCTCCGGGGTATGTTGTGCGCCGAGAGAAGACAGATTAATTTAAGCAAGACCTCGTCAAGAGGTCTTTTCAGTATAGTACGGGCAATTCGAGTTCTTAGGCTGATTCTTTAGTTCATTTTACAGTCTTGTCGAAGAAGATCAGTTTCTTTCTCTGATCGTTCGCTGAATAAATTGCCGGAGGCCTCTTGCTGAGGCAACAGGAGTTTTAGATGGCTGCTGAGCAAGTGGACACAGGAAATGTATATCAGGGCTCGCCATATCGCCGGGATGAGCAGAAAGGTACTCTTCCTGTAGCTGGAGGCGAAGGGCGTTTTAGTCCCGTCAGCATCATTCGGATGATTCTGAATTACTGGAAGATTGTCTTCCTTTGCTCCTTGTTGGGCGGGCTGGGAGGGATCCTCTACCTCCGCCACACGGTTCCTGTTTATAAGATTGAAGCTCAGGTGCAGATGAGCGTCCGGCAACCCAAGGTGGTCATCAATCGCGATTCGATGCTTGATGACAGCAGTACGGGGCGGGATGAGGGCTCTGTATTTTATACGCGTTTTAAGAAGTTTAAATCGCCTGCTATGGAACAGCTGGCTACTCAGACCTACTTTGACAGCTATCCTTCAGACGAATCGACTGGTTCGAATGGGGGTGTAAGCCGATCCGAGTTGGCCGGGATTATTCGAGATGTTCAATGGTACAAGGATCCCAAGGCCGATATTGTTACCGTCTACTACCTCTGTTCTGATCCGGAATTCGGGGCAAAACTTGTAAATGTGCTTACCGATTGCGCAGAAGTTCTGATGATGCAGGAGAACAAGGCACAGTCGGAGGTGGCGGTCAAGTGGCTGGTTACTCAGGTGGAAGAGACCAGAGAGTTGCTGGATGATTTTGAGTCCAGACAGGCTGATCTTCGTGCCGAGCTGCATCTTGATTCTCTCCTGCAACGCAAGAGCGAGCTTGATCAGTCACTTTTGTCGGTTTCGGCGGAACGCGAGGCGCTGATCAGTACGGTGGCTTCCCGAATGGCGGTTTTTGAGTTTGTAAAAAAGCTTCAGGGAACGGATCCAGATCTGGAACTGCTTCCCCCCGGTCTTCCTAAGGAAGAGCAGCTCAGCGATCTGTTGCAGAAATGGCGGAGTGCGAAGGATGAACTTGAACTGATGTCCTCCCGCTATACCCCCTTGCACCCCGAGTGTAAACAGGCTGCGGCAGCAGAGGCGAGAGCGAGAGATCAGCTCGATAAGTTTATCGATCTCTCGGTTAAAGCTGTTGAAAACGAGATCGGTCTTTTGAATCAGCAGGTTGAGCAAATTGATGCTCGAATTGAGACGATCAGATCCGAATCACTCGACCTGGAACAGAAAGTTGTTTCCGGAAACCGGAAGCTGCAAAGCCTTGAGAGTAAGCGGGCCGTTGCCGATGCATCCTATCAGTCTATGCTGAGACGCGTTGAAGAGGCTCGTCTGGCATCCGACCAGAATATGGCTTTTACCAAGGTTATTCAGGCGGCTACGGTGCCTCGGGATCCGGTCGGTCCGGATAAACCAAAAATTTTGCTGGGTTGTATATTTCTCGGCGTTGCGATCGGGTCCCTTATTTCAATCGCGGTGTCACTGATTCTGGACAAAGTGGATACGATTAACGAGTTGCGGGCCATGGGACTCAACGTTCTTGGGATTATTCCTCTCCAGAAAAAACTCGATATCCGGGAAGAACTGGCAACGATTGGTCTGAAAGATAAGTTCAATCATATTGTAGAGACCTTTGCCGGGATTAACTCATTGCTCACTGCGGATCGATTCTGCAGGAAATCGCGGGTGATCGTTGTCTGCAGTGGTATGGCCGGTGAGGGTAAAACGATCGTGGCCTGCAACCTTGCGATCAGTTCGGCACAAAAAGGGGTGCGCACTTTGCTGATTGATGGAGATCTGCGCCGGCCACAGATCGCGAAAGTGTTCATGATCAGTAAAAACCATCCTTCTTTACTTGAGTGGCTCTGCACTGATGAACCCGGCAGTCACGAATCTTTGATTTCCGGGAATGTCGTGAAAAATCTGGATGTGATTTCCAGTCGGCCGTTTGCGGAAATCAATCCTGCGGAGCTGCTCGGGCGGCCTCAGCTGACTGAACTGCTTGAGTGGGCCGCTATGCATTATGACCGGGTTATTATTGATTCCCCCCCGATCGGTGCGGTCGGCGATGTTCAGGCTTTAGCGATTAAGGCTGATTCCGTGTTGCTGGTTGCCCGTCTCGGGAAGTGTCGCCGGCGCCTGCTTCGGTTTGCACTGAACCGATTCCATGACCTCGATGTGAATGTTCTCGGATGCATTGCCAATGATGTGCCGAATACCCTTATGGGGATGTTTTCCGGCGCTGAAGGTTACGGATATGGCTATGGGTACAGGGCGTACAAATCTGATGCTGGCAACTGAGATTGAAGTATAGAGGGCTTTGTGCAGCCGGAAAAATGTCAACCAGCGTTTCAGGAAAGACTGAAGGTTTCAGTGTATGGCTGATCGACCGAGGGCGGTAGCATGTTAATTGAGTGGATGCAGGATGTTTCTGCAGGTTTACCTGATCCATGTGTAATAGCATTGGCGAGATCGGTTTTGGGGTTTCAAGGGCGCCGGGCGGTGTGTGCCGACGGGTGATTGTGTGCAACCACGCCATCTTCGCCTGCAAAAAACAAAATCCTGAAACCTAGCAGTAAGCGGTATAAATCGTAGAGGATTCACTTTGGTTGGAATCCGTTCGATAAGAGCGCCGCCTCTTTTTCTGTCTTCATTTACGCTTCGAACTCATCGTTATGATTTTATCACTGAGGAAAAGAAGGTTTATTTCTGAATCGGCTTGATCTAATCAGTACAGGGAGTCGAGGCGTCAAAATAACCCATTATCTATTTTAACTTAATTTTCGTGCGGACTGAGAACGTCAGCGTAGTAAATTCTCAGGGTTGAAGCATGAAACGATGGCTGATTGAGCTTTTCCCTCAATTTTTTGCGAGTCTGCCAGACCATCAGTTCCTGCAAAGCGATCCATTACGAGAATAATCCAACATAGAACAATAATCCGATATGCAAACGAGGAATGGTAACGGGACTTTTCCTCGACTTCGATCCATCCTTGTCGCTGTGCTGATCGCGTTCTTATTGGCACGTAAGGTGCTCCTGTTAGTTGATCAGGATTTCGCTTATAAAGCTGGATTAACGGTTTTGGGGTAAAACTGTCCAACTAAAAGTTGCATAACACAGGATAAGGTCTATGAAAAAGTCATATAGCAATTTCAAGGAACAGATTGTTCTCGGTGTTGCTTTTTACGCCTCATGCATATGCGGTGCATTTGCATCCGGTTACCCCGATATACAGAATATATCAGAGCCCACCGCGAATTATCCGGACTCTTTCTCAAGTTTTAACCCCGCCATGATTGATTCCGGCATCAAAATTGATGCCGAAGCACCGCAGATTGCAGAGTGGACTCGGCAGAATCAGCCTGGTGATACTTTTGTTTTAACAGCGGAGGGGATTCATTCCTCCAATGCACTTTTTGTGGCTTACGGAGAAGGCGAAAAATCCGGTGCAAAAGTTAAGGTTGAGGTTGCGTGCGATGTCGCGTTGGTCGATGGCCGACAAAGCGCAGTCACTCTGGCTGACAGTCTGCCGCCGAATGAGCTGTATCTGATGTGGCCGCACAATGCACATGGATATGGTGAGCCGGTGACGATCAATCAGCCGGAGGCCTGGTGGGTGGGTTTTGATTCCATCACACCGGGGGAGACGTTCTATATTTATGGGAAAAATCTGACTTTAGACGGCGAGAGGGCCTACTGCTATGTTAAAGAACTGAACGTATGGTTGACTAATTCTGTTTCGAGCAATCCCTACAAAGCTGGATTTACTATGCCAGCGACTGCCGTTGCGGGAACATATACGATTTACGCACATAACGGACACGGAAAAAGATACGGCTGGTCCGATCCTTTAAGTATTACTGTTCAAAATGACGATACGTGGAACTCTTCAGTCATCAATGTTACGGATTATGGCGCAAATGGTTTTGATGAAGCCGATGACTCCGCAGCATTTTCCTCTGCGCTGAGCAAAGTTCCAACAGGAGGAATTCTCTATATCCCGGACGGAACATACTATCTTTCGACCAGGTTTTTAGTCAGTAAGCGCATACGCGTTCGAGGAGAAAGTTCCGATGCGGTACTGGTCGGGATGACTTCTGCCGTGAATCCGGTTGTGGGTACCGGTGCCAGTGGAATCATTTATGAAAACCTTACTGTAAAGAACAGCTTCCGGGGGCAGGCATTGGGACTCTATAACCGAAGCCGAGTCAAACTGGTCAATGTTGTCATTTCGAGCTACCCGTCGACCGGTGAACGAAGCCAGTTAATGACGATTGAGAAGTGCCACAATATTCTTTTTGAAGGATGCACCTTCATTGTTACTCCATTGATCAATGTAGTTAACGAATCTTCTAATATACGCTTTGACGGGTGCCGTTTTCTGGGGGTCTATGACTGCAACCAGATGATGACGGTGAACGCAATGAAGATAGATTTCAGCAATTGCCGGGCAACGAATCTGGATGCTTCTGATGCTGGATCGGGCGACGGATGGGCTAAGGGTCGTTGGGTTGTTCATGATGCGGCAGACTATCTTTACTATGGCAACAACGTGGTTTCCAATATGGCCCCGCGCGATCCTATCCCGTTTTTCACTACGGGTGTAATTACCGGGTTTTCAGAACTGGGAGAGGCAACGACTGTCTGGTCGATGGGATCATGTAAACCTGTAACCTTTTACTTTGATGATATTCCCGATGAGTTTGATGGCCGTGGTGATAATTCTGTTGACTACTCCGGCGTTCTTGTGAGCGTTCCTTATGGAACAGGAGAGAGCTCGCTTACGGGATGGGTAAAGGAAAATAATGCCATAGATAATTATGTTACGGTCTGGATCAAGGAGGATTCCTGGAGCAAGGCAGAGCAGATGAATTCTTCGGTCACTACTTCCGCCGAGTTTATTGATAAGATTGACCAGAATTCCGGTGAACAGATTCTGTGTGAAGGCTTTCAGGCCAAGCAGGCGGGGCATGTACTGGGTGCCACGGCAACCTCGTTGTTGATTTCTCCCGTGGAGGCATCCGGTTATAGTGTTGCATCAAAAACCCGGCAGGCATTTATTACCGGAGGGCGTGGCTTAGGTCAGTGCCGTAATGTGGTCAGTATTGATGCAGATACCGGTGAGGTTATACTTGAAAAGCCCTGGCGGGTTGTTCCGGATAGCTCTAGTACCTATGAGCTGGCGGCGGGCTCCATGTCATTTGCTGTTTATGGAAACTATTTTTCCGGCAGGGAGAGTGGCCTGGGATATACCCATCGTGCAACAACCGCCCTGCAGACGACTGCTTCGTTTGGATTGGTCTTTGAAAAGAACACACTTGAGACCATGCGTCATGCCGCGAGACTGTACGGTTATTGCGGCGAAGGTGATGCGCTGACCGGAATGAATGCCCCCGGAGCGAGTTATTTCTGGTTTGTCAACGGGAATACTGTATCCGAAACCGCGCTGGGATTCCGGGCTGACGTATTCGCCAACCGAGGGAATTATCCTCTGGCGGTCGGGGAATCCTGGAATTTGGGTAATGTGTTCCGGAGCAATACGGTTTCCGGTGTTACGTATAAATCTGCATTCGGTTTTTATGACTCTTATGCGGCAAATAGTACTTTCGGAATAAATGTTCTGGATGCCAATCAAGGGGAAGATTTCAGGTATGTCATTTCACACATATCACAACCTCCCCACCGCGCAGTTCCGGTGATTCTGGATGAATATGCTTCTGATCTGGTGATGGTCGGCAATAATTTTAAAGGAAACGCTGATATTACAGGCTTGAGTAATACCAATGTTGTTTTACAGCAAAATACGTGGAGCGGATTCGGGGCTACCTATGGCGCCGGCTATTCTAAACTTGCAGTATCACAGCCTGTTTCAATTGATGGTTCTTTTAAGATATGGAACGTCGGGACTGTGGATCTCGAATGGTCGAGTCCGATTTTCGGGCAGGGTACGATTGCTCCGGAAAGTTCGATAACGATGACTGACCTAGAGGATGGTGTTTATTCTATAGAGTCCGGTGGAGGAAGTAGAAACATTGTAATTGCTAATCTCATTCAGACATCCGTGGGAAGCTGGATCAAAATTCCTGTGTCCGGTTACGACGGGCAGTGGGTAAAGGTTGAGGTTCAGGATGTGGTTCAGGATATTACCACGAGTCAGGGGCCTTGGTATGAACCTTCTCAGCTGCTCATTGATACTCCAACTAATCGATACGTTATCCGGCTCATGACGAGCGGATCGGAAAATGGCGTTTATGTTCCGGAAAAGGACTTTTTCGAAGTCCCCCGTGATTAGTGGCGGAACGGCCGCGCCTGCCCCCGATATTTATCGACTTTATTTTTGGCAGGCGTTGGGTTTCCTGAGATGCGCATCGCTCGTAATATTTACTCTTTTTTGTACCAAACGATATTGTTTCTGATGTAGGAAGAGGCTGTGAGCATTCCTAAGTCCGGACTTCTTTTGTCTTGGTTAAAGGGGGTTCATTGTTTGTGAATAATGGCGATAATTTTTCTTTTCTTTGTGTTTTTGGATTCGTGCGTTGTTGTAATCAGTGAGAAGAGAAAGCTCGCAAAAGAAATAATTAAGTGAAGTTGGGACTATGGCAAAGTACAGCGGGCGATTGAATACGAGTGAAAGCAAAAAGCAGGATTTGTTATTGCTGGAACCGAATCCGAAGAATCTTCGTCGTATGGTCGGACGTTTGAGGCGGGTTAACAGGGATGCTATATTCCATCATGAGTGGCCACGGCCGGAATATGACCGTCCATTATCAGACCCCCTTTTTCTATTTATATTAACTCCTCCCTATTCCGGCTCTACTGCACTTGCCCAGGTTCTGAATACTTCGCCTGGGGCGGTGTTTCTTCAGGAGCGGGGGGAAGGGCAGTGGCTGGTACCGGGGATGTGCCAACGGGATCGCTGGATGCCGGAAAAATATATAGATTGGGAGTCCGTTAAGAGCGTCTGGTGGTCCAGGCTGAGCTTAATCGAAAAGCTCACCGGTCCGATCAATGTGGTCATCGAAAAAAGCCCCGCCAATCTCGTCCGTGCAGAAGCCCTGTTGCAGAATTTTCCCAGACATCAGGTGATCGCCCTGAATCGAAATCCATATGCAAATTGCTCGAGCGTGATGTATCGCCATTTCTTCCCGGAAAAGATGACGCCCAAAGAACGCAAGTGGCTGTTGGAACGATTGGCTTTCTTCTGGGTTTATCGATCCCAATGGCTGAAGAAACAGATTGAGCAGACGCAGGCGCTGGCGTTTTCCTACGAGCAGTTTTGTGAACAGCCGGCAGAGTGGGTGTCGAAAATCGCGGATCGCGTTCCTGAGTTTCAGCAAATAGATGCAAGTCATGAAATTAAAGTGAAGGATTATCCTATACAGAAAATTTCCAATCAGAACGGTCGGCAGATTGAAAAGCTGTTAGATTCTGATAAGGAGATAATTGCTGAATTTCTTCGTCCGCACGAGGATCTGCTGAACTATTACGGATACCGTTGTGATTGGGAGTCGGCCCTTGATCATGATGAACCTGTGTAGTTGCTTCTGAGCCACGAAATTCCTTCCGCTTCAATTCGCCGGAGATCAAACCAATTTTAAAAATGAGCGAAACGACAAAACAATTTAAAAAGCAGTTGCCGAAAAATGCGGTAATGGCCGTATTGTCTTTCGTGACCTATTCTGTTTCTGCAATCTGGCTTACTCCCTATTTAGTCCAAAACTTGGGCGATTCTGCGTATGGTCTGATCCCTCTGGCAGGACTTCTTACGCAGTATGCCTCCATCATTACCGGACAGGTGTCCGGAGCTATTAACCGTTTTCTAACGATTGAAATACAGAAAACAGGAGGGCGTCCCAATGTGGTTTTCAATTCCTCTTTTGCCCTCTATCTGATTCTGATTGCGATTCAGTTGCCTCTGTTCGGTGTTGCGCTCTATTTTGCCGATCGACTTTTTTCGTTTCCTCCTGAGCTTAAAGTCGATGTCCTGATTTTGCTGGGATGCAGTGCGGGCAGCTTTCTGATCAATATGCTGGGTGCGGTTTTCGGGACATCAATGTATGCAAAAAACCGGCTGGATATCAATTATCTGACGGGATGCTTTCGTTTGATCCTTCGGTTGGTTTTGATCATTGGATCCTTTGCGTTATTAGGGCCGAAGCTTCGGTATATCGGCTATATCGATTTAGTTCTTCAGCTGTTAGTTTTCTGCGTGGGAATGGTAATCTGGCGTCGCCTGACTCCCGAACTTACCATTCGAATGAAGGATGTTGAGTGGCGTTTAATGGGGCCGGTGTTTCATATGTCCTTCTGGGGGCTGGTCAGTCACTTTGGAGCCTTGCTTTATTTACGTACGGACATCTGGATCATTAACAAATTTATTTCATCAGAGGCTGCTGGGCAGTATGCAGCCGTGCTGGTCGTCGCCAACTTTATTCGTCAGGTCGCCGATATGGGAAACAGACAGCTCGGTCCCGTTACAATGAATTACTGGGCAAAAGGAGAAACGTCTGAGTTGCATCGTCTGCTTGTTATCTCTGTTAAGGTTTTTGTCTTTTGCTTAGCCGTTCCGATTGCCCTCATTTGTGCCAATGGAGAGGGGATTCTCGGTCTGTGGCTGGGACCGGACTACAGTCAGTTTGCATCGTTGCTTACCGTGTTGACCGTCCATCTGTGTATCAATACGGCGGTTTTTCCGCTCTTTAATCTCTTTCCTGCGAGTAATTCCGTGAAAGTTCCGGCTGCGGTCACACTGTTGATGGGAACGGTTAATGTGATCGTATCGTATTATCTGGGCGTTACTGTCGGCATGGGAGTTATCGGGGTGGCATTGGCAACCGCTATTGTGCTGACCCTTAAAAACGCATTCTTTACTCCGCTTTACTGTGCCAGAATTCTGAAACAACACTTTTGGGTCTATTTGGGCCCTTTGCTTCGGAGTGTCCCTTTGATTGGCCTGGTATATCTTTTGTCCCTGTTGCCGTTTGCAGAGTGGCTGGGGCTTCGGGCTGATAGGTTCCTTGGTATATTGGTTCAATCCGTGATAATCGGCGGAACTTCCATTCTCTGTGGATGGGTACTTGTTTTTGGACGGGAGGAGCGCCGGAAGGTACTTGATTTCATTAAACGGAAAATGGAGAAGTTACGTGCTTTTGCATAAAGGACCGGTGATCCCCCAGTTCGTCATATTTTAAATCACGCCCTGTTTGCGGTGAGTTTTGAGGCCTGATCTTACTCCATCCGGCAAAAGCAGGATCTCCCTGAGGAGAGTATATGCAAAAATATTTATTAATCATTGAGAGCGGACATATCGCGGGAATGGGGCAGTCGGTGTCCGGCACCGTACAGCGCTCCGAACATCTGGTTGATGCGCTGAGCCGGATTGGAGTCTGTGATGTTCTTGTTGTGCTGTCGCAGGAAGATCATCGGGAACGAGTTGCCGAACTGAAGCAGTGGCTGGGGGACCGGGGCACTGTTTTTGTTGCTGATATTATAAAACCTTCATCCACTCTGTTCTGCCGGATTACACGCCGACTGTTTCGTCTGGCAGGGTGTCAGGTTCTGGAAAATATTTATGTGCCGAATCGGTCCGGCATACGGCAGTTGAGGGCTCTTATAAGTGAGAACTCTTATGATTTGATTGTCAGTCGATATATCCGGCCAGCCATCACGGTCGGAGCATACAGGCAAACTGATGTTCCAATTGCCCTGGATGTGGATGACGATCCTTTGGAGATGGCCCGTACCACGATACAGGGACGTCGATTTCCTTCCCCTATGTTTTCGTTGTGGATTGTTAAGCATGTTATGCAGTACCTGATGAGCCGATTTGCACTCGTCTGGGTCATTAAGGCATCGGATGGCGGAAACTATCGACATCCAGCAATTCGACTGCTTCCGAATATTCCGGTATTTCCGGAAGCTTCAGTGTCGGGGGTATGCGATAAACCGCCGGTCGTATTGTTTGTCGGGCTGCTGAAATGGCCGCCCAATGCGGCCGGCCTTATTCATTTTTTGCGGGAAGTCTGGCCATCTGTGGCGGCTGAGCGAAGTGATGCGCAACTTCGCGTGGTCGGTGGCGGTGCCGATGCCGAGTTGGTGCAGCTGATGGAAGAATCTGACGGAGTGCACTATCTGGGGTGGCAGGAATCGCTCCATCCAGCCTATGACGAAGCCTCCTTATGTGTTTGTCCGGTCTACCATGGCGGAGGATCCAAGATAAAGGTGCTTGAAGCGATGGCTCATCATCGTCCTGTGGTGATAACAGGTCAGGCCTATGAAGGAGTGCGGGATGATTTTCGAGATGGACAGGAGCTGTTGGTGGCCCGGAATGACTCTGATTTTTGGCAGAAAATAGTGCAGTTGCTTGCTGATTTGCCGGAGGCCGGAAGGCTCGCAGACAACGGCTATGAGCGGGTGGTCGAAAGGTTTTCTAAGGAAGCGTTTTGCTGTCAGGTATCCGATAGCATCGCCGCAATATCACCATCACGCTGATGCTCTTACCTCTGATACTTTGATGCGCCGCGTTCTCTAGTGCAGCAAGTGGGAATAAAGATTCGCCGATAATAATGAATAGCAGCATGGAAACAGATAACGTATTGGTCAGCATAGTGATCCCTGCCTACAATGCCGCCGGCATTGTCAAAAAGGCGATCGACAGTGTGCTCGCCCAGACCTATCGCCCCCTTGAGATCATTGTGATTGATGATGGCTCAACGGATGAAACCGGCCGGGTTTGCCGGGGCTATGGGGATTGCATTCAGTATGTTTATCAATCGAATCAGGGGGCAAGTGCCGCAAGAAATCACGGTATTCGTTTAGCTCGCGGGGAATATATCGGGTTTCTTGATTCAGATGATCATTATCTTCCTGAAAAGATCAGCGAGCTGGTTGGGTTGTTTGAGGAATTCCCTGAAGCCGGAGCCGTGACCGGTGCCTTTATTCAGAAAACCGAGGCCGGTGAACGGATTACGCCAGAGCCGGGATTGGTTTTCGGAGACGATGAAATACAGCGAGGGATAATTGATTATTTCATGTGTGAGTATCGTGGGTGCTGGGTCGTTCACACGAATACCATTCTGATTCGGCGACAGGTCCTGAAGCTGGTGGGATCGTTTAATGAATCCTATCGTTTTGGCGAGGATGTTGACCTGTGGTGCCGAATTGCCGGGCAATATCCTATTGCCTATGTCGATCAAGTGGTTGCGTACTATGACCGATGCAACGAGCATTCGCTTTGCGCCAATTCATCGGTTCTGGGGCATGGAGTGGATTTTCTGTATGACCGGAGCGAGGAGCGTCGATTGATCAGGAGGTCGATGCTTTCCAGTTACCGACTGTTCAAGAATAAGATCCTTTTCGCCAGGTTGATGTTGAGTATCTATGAGAGAAACCGGGGCATGCTCTATTCGTGTCTTCGGAAGCTCCGTCCGTTCCCGTTGAATATCCGGATTCTGATCGCGCTTTTAGTGATTCCTCTGCCGGTTTGTTTCTGGCCCCGTAATAAATGAGCATGCGTATTTATGGATAAGACGATAAAACTTTGTTTGGCGGCAGATGCAAACTATATGCAGCATCTGGTTGTGACGATGTCATCCGTGCTGATTCATGCAGATGAATCTGATTCAATTCACTTTCTGGTGCTTAGCGACGGAAGCATTGATGCCGAATTATTGCGTCGGACGATGTTTCCGCGTACATGCGGCATTGACGTTGTGAATGCGGCGGAACTGGTACGGGAGCACATGGATATTCAGTATAATCCCCGTTGGGCCGTCGCGGCATATTATCGTCTGATACTTCCTGATCTTTGTCCGGACGATGAACGGATTATTTACCTGGATTGCGATATCGTGGTCCGGAGCTCTCTCGCGCCGCTCTGGATGATGGATATGGATGAATCCATCGCAGGAGTTGCGGATACCGGATTCGATCATCGGGGTCGGCTGGCCGAGGCGGGGGTTGATCTGGCGGATCCATATATCAATTCCGGCGTTACTGTATGGAACCTGAAAAAAATGCGGTACAATGACTATTCGTCAACGTTGCAGCAGGCAGTTGCCCGTTGTCCGGTCCCTGATTTTCCGGATCAGGACTGGATCAACATCATGTCGGATTCCGATCGGAAGATTTTACCTCCATACTGGAATGCAATGAGCCATTTTTTTGCAGAGGAAGAGGACGGTTATGAGCTGTATAGTCCGGCTGAACTGGAGGCGGCCAGGACGAATCCCGGAATCTGTCATTTTACCAATGTGAAGCCCTGGACCATGACGTATACGGCGCATCCCTTTTGGCCGGAATACTGGAGCTGCCTGAAGCAGACCGGCTTTTCCGGGCAGTGCTACAAGGGAATATTAAAACGTATTTTTATGAATAAGCCCCATTCAGCTGTGTTACGTTTCGGGCGTATGTTACGGGGTTGATAAACGGCGTTCGATTTATTGTTCGAAATCAATATGAGAGTGGTTTTTTATTCGGGAGTTTTTGCGCGGATCGGAGGGATCGAGGAGTTTACGTTAGATCTGGCCCGGGCTCTGATTCGGGCGGGAGTAAAGGTCCGTATTGTCTGTGCGTCCCTGAAAAACCCTGCTCTCAGGGAGCTGGCAAATTCAGGAGCAGAGGTGTGGAAAAGTCCGGTCTATTATGGATGCCGGTGGAATATCCCTGACTATTTTTTACTGCCGCTTGCATTGATTGCTATGCGTGATGCGGATGTGGTGATCCATCAGAAACCGTTTAATTTCTGGTTTTACAGATTGCTATCAAAGAAACCCAGTCACATTTATTTAACGTCCTACCGACCGCTGGACCAGTTTAAGAGCTCGGAGGGTATTCTTCGTTTTTTTTCACGCTTTGACGGTGTTATTACTCAGACAGACTCCTTTGGTGAAGAGTTACGTGCGAGCGGGCTCGAGCGACCGGTATATATTCTCCCGCTGATTCCTCCAGAGATCTTAGCCTCTGCCGAGCCGCAGATGCAGGACGGGATTCTGCGCATCGGGCTGATGGGCCGGTTGGTTCCCCAGAAAAATCCGCTCTATGCGATGCACATCGTTAATTGCCTTGAGGGTCATGTCGGCACCGGTTTCAATAAGGTTGAGTTGCATATATACGGCGATGGATGCCTTATCGACGATTGCAGGCAGAAGGCGGCGGACATGAAGGCGGACGTTGTTTTCCATGGTGCATACCGTCGACAGGACATTGGTCGCATTGTTGCTGAGAATGACTGTTTCCTGATTACTTCTGTAACCGAGGGGCAATGCATCGTGGCTCTTGAAATATTATCGGGTGGGCGGCCGGTTTTTTCCACGCCGGTCGGGGCCTTGCCTGATGTATTGTCCCATGCTGAGCGGGGAGGTTTGCTTCCGGATGGCGATCCGCAGGGAGCGGCTGATTGCATTGTGACATGGATTAAGACCCATGGATTTGAAAACCGGTCGATGATACAGGCGAGTTATACGTCCGGCTTTGATGCCTCGCGGGTTCGCAGCGAGTATATAGACCTTCTTAAACAGGTTGCGGGGGAGCAGTGAACGGACTGACTCTGGCATTGTATGGCCTGATAAACGGAGCCATGGTTCTCCTATATCTGATCCGGCGGAATCGAATATTTGAATTTCCGTTCTGGGCCGGGGTGATTTCCATGGGATGGTTTTTCCCTCAGGCCATCGGAGGGTTAGCTGCCGATAAGTATCCGGAGGGAGCTTATGCGTCCGGGATGTTGTTTGCTTCAATCTGTACCATGGCTCTATGGGTGGGGTATGTGCAGGCAACAAAGAAGCGTGACCCGGGTTCCGGGGGATGGCTGGATTCCAGGTTTAAGATCCGTTGGGTTTTTTATGCCGGTGCACTGCTTTGTCTGGCCGGGTTCTATTTCGAATGGAAGCTCAATTCACTTCCAGAGGAAATGCTTAAGGCCACGCAATGGACCGGTGCTACGGTAAAATACCATTTTCTGGCCAGTGTTTTTAAGTTCGGTTTTCTTGCTCTCTGGTTGCTTTATCTGGAGGAACGAAAGACTGCCAATGTCCGGCTGCTGATTTTTCTGGTTCCCAGTCTGCTGCTCTTGCTGGAGGCTGCGGTGATCAATGGCCGTCGGGAAGCCATGATGAATATTGTGGCTTATCTTCTGATTTGTCCCTGGTTTGTCCGTCGCATTTCGATTCCCCGCTGGATGCTTGTCGTGGGGCTTCTGCTCGGGCTCGTTCTCATCAACTCTATCGGTCTTTACCGGGGCATCATGAAGCAGAAGGATCTTCCGCTTAGCGAGCGTTTGAAGGCGGCCTTGCAGGCGGATTATACGCAGGAATCCAAAGAAACCATGAAGAATTCCGGCAAGGAGTTTGATAATTATATCTTTTATAGACAGGTATACGCTGAAGATGGAGGCTATAACTATGGTCTCAAGCACTGGAATGGACTGGTTTTCAATTATGTGCCGGCGCAATGGGTTGGGCGAGGTACCAAGGATGCTCTGATGATTTCGATTCAGGACAATACAATCGAGACTGCCAGGCAGCGATATGGACATACCCTGGGCGTCGGAACGACGCTGCCCGGATATACCGATGCCTTCGGATCGTTCTGGTGGCTCGGATTTATTAAGTTTTATATTATCGGGTGGATGATGGGCGGGCTGTATCGTCACGCCATGAATGGCAGTTTTTTTGCACAGTTGTTGTATGTCTATGCTCTGGGAGATGCGATGCGCGGAATTACACACGGAACACACGCAATTTTATGCGGTATCTGGGTCTACTTTTTTGCTCTGGCTTTTCCTGTATTCTATATGGGGAGAGAAAAGTGAGCGTATGCGAGGCGCCAGCCCGGGTTCTGGTCTGCCAGCACGGCAGCCGGCATCGGTATGCCATTCCCCGAATGATGGAGGAGGCCGGCCTGCTGGCAGGACTCTACACGGATTCCTCGGTCTACAGCCCGCTGGGGAAGGCGGCCGCCGGCCTGGCAAAGATCGGGATAAAAGGAGCCGGCCTGAATGCTTTGCAGGCACGCATTCCTGAAGGGGTTCCGCGTGAGAAGGTATTTTCCTCTGACCGGACGTTGGCGAGCGTCTGGCGCAGGTCGGATTACGGGGATCTCAGCGCTGCATTCATCCGGAGGGGATTATCCGGTGCCAACGTAGTTTATAACATGTTCGGCGAGGATCTCGGCTTTGTGGAGTGGGCGAAGGAGCGCGGGTGCGGCGTACTTGTTGATGTATTTGTGCACCCGGGAACAACGGCTATTGTGGCGGAAGAGCATCGTCAATTTATCGGCGTTGACGAAGAGGCGGAGCGCATGGTTTCCATTCTGCATGAATACCACCAGAAGACGTTTTCCCTTGCCGATATTCTTCTCTGTCCGTCCAACTGGGTGGCCGAAGGTATCCGCGAACTGTTTCCCGATCATGCGCACAAGATCCGCGTTGTTCCGTACGGAAGCAGTCTGATTGCTCATGGGCAGGAGCAGAACGCGCCGGTTCCCGGACGTATTCTTTTTGCCGGGCGCGAGCCGCTACGCAAAGGCGTGCACTATCTGGCGGAGGCAACCCATCTTCTGCGGGCGGATGGGGTCAGCATTGATAGTCGGGTGGCGGGCGTTGAAAAAAGCTGGGTTTCGTGGATTCAGTATGCCGATGAGTTGTCGATTCTAGGGCAATTACCCCGCGTTCAAATGCAGGCTGAATTTGCGAGTGCTGATGTTTTTGTTCTTCCATCGTTATCCGAAGGGCAGGCCAGTGTGATTCTTGAAGCCATGGCGTGTGGATGTCCGGTAATTGCAACGCGCGAAAGCGGCGTCGATTTTCTTCCGGGATGCGGGGTTACCGTTCCCTCGAAGGATCCAAAGGCGCTCGCCGCCGCGATTGCGGATATTATCAAAGACCGATCCCGGCGCGAAACGCTGGCTGCCGGCTCACTGCGGCAGGCGGCGGAATACTCCGTGGATTCCTGGAAGAGCCGGCTGGTGCGTGTTGTTGAAGAGGCCGCATCGTTTTCAAAAGGAGTGTTGTCGTGAACCAACCTGCAGTTTCAATCTATGTCATCACCTATCTTAATTCCGAAGAGCGTGGCCTGATTTTAAAAGCGACGTGCGAACAGGCCTTGAAGCAGCGTTATCCCGATTTTGAGGTGGTCGTATCGGATAACGGCGGCTCCTATGCCGCCGCCGATGCGCTGGCCTCCATTGAGGATCCGCGCCTGCGGGTCTGCACCAACACGGATAATGCCGGCTTTACGGGAAATATTAATCGCTGTGTGGAGCACTGCAAATATGACATTATCAAGCCGATCTGCGACGATGACCTGATTCATCCGGATTATCTTTCGGCGACGGTCCCGCTGGTTGACGACACCAAACTGGTGGTTGTTGATGTGGAAAAATTTATTTTCGGGCAAACGCCGGCGGGCCTCGATGCGGAAATTTCGCTTCCGGCCGCCTCGGAAACGCGCAGTGCAGGGTATGATCACGGAATCTGGCATTTGCCTTATATGGAAGACAGCATCCCGTCGGCCACGCTTTTTACCCGATCACTTTTTACGGCGCTTGGAGGATATGATTCGAACACGATTACGTCCGACTGGGATTTCTTTATCGAGGCGGGGCTGAATGTCGAGATTGTACATGTGAAAGAAACCTTGTGTTTTGTCGGGGTGTGGGACGGAAGTCTGACCGAGATGATGATGGGGACGCCCTATTTTTATCCGCGGGAAAGTCTGTATACGAAGTTCCGCGTCATGCGGTTCAAGAAGCTTTCTCTGCTCAACAGACTGCGTATTGCACTCATGATCCTGAAGGAGTTTATATGGCAGGGGCTACGTCCGATCCGACATCCACTTTCAAAGGCCTACTGGGCGGGGTTTGCAGAATATATCCGGTATCATTTTAGATGGATGGTCCGTAAAAAACGGCAGTTCGGCGTGCGGCCGGAAAATCGATAAATTTACCAGAGTCTGATTTTTATGCGCGTTGTTCATATATTTCAGCGGGATGATCCGGCGACCGGCGGAGCACTGCGGGTTGCGGAGGCTTTAGTTCAGGAGCAGTCGGCCAGTGGAGTGGATGCCCGGCTTATTTTTCTTTACGGGCCTCCGGCGACGGTTTCATCCAAATTTAGAAGCGATCAGGTAATCTGCCTTGGTCTATCTTCATCCCGAGAGGCTGCGCGGGGGATTCCGGCATTGCGCAAAGCCATCCGAATGGTCGCTCCTGATATTATACATTCGCACGATGGCATTGTGTGGCCGCGTCTGGCCTTGCTGGGAATCGGGATTCCGATTGTGATGCACGCGCATCTGCCGGCCTGGGATCCGCATTCGGTGAAGGAGCGGATCGGCTGGGCCCTCATCAGTAAAACCACGGACTTCCTGATCGGGATATCGCACCACACGATTGAAACCTGGAAGCAGGCAGGCTTCCCCGGAGCAAAGATCCGCTATGTTCCGAACGGCGTTGACTTTAAACGATTCCACATGATCGCAGACGAAGAGAAGGCCGGACTGCGCCGTGCACTCGGCCTGCCGGAATCCAAACGCATTCTTCTGTGGATCGGGCAGATGCATCGTTCTATGAAAGGAACGGACCGGATGGAGCATGTGGCGGCCCGTCTTCCAGAAGACACCGTGATGCTGGCGGTGGGCAACGGGCCGGAGTTCGAAGGGATACAGGTACGATGCAAAAGCCTGCTTGACGCCGGGAGGCTGATCATGACCGGGACTGTTCCCGATCCGGAAACCTATTTCATGGTATCGGATGCTTTCATGTTCACTTCCTATCATGAGCCGTTCGGTCTGGTGATTCTCGAGGCAGTCGCTTCCGGTTTGCCGGTTATGGCATTCCCTCTGACGCAGGGCGGCGGTGCGTCGGCTCTGTTTGATGAATTTCGGGCGGTTATGGTTGATGATAATGTGAACGCAGAGAACGTTGCGGCCGCGCTGAAGGATCTGGCAGATCGAAAGCAGGAGGCTCCTGCGTTGAGAGAGCGGGCAATGACGGGATATGACTGGCGCATTTCTTCTGCGCAGGTCGTGGATGCTTACCGTTCATTACTCGGGTGCCAGCCGTTGCGGGTCCTGGTGTGTCAGCATGGTTCCAGACATCGATATGCGCTGCCCCGCATGCTTGATTCGGCGGGGGCGCTGGCTGCGTTTTACACGGATACATCCAGTGAAAGTTTTTTCGGCAAGACGGTAAAATTCCTTGGCGCCTTTGGTGTAGCCCGGTTCCGGAAAACGTTGAGATATATTGATGGAGTGAGCCCGGAAAAGATTTGTTCGAGCGACTGCTCGCGCATTCCGGAACTGATCCAGCGTCTGACGGGGTCGGGTAAATCCGGCATCGAACTGTTCCGGCAGCGACATCGCTATCTCTCCGAAAAAATGAAGAAGTGGGGTTTACGTAATGCGAATATGGTTTACTCCATGTATTACGAGAATCTGGACTTTATCCGTTGGGCAAAACAGCAGGGAGCGACGTGTGCCGTTGATGTGTATGTAAGCCCGTTGACTGATGAAATTATGATCCGGGAGTTCGAAGATTTTCAGGACTGGGGCGGGAAACCGGATGAGAATGATTGCGAATTGAGAAAAAAGCTTTGGATAGAAGCCTCAAAGATGGCTGATATTCTGACCTGCCCGTCCGAATGGGTTGCTGAAGGTGTACGTGCAACAGCGCCATGGGCTGCTGATAAAATCCGCGTTGTGCCGTATGGTTGCTCCATGAATTATGAAGGACTGGTGAACCGGCCGGTAAGAGGGCGCGTTCTGTTTGCGGGACGAGATCCGTTTCGCAAAGGGCTGCATTATCTCGCGCAGGCAGCGTCGATGCTGAAAGAGCAGATGCCGGAGATTGATGTCCGCGTTGCAGGGGCGATGCCGGATCATGTGATAAAGCATCCGGTCTGCCGGGATTTGCATTTTCTGGGTCAGCTCGACTCTTCCGAAATGAAAAAGGAATTTCTGGAAGCGGATGTATTTGTGCTGCCTGGTTTGTCGGAAGGATTCGCCAGTGTGATTGCCGAGTCGATCGGTGCCGGATGTCCGGTTGTTGTCACGAGGGAGTCCGGAAGCCCGATTGTGCATGAACGCGAAGGGTTGCTGATACCCTCGCGTGATGGTAAGGCGCTGGCTGATGCTGTTCGGCGTATGGTGTCTGATCGGGAGTTTCGGGATCAGTGTGCCAAAAACTGTCAGGAACAGGTTCCGTTTTATTCCGAAAAACAATGGGAGTCCCGTCTGCTCAAGGCGTTGTCGGATGGATTGAAATCTTAACGGGGGCCATTGCCTGAAGTGAACTCCACCGGAAACAAATCTATGATCAAAATATGTATATGGATGAATATCCCGTCGCACCATCAAACGGCGTTTTTTCAGGCGCTTGATCGGCGGGGAGATATTGATTTGCGCGTTGTATATCTGACCGGTGAGCTGGAAGCCCGGATTGCGGAGGGATGGAGTTCCGGACATAAGTCGCTGCCCTTTGAAGCGGTTGTTTCTGAACATGAGAATCCGTTGGCCGCTGTGGAGCTTGTTCCTGACTGGAAGGACCGGATACACATTATCTGCGAAAGTTTCAGTCATGAACTTATTCGGCTCTTCTGCCGCGAAAATGTTTCGTGGTGTCATTGGTCGGAGGTGCCGGGGATCCGCTTGGCACGCCTGTTGAATTACTGCCAGCCTCTTTTCAATCTGTTCAACCCGATCATGCTTTTGATGAAACGGTATGGGGAGGGACGGCGTATTCGCCGTTACGCGATCGGTGCCTTCGGGCAGGGAATGCTTGCTGAACAGGCGTTCTATAGAATGGGTATTCCTCCGGAAAAATTTGCGGAGCTCTATTATGTTCCGGCCCCGTTGCCGGCGCGTGATCCATGTGCACAAATGGTTGATTTTTCCCGTGGCCGGAAAGTGTTCCTTGCGGTTGGAGCGGTGGGCCGCCGCAAAGGCACGGATCTTCTGCTGAAGGCGTTTGCCGGATTGAAGGCGCCGGACTGGTGTCTGGTGATCTGCGGGCTGGACCGGACGAGCGGCTGGACGCAGGCATTGGCGAAACGACTTGGCATTGAGGATAAGGTTCTGTTCCTCGGGGCATATCCGGCGGATCGTATTTCTGAAGTTTATGCTGCTGCTGATGTTTCCATTCTGGCATCCCGTTTTGATGGATGGGGGGCCGTATTGAACGAGGCCGCTTCTTTGGGGCTTCCGCTGATCGGGAGCAGCCATTGCGGATCCTCCTGGCACATCATCAAGAACGGGGTCAATGGATTTCGCGTCAGAGCGGGCTCTGTTAAACAGTTGCGGAAGGCAATGCAGGCTTATGTCAAGGCCCCGAAGCTGCTGCTATCGCATGGTGCATTTTCCAGAAAGCTGTTCAACGAAGCTTTTACGCCTGAAAAAAATGCGGCTCGATTGGTGACGGCTTTGGAATCCTGGACAGGAAGCTCCTCGCATGTTCCGGAGACCAGAGTCTTTGTACAGCAGCCGGCTCTTCCGCAGTATCGCGTGCCGTTCTTTCGAGAATTGTCAGAAAGAACCGGTATTTCTCTGAAACTGGACTATTCGTCGGTGGACAATGAGTTGGATAACATTGTTTCGTCCGAGTTTGATCTGGAGTTTGTTCCCATGTGGATGATGCCTGTCGGAGGGCGACACCTGATGTGGCACGCGGCGCAGTGGAGCGGAGCCCGGCGCGGATCCTGCGATGTGCTTGTTCTGTCATGGGATGCACAGTACATAAGCCTTATACCTGCGCTTCTGCGTGCTCGGCATAATCGGATTTCAACGGTTTTATGGGGGCATGGATATTCGAAGAAAGAGGTCTGGTTCCGAAAGCTTATCCGGGACGGTATCGCCCGGATGGCGGATGCCCTTGTCTTTTATGAT
>JAFGVP010000005.1 GCA_016937945.1 Pontiellaceae bacterium | reverse complement strand
CCTTTGCGGTCGGTGTCCGGCTCGAAATTCCGCAACCCCGCATCGACACGGCGCAGTACGGGAAATGGGCGCACCTTCCGAAGCTCGGCGCCGCGAGTTTTAAACTGACGCGCAAGGAGGAAGGGAACGCACGCCGCTGCTACAGCTTCTGCATGTGCCCCGGCGGACTGGTGATCTCCTGCGCCTCATCCGAAGGACTGCTGACCACCAACGGCATGAGCCTCTCCGCCCGCGCCGAACCATTCGGCAATGCCGCCTTCCTGGTGCCGGTCGAGCCCGCGGATTTTCCGAACAAGGATATTCTCGGCGGCATCGCGTTTCAGGAAGCCATGGAAAAGAAAGCATTCATCGCCGGCGGCTACGATTACGGACTGCCTGCCGCGCGCCTGATCGATTTTCTGGAAGGCCGCGCCGGCGATCTTCCGGAGCAACGCTCCTGCACCCGCGCGGTACCGGGCATGCTGCAGGATATCCTGCCTGACTTTGTTTCTGATACACTGCAATCGGCGATCCCGAAAATGCTGGGGCAGCTCGACGGCACGCCACTCGAAGAAGCGCTGCTCTATGCCGCCGAAACCCGCAGCTCCAGCCCGGTGCGCGTGCTGCGTAATGACGCCGGCGAGTCGGTCGGCGTGAAAGGGCTGTTCCCCTGCGGCGAAGGCGCCGGATACGCCGGAGGAATCGTCAGCTCCGCGCTCGACGGAATGAAGATTGCCGAACAGTTTGCCCTCACAAGGAAAGCATAACGCCATGAAGACACCTGCTTTTATTGTCGACGAAAACCGCCTGCGGCGTAACTGCGAAATCCTGGCTTCCGTCAAGGAGCGCACCGGATGCAACGTCCTGCTGGCCCTTAAAGGCTTTGCCTGCTGGCCGCTGTTTCCGCTGATCCGGGAATATCTCGACGGCGTTTGCGCAAGCTCGCCATGGGAGGCCCGACTGGGACGTCAGGAATTCGGCAAAGAGGTGCACGCCTTTGCGGCCGCCTATTCCGACGCCGACTTTGCGGAGCTGCTGACCCTGTGCGACGAGATTGATTTCAATTCATTTGCACAGCTCGACCGGTTCCGTACCGCAGGCGTCTCGCCTGCCCTGCCGCAAAGCAGGCGGCCCGCCTGCGATACGAAAATTAAATTCGGCCTGCGCATCAATCCCGAATGCTCGACGCAGGATCCGGCGCATGCCATCTATGATCCGTGCGCGCAGAAGTCGCGTCTCGGCATCCGGCGCCGCGATTTTGACGGACAGGATCTGAGCGGAATCACCGGCCTCCATTTTCATACACTTTGCGAACAGAATTCCGACGATCTCGAAACCACGCTAAAGGCAGTGGAATCAACCTTCGGCGAATTCCTGCCGCAGATGAAATGGGTTAATTTCGGCGGCGGCCATCATGTTACCCGCGACGATTATGACATTGAGCGGCTCGTCCGGCTCATCAACGACTTCAAGGCGAAGTATGATCTCCAGGTGATTCTCGAACCCGGCGAAGCCGTGGCACTGAATACCGGCGTGCTGGTTTCGACCGTGCTGGATGTGATCGACAACGACGGAGCGATTGCCATTCTGGATGTCTCCTGTACCTGTCACATGCCGGATGTAATGGAAATGCCGTATCGCCCGGTAATCGGAAAACAGACCGGCGCCGATTGGTTCGAGCCGCTGAATGATCCGGCGGGCAAAGCCGGAGAGAAAGCGCACACCTACCGGCTGGCCGGCATGAGCTGTCTGGCGGGCGACGTGATCGGCGACTATTCCTTCGATGAACCGCTCCAGCCCGGCGACCGGCTGGTCTTCGGCGACATGGCCCACTATTCGATGGTCAAGACCACCTTCTTCAACGGTATTCAGCATCCCGACATCGCCATTCTTCGGAACGGGAAAATCGAGGTGATCCGGCGCTTTGATTATGCCGACTACAAGGCACGGCTTGCCTGATCATCCGACGGGCCGAAAGAGCAGCATAAATTCAGCAACCACGTCGTCGAGATCATCGAGGGAAACAAACAGTTCAAACTTGGTTCTGTCCGCCGGTTCAAGAATCGGCTTCCAGGAATCAATCGGTTCCTTGATTTTGTTGGTGTCATAGATCAGGCCAACCGTGCCCCACTGATATGCCGCGGAATATTTGTTACCCGGATCAAAGCTCGGAGACGTGAAGGTCTCGGTCAGATGCTTGATATTCGGGATCTTGCTGTGATCAAGCTTATCCAGCAGTCCGAGTTGAATCATGGAAGGCACAATGTAGTCGGAAGGAAAAACAAGATCATACTGCAAAAGGCCGAACAAGCCACCATGGCTCCGATGGCCAGCGCTCCGAATTTCATTTCCAATCTCCTTGTAGAGTTAAGTGCAGGGAATGAATTCCCTTTATAAACAGTTTCCCCATCCTTGCCGCCTTATACGCAGAGAGTGCGCCACCGCCTGACCACCAAAAGTACGGCAAAAACGAAGCGTGAAGACTTTCCGAAATGCGGAATGAACACAAAAAGCACCCCGATAAGTAACGCTTCGCGTAACCGATTTTATGTTTACGCTCTTTTATTGCTCAGGCGCTGATCACTAGAACGACGCCGAAAGCCCGAGCATTCCGACGACATCGACATCATATGATCCGCCGGCATCAACATCCACCAGCACGGCATCGTCAAGCTGTCCGATATAGGTCAGCGAAGCATTCGCACCCCAGACATCGGACAACACATAGGAGAGCGATCCGCCAAGGCTGTGATCATTAAAGCCGGCTTCACCGCCCATACTGTCGCCATAATCGGCCCTGAGAAGACACGGATCATCCATTTGTTATAGCAAAACAAGCATACGATCAAGAAAAGCTACCAAATGACCCATATTTCAGAACGCCGAAATAACCCGCAGAAAAAAAAAGACGCCCCCGCCGAAGCAGGGAGCGTCCATCAGGATTTAGGAGGTAAAACCTTAGAATCCGGCAGACAGGCTGACCATACCAACGAAGTCTACGTCGTAAGCATACATTCCGTCAGGAAGAACATCTTCGTCGCCCTGACCGATATAAGCCAGCGATCCACCGATGCTCCATACGTCGGACAGCGTGTAGCTCAGGGCTGCGCTGATGTCGTAATCAGAGAACGTGGAGTTAACAAAACCTACGCGGGCACCAACTTCTGCACCCAGATCTTCTGCCAGATCCATTCCGTATCCTACGGAGAAATCAGCATAGGGATCCTGCGTGCTGGAGTCGGTCAGCACATAGTAACCGAAGCCAAGGCCGATACCGGCAACTTCATAACCAACGCCGACGCTGACTTCCTTGTCGGACTCACCGGCCAGCCCCGGATAGGTGTAGTCGCAGTATCCAACGGACAGGTCGAGGTTCGATACGATGGTCGGCAGGCTGTAGGACACATAGAGGTCCAGCTCGGACAGCTCGGAGGTGCTCAGCGTGTTACCATAATCGTCTAGGTCATAGTTGCCCCAGGCGCCGACAGCAACGCCGCCGAGTTCTTCCGGAAGACCAAGGCCGTCGGCCTCGATACCCGGCTGGAAAACAAAACCGTCGTTATAGGTGATACCACGGAACACATAGGCCGAGGCGAAGTCCATGCTCACGCCCACACCGGCAGTTGCTGCAGATGCAACCAGTCCGGCTGCCATAGATGCTACAATCATTTTTTTCATTCTAATCTCCTTCTGTTTGCTTATGAGTTTATCTCAAATTTTTTATTCGGAGGCCGGGCCCCGCCAAAGTTCCTCGAGGATGCGTAAGGAAATCGCACGGAAACCCGGCCTCCTGTTCTATATCGTTAACCGATGGCTTCCGGCCCCTTTTCACCCGTGCGAATGCGGATGCACTCCGGCAGGTCGAGGATAAAGATTTTGCCGTCGCCAATGTTACCGGTGCGGGCACCGGCAATCAGGGCATCTACAGTGGTATCGACGAATTCGTCGTTCACGGCGATTTCCATGCGGACCTTCTTGAGCAGGTTTACTTCAATGTCTGCTCCGCGATAGGTTTCGTGGTAGCCTTTCTGCTGACCGCAACCCATGGCGTTGGTAACCGACATCTTGTAGATTTCCTTCTCGTAGAGCGCCTGCTTCACTTCGTTGAGCTGTTCAGGCTGAATGTATGCGATAATCAGTTTCATGATTCTTTTCCTTTCGTCAGCCTATGATTAGTTGGAGGTAAAGATCTGGAAGCCATGGTACGCTTCTTCGCCGTGTTCGCCGATATCCAGACCGCGGAGTTCTTCTTCCTTGCTGACGCGCAGCATACCGACTGCCTTCAGGATGGAGAACAGAATGAACATGGTAACAAAGGCCCATACGGGAATGGCGAGAGATCCAACAATCTGAGCCATCCAGTTACCGTATCCGTCGCTGTAGCTGCCGAATACTGCAACCGCAATACCGCCCCACATACCGCAGAGGCCATGTACCGGGAAAGCACCGACCGTGTCGTCGATCTTGAGTGCGTCCAGCAGCTTGACACCGAGGCAGACAAGTACACCGGCAACCGCACCAATAACGATGGCTTCAACGTTGGTAACGCCGTCGCAGTTGGCCGTGATACCTACCAGGCCACCGAGTACACCGTTGGCCGCCATGGTCAGATCAGGCTTCTTGTGGATGATCCAGGTCGTCAGCATGGCGAGCACACCACCGGCACCGGCGGCAAGCAGGGTGTTAACAGCAATCAGCATGACGGCATCGGTGTTATCCTTGCCGACAATCGCCAGCTGGGAACCCGGGTTGAAACCGAACCAGCCGATCAAGAGAATGAATACACCCAGCGCAGCGATCGGGAGATTGTGGCCAGGCATCGCTTTGGGCTTGCCATCCTTACCGAAGCGTCCGATACGCGGCCCGAGAACAATAGCGCCGGCCAAAGCAGCGAAACCGCCCACAGCATGCACAACCAGAGAACCGGCAAAATCATAGAAACCCATGGCGTCGAGCCATCCACCGCCCCACTTCCAGTAACCGGAAATCGGATAGACAAAAGCAGTGATGATAGCACTGTAAACCAGATAAGCGCCGAATTTAAGACGTCCGGCAACCGCACCGGAAACGATGGTGGCAGCCGTCGCGGCAAAAGCCACCTGGAAGAGCCAGTCAACCTGAGGAGCCAGCGCACCGGCTTCGGCTGCGTCTGCACCGATTCCGCCGATACCAAACTGACCGAAAGCGAGGAACCCGTTTCCGTCGCCCGGATACATCAGGCCATAACCGATCACGAAATACAGGATCATGCCGATACACAGATCCATCATATTCTTAAACAGAATATTAACCGTGTTTTTGGCACTGTTGAACCCGGATTCAACCATGGCAAAACCAGCCTGCATGAAAAGCACCAGCACAGCAGCAATCATCAGGAACATATTGTCGATGGCATATGCAGATTCGCTCACTGCCGAAGCTGCATCAAACACCTCCGTATCGTCCGCAAATACCGGTGTCGCCATTCCCAGCACCAAAGCAATCGCGATGAGCGCCGAAATCTTCAACCACTTCATTTTCATTCTAAACATCCTCCCATTGAGGTTTCTTTCTCTGCCCGAACACCATGTTCGCGACTATATGGAGCGCCTTTATTGCAACAGGTGTGCCAACCACCCCCCACAACCCCATCGCAATACACGCATTTACCTGCATTGCAAGATCTTATAAATGCACATATTTTTGTACATATTTGACGACATAAGCTTTTATGCGCCATTTTTGTTTTTATTTTATGTGTTGTTACATTTTTGGATATGCATGCGTAGATTAGCGCATTACTCGTTGATTTTGCTCTGATTTACGATGCTCCCGGCTAAAATCAGCCCTATGGAATTCGATCTGAAAATTATGAACGGCCTCGTTTTTGATGGGACAAAAAAAGACGCAATCATTTGCGACGTTGGAATTAACAACAATCTCATTACAAATATGGGACTACTTTCAGCCGAATCCGCCCGCATCACGATTGATGCTCAGGGCCTTGCGGTTTGTCCGGGCTTCATTGACACGCACTCTCATTCCGACGTCTATCTGCTGATCGAACCATCGGCGGCCTCGAAGGTGTATCAGGGCATAACCACCGAAATCTGCGGAAATTGCGGAGCATCGGCCGCGCCCTTAAACGGAACTTACAAAATGCCAGCCGACTGGTGCGCCCAGCTTGATGCCCTGACCACAAAAAAATGTACCGCAGGCGGCCCGCCTGCCCTGTCATGGCGGTCGGTCGCCGAATACCGCGAACTCTACGACGCAATACAACCGGCCATCAACGCCGCCCTGCTGATCGGTCACAATACCCTCCACGCAGGCATCTGCGGGTATGAACCGCGCGGCGCAACGCCGGACGAAATGCTCCGAATGAAGGCAGAACTTGAACAGGCGCTCGACGAAGGCGGAATCGGACTTAGCTCCGGTCTGGCTTATCCGCCCGGCTCGGCGGTTCAGCCGGAAGAGCTCGTTGAGCTGTGCAAAGTGGTCGCGAAACATGGAGGGCTCTATACGACGCACATGCGCTCCGAATCGGAAGGACTGCTTGAAGCCATCGACGAAGCCATCGACATTGCAGAACAGTCAGGCTGCCGCCTTCAGATTTCCCACCTGAAAACCTCGGGACAGAGCAACTGGAATAAGCTCGACGCCGCCTTCGGAAAGATTCGCAACGCCATGCAGCGCATAGCGATCGGCTCCGACCGCTATCCTTATACCGCCGGTTCCACCGATCTCGACATCCTGCTGCCGCGATGGGCCACCTACGGCGGACGCGACGCCATCCTTGAACGCATCCGGAATCCAGAATCCAGAAAACGGCTTCGGGCTGAATTCGACGACAAGCCGGCCGACTATTGGGACAACGTCATGGTGGGCTACACACAGCTTGAAGCCTTTCGCGGACAATATATTCCGGAAATCGCCGGGGCCCTCGGCATGGAACCTGTCGATGCGTTCCTGCACCTGATCGACCAGGACGAACTGAAAACCGGCGGCGTATTTTTCAGCATGTCGGAAGACAACCTGTGGCGGGTGCTGGCGGAACCGTATG
>JAFGVP010000038.1 GCA_016937945.1 Pontiellaceae bacterium | reverse complement strand
CGCCGCATTTGCGCGTGCCGCCCCGCCGGGAATCCGTAGCTGACCGCCGGAGAACGAAGCCGACCCAACCAGCGTTGCATCCGCGCCGCCGACTGAATCTGTGCCGTCATTGTTGTTGAAGCTCCAGCGATGCGCCAGAGCGGTGGCACCGGTGACCGTGATCATCTGCTCACCGGAGATCCCTCCCCAGGTCGCGGTTATTGTGGCGGTCCCTGCGCCTACGGCATGCAGTACGCCATCGGAATCGACTCTGACAACCCCCGGACTGCCGGAGGAATAGGTTACGCCGGAACCCGTGACATCCAGCGACGGAACATTTGAATACTCGGCAAATACCGTACAGGACTGCGTGGTGCCGCGCGCCATACTATTTGTGGTAACCTCAAGGCGCACCGCCGTCAGTTCGCCGGGATCAGTGACCGAGCTGTCCGGCCCCATCAGTGCGTTGAATGCAATCTGCGAGGCCGAAAGCACACCCTTCCACACCCGCATTTCATCCACCGATCCAGTCAGGCAGGGATCGTTATAGTGAATCGCCGCACCGATATAACCATCAGTCGGATTACTGGCCATCTGCGCAATGGTACCGCCGCCCATGGAGCCGCTATCCACCAGTACGCCGTTTACATAAAGCGACATCACATCGCCGGACGCATCAAAAGTCGTCACCGTGTAATATTGTTCCCCGGTCACCATCGCCGATGGATTATCGCCCGAGCGCGTATTAACACCGCCATCGGTTGACGGGTTGTACGACACGCTGGGGAAGCCTCCGCCGTCGCCGGTCCGCGGCGTAAACTCAACAAATGCCAACAACGGATCGCCGGCATCGGATGCCACCGTTCCGAACATCCAGAGCTTGGCCCAATCCTGCAGAGCATTCATGGTAAACCAGGATTCGACGGAGAGGCTGACCGTGGAGGTGAGCGTGTCACGGATATTTACGCTGGCATAGTTGGAGCGCTCCGCGCCGCCCGGAAGAATCAATTGACCGCCGGACCAGGAAGCCGATCCCACCAACTCGGCATTTGCACTACCCACCGAGTCCGTGCCGTCATCAAAGCTCCATCGATGCGCCAGCACCGTGGGAATCTCCGCAACCGTCAGTGATACCATATCGCTCATGCCGCCATAACTGGCCAACAACGTGGTCGTGCCGGGCGCGAAAGCCTTGATGCTTCCGGAATCATCGACCGTAATGATTGAGGAATTGCCGGAAGTAAACGTGGCGCCGGCGCTGGTGATATCGACGTTCTCCACGTTGGAGAAATCGGCATACACCTTCACATCCTGCGCACTGAGGCTGGTCATCTCCGCGTTCGGTACCACGAGCCGGATGGCGGTCAGGGCACCGGGATTGGAAACCAGGTCATCCGGACCGGCCGCGGCATTGACGGCCAGCTGAAACGGAATTACCGCTCCGTTATAGATACGCATTTCGTTGATCGATCCATTGAGGTTCGGATCTCCCCAATGGACTGCGGCACCAAAGAACGACTCCGTTGCCGCGATCTGTGTGACATTCGCCTCATGCATTGAAGCACTGTCCACCAGAACGCCATTCAGATAGAGCGACATCATGCCGGCATCGGTGTCATACACCGCGGCGGCATGATATTCGACGCCCGTGGTAAGCAGCGCCGGATTTTCCCCGGTGCGGGTATTGGATTCGGTCGAAAGCAATCCTGTATCCAGCGACATACTCGGTACGTTGCCGGCCGCCCCGGCGCGCGGCGTAAAGTCCAGATAACCGAGTCCCGGCTCGGCCCCGCCGTTGGGCTGTCCGAACATCCAGACCTTGGACCAGTTCTGCAGGGCATTCATCGTGAACCAACCTTCAACCGTCAGGCTGGCATTGGTCGACAAGGTGTCGTTCAGGTTGACGGACGCACAATTGGCGCGCGCCGCCCCGCCGGGAATCCGCAGCTGGCCGCCGGACAAGTAGGCCGAGCCGATAATCGTTGCATCAGCCCCGCCGATCAGGTCGGACATACTGCTGAAATTCCAGCGATGAATCAGCTGCGCCGCCGGTTCAGGAACATTCACGACTTCGACAACGACGCGACGGTTGCTCTCACTCTGACTCGGATTGGTGGCATCGGTGATATTGACGAATAGTTCGTACTGCACGGTCTGCTGCGTACCGTAGGCAAGATTTGCATAAATGAGCGCCGCCGGATTGGCCACCGTCAGCACGCCGCTGTTATTCAGCGCAAAGGCGTTGTCCGTGTTTCCACTGATAATGGAATAGGTAAGCGAGTGGCTGCCGAGATACGGAAATGTAACCGTTCCAACCTTGGTGCCTACCGGACTGCGTTCATCAACACTGAAACGGCTCGGCTGCGTGATGCCCGCCACGCTGCCGGAGATTGAATAGTACCCCATGCTGGCATAACTGCTGAACCCATCGGTCAGCGCGCTGTTCCGCCCCACCCCCGTTACGCGGATGGTGTACGTTCCGGCGGACAACGTGGTATTCAGGCTGGCAGACAGCGAATCCTGCGGATTGCTGCTGATCACCGTGATGCCGGAGGCATTCTGGATTTCCGCTTTCAGCGCAAGGTCGGACCAGTCGCCCACAACGTCTGCATTGAACGAAACATTTCCCCCGGTTGTCGTGAACCGGAATGCATCCGAGTCTCCGGTGGAACCGATCAATCCCTCGGCGAAAACCGTGTTGTCGGAATACGCTTCCAGATAGCGGGCGGCCGCCAGCGAGGAGCCCGCATCGTCCGTCCGGAAATCCACCTCATTATACGAGTCCATGATGCTGAGTTCATCTTCGTGTTGGCCGGCATATTCATATTCACCGCGAGCCCACGTCGTAACCGGCTGGTAATAGCCCGCCCCCATGATCGGCGCCCAGCCGGTGTTGCCGGGACCGTTGTGCCCGCCGAAGTATTCGCTATGTTCCCCATCATCAAAATCCTGCGTCTGGTGCGACAGGCCGACCGTATGGCCGACTTCATGCGCAATCACTTCGGCACCGCTCTTCGCATCGGTATATTTGCACCAGCAGACCGTATCGCCGCTCCAGTTCCACGAACCGAAATACGCCACCCCCGCGACCGTCGGCGCATCCGAAGCAATCGCACAGCGCTGGCGGCTGCCTTCCGGCGCCGCCTCGTATATCTTGCGATCCGTGGTCACGTTGATGTTCAGCGGCATGTAATCCTCGGCCACCCGCTTCCAGATATCACGAATGCGGGCGTTATCCACGGCCGGCCGCGAATACCAGACGTCCCCCCATCCCTCATCCGTAAAACCGCCGGAAAAATCAAGATAGATCACGCCGGTTGCTCCGGGCAGGCTTTGCAGCGAAACGATCTCCTCGTTGTAATCGGGAACATATTCATCTTCCTGATCCGGACGAAGCGGCGGAGCGTTTTCTGTATAAGCCGACTCATCCAGCGCCGGCATGTTCATACAAAGCACTTCATCCATTCGACGCTGCCACAGTTCCGGCGCCCCCTCATCGCCAGTGGGCTCAATACGATAGGCCGTCTGACTGGCCGGAAACTGAATAACCCCCACCGCGGATCCGGCACGTCCTCCGGCCGGAGGACGCAGAAAGAAAAAGGTTCCGGATTCCGGCGCACGGAGCTCGCCTCCCAGATATTTGATGCCGTCGGCATCGCGCTTGATCGTCGTGATAACGCCGGAAGCCACCATCCCGTCTGTCAGCTCAAACTGAATCGGCTCACCCTTCCGGGCAGAACCGCAATGCTCCAGAAAATCGCGATCCCATGCCCGCATCGATACGCCCGGCGCGCGCAGCACGGCGGCATAGGGATTTACGGAAAGATCAAACTCCCGGGCATTCATTGATGCCGCGGCCATCTCTTCAGTGCTGTGGTGATGGTGTTTAAATGCTGCGTCCCGGACCGATGCCGACGGAGCAGTCGATGAGGTATGAACCTCGCTTGTTACTGAATCCAATCCGGTCGCATCGGCCGGATTTTCGGTCTGCCGATTTGCCGCCCAGAAGCCGGCCATGGCACAAAGAACGGCGGCGCACACTACACCCCCACGGATCACATAATTCGACCCTGTCGGGCGCTTCCTATTATTGTTCATCAATCATCCTCTTTATATAAGTCATTTGGTTCACCGGTCAGTTCACAATCAATCGCATCAAACAATGAGGCCCGATAATATCCGGCATGGGCGTCATGGATTTGTATTTCCGGCTGAAATGTAGACATGTCGTTCGGTGATTCGGTAAGTTTTCCAGGAATCAGCATCATCGGCAGGTTGCCCATATTATCGCATCCGGCACCGCTCATCTGATTGATAACAAAGCCCTTGTTTTCATTAAAGAAGGTCGTGGTAAACTGAACCATCCCGAACGGGGCCATCGGTCCGGAAAAGGTATAGTCGGCCTCCAGATAACACTGTTCAACGCCGCCTCCATTGCCTTTGGAGCTCATTGTGGCATGTACCAGTTGCGCGTAATCAGTCTCAGCCGCGCCGACCGGCAGAGTCAGCAACGCCCCGAAAATATAACTGTAAAACAATCGTGCTATGTTCATGCGGCACTCCCTATAGAGCCTAATTATCGCGTCTACTATATTTGATTTCAGCAATTTGTGATGTCACCTGGATGAGGGACACCCATGGATCAAACATGAAACAAACAAGGCACATTTCTACGGCCAGATCTTTCTCAGGTCGGGATTATTCAGATCCAGCCGATACATGATCTGATTATAGTTATAGCGCGGTGTCGGCTCGGTATCCGTGTAGGTTGACACGTAGGTTCCCTCAAAATAGATGTATCGCCCGTTTTTCTGATGGAATTCCGGGTGATAGGCCACGTTGTAAAACGTGTAGGCTTTCAGCGATTTCGGATAGGCATGCGTGACCACTTTACGGGCCGACCGCCACGGACCTTCCGGAGCCGGCGCTGCAGACACCCAGGTCTCTCCAAGGAATGATTCACCAAACTGTTCCTGGGCAATCATGACCCAGCATTGGGTGTATGGATTGTAAGCCGACGAACCTCCGGCCAGCCGAATGTATTTCCCGCTCTCCACATCTCGCACCCGGTTCCACGTCTCATCTTCTTCAACGAGTTTTGCGTTCAGAAGCTTTTTCCACTGCTCATCCCCGATCGACGCCGTGTTCTTTTTCCAATCCCAGACCAGCCTCCCTTTTGCATCGCGATCAAGCTCCGTCTGTTCATCCTGAAAGTCCGTGCCGGGTTTCAGACAGGTGAAGGCTTCATAAAGCATCGGATCCTTGAAGGTATCCAGCTCGGCCTTGATCCGCACCGTTGCATATGGACAGTTGATGTAAACATACCCGTCCTTTACGTGCGCCTGACCGGTCGGACGAATGTGGTGCTTTTCTTCATCGAATACCACCAAGGGGGTGAATACCTTATCGCCATCATCGAATACGGCCATTCCGACATCACCAGAGCCCTTGATATTGGCAAAGCTCCCGACCAACCGCTCCTTCCGGCCGTCCATGACCGTTGCCAGTGTATTCATCCAGATGAGTCCTTCGTGATACGGATCCGGCATCATCTCCTTGCAGAAACCGGCATCGTTCTCGAAATATTCGAGGTCCACGCCGAGACTCGGATCCAGCCCGCCCCGATCAGGCAGCGTCGTTACGGCACACGTCGTTTTAAAATTCCCCAGTGGATAACCTGCACGGTCTGTATCACCCCACAGCCAGAAAAGTCGGCCCCTGTATTCCGCCATATCCACCGTATCCTGTCCCAGCATGCAGGCATTCAGCAGCGGCTTATTCAGCGGAACCTTTTCGCCCAGCAGCACGCTGTCGCGATATATTCCCTCACCGGTAATGCGATAGAGCCGCTCCGCGAGATTGATTCGTTCCATGGCAAACTCCACCTTGCTTCCAGAGGACATCCGCAATTCAACCTGTCCCTTTCGCGGCGATTCATAGCCATAGCTACGCACATCAAACCTGACGATTTTCCCCATCAGGTCCGGCTCATAAAACGCAATGCGGCCGGCGCTGTCGGTGTAATAGATCACCCCGGCCTCGGTCTTCAGCTCCACGAGCGGAATACCGCGTTTGGTTTCAGCATCCTTCACGGTAATCGCGCACGGACGGAATGCGCCGGACCGGGTGTCGTAGGCATGCTCGAGACGATACCGCTGGAGTGCGGAAAGTTCCGGAGCGGGGCCGGGATCGGGATCGGGATCCAACGTGAATTCCGCATCCTGCCCCGGTTTCGGCTGAAAAGCTTTCCCTGCATAACCCATGGCGTCCTTCTCCGGACTCTTATAGCCATGCGGGGCCGCAATAAAAAAGTAGACATCGCCGCAATCCATGAGCCCCGGCTCAAAGAAGGCGATCTGCCCGTTGCTGTCCGTTAGATATGAAACCTTGTTTACGGTCTCGAACTCAACCAGAGGAACAGGATCACCGCTTTTAGAATCTGTGACCGTTATGACAAACGGTTTATATGGTGGAGCCGCAAAAACGACTTCCAACGCGGACAGAAAAAAAAACAAAAGCACCGTCCATGAACACTTGACCGGAAACATTTACCCCCCCCCTTCTTTAGGATATAATGCGAAAAGTGACGCCAAAACGCTTCATCATTTATGTCATGTATACCTCAGGCCGCAATCTTACGGCATCCGCATGATCGGCAGATTTAAGCCTCAAAGAGACGCGATGACGATTGCACCTCCATGAAGCTACCTGGCCGGTTTGAGGCAATATCCGCGCGAGCTTGACGTCGATCGTTTCTCGAATGGCTACGTTTCCGCCGTTTTCACCATGGGCAGGCACGATGCTTCGTAAGCGCAGCGTCCAAGGACCGCGTCGGGGCGGAGCAGATCAGGCAGAAGAGATTCTGCAGATCAGAAGCGTATCCCGGCACTCGTTGAACCAGCGCAGGTTGTCCGCACCGCCGCCGGTCAGGGTGACGGTTGCCTTGTGCGCATGTGCGACAACATGCCCGGGAAGGGTGAACAGAATGCCTCACTGTACCGTATTGCTGTACTCACTTCGGATCTTTTCCTTCCCAAAGTGTCAACCTATCTCAGTCCCGGACAAAAATGGGTCTGCATGCTTCAGTTTCGTAAGGATACGGAAATGGCGCCTGAACTGCGTATTCATAGTTCCGCATGGTGTTTCTGACGCGGCATGATTGCGCAAAGCCGTAAACGGCTGATAACCTGCTCACATCATCAACAGGATCACAAAACCATGCATACGCTTTTTCGACCTCCGGCAGAGGCTCACAGCTTGATTCTCCGCATCGTTGACGGATGCCCATGGAACCAATGTACGTTCTGCGGCATGTACAAAGGTGTAAAAAGCCGATTCCTCCCCGCCGAAGAAATCGAACGGATCATTGATACTGCAGCCAGACAATATCCCCGTGCCCGCCGCATTTTTCTGGCCGACGGCGATGCCATGTCACTTCCAATCAGCCGGCTTCTGCCGATCATGGAACGGATCAATTTGCGATTTACACACCTGGCCCGCATCAACAGTTACGCAAGCGGAAGCTCTATCCTGAGCAAGAGGATCTCTGAACTGGAACTGCTCAGACAATTGCGCCTCAACACGCTTTACATGGGATTGGAAAGCGGACACGAACCCACGCTCAAACGGGTCGGCAAACGGGAGTCCGCCACCGATATGATTCAAGCCGGCATAAACGCACAGGCCGCAGGACTCAAAATGTCGGTCATGATACTCACCGGACTCGGCGGCTCGGAATCTTCAGCGATGCATGCTTCTGACACCGCCTTGGCACTGAACCGGATGCAGCCGAAACTGCTCTCCGCCCTGCGAGTCATCCCGGTTCCCGGAACACCGCTTTATTCCGATGTCACGAATGGCTCATTTCTTCCGCTGTCTGAACATGCCGCCATTAAAGAACTTCGAGTCATGATATCCGACATGGAGCTGACCGGCACGGTCTTCCGCGCCGACCACAGCTCCAACATCCTACCGCTCGAAGGTCGTTTCCCGAAAGACAAGGTGCGCCTCATGAATGAACTTGATACGCTCCTGTCCTCTGACAGACTCGATAAAGACGGACCGGGCCCTCAGCCTCTGTTTCTCTGACATCAGGGATCGATCCGGACCACAACATAACGAGCCCGTCGTCCTTCGGAAACCAGCAATAGCACCTGACCGCGCTTGGCCGCATTTTCCAACAACTCGACAAACTCTTCCTTATCGTCCACAGCCATACGATTAACCGCAAGGATGGCCTGTCCGGCACGGAGTCCGGCGCGCCATGCAGGAGAATCAGGGAAAACTTCGGCTATCTCGACGCCTTCACGACGTCCCGGCTGTGCATCCGGATCCTTCAATTTAATACCGACCTTTCCAAGCAGGTTTGCGGCTCCATCCGGCATATCAGCTTCCATCGCTTTGGTGATCGCCGTGACGTCCAGATACTGCCCATCCCGAAAGACCTTCAATGCCACGGTGCTTCCGGGTGGAACGGCAGCCACCTTACTGCGGAAAGATCCCAGCTTATGAACCGCCTCTCCACCAAGCTGCACAACAATATCGCCGGATTTCAAGCCGGCTTCATCAGCTGAAGAGCCATCCATCACCTGCGAAATCAGAATGCCGCCGGACTCATTTAGCCCGAAACTTTCGGCCAGTTCCTCATCCACGTCCTGAATATAGACCCCAAGCACACTGCGCCGGACCGACCCATATTCGATCAGTTGGTCCTTAATCGGAATGGCCTGATTAATCGGGATCGCAAATCCGATTCCCATATAGCCGCCGGTCTGGGAATAAATGGCTGTATTAATCCCGATCACCTCACCATGAATGTTCAGCAACGGACCACCGGAATTCCCCGGATTGATCGCTGCATCGGTCTGAATAAAGTTTGCATATTCCGTGATGCCGACCTCACTGCGCTCCTTGGCACTCACGATACCGGCGGTAATGGTCTGGGATAACCCGAACGGATTCCCGGCCGCCAGAACCCATTCACCGACCTTTAATGCGTCGGAATCGCCCAGCTCCAGATACGGAAAATCATCGTCATCCTGAACACGGATCAGAGCCACTTCTGTTTTCGGATCCGTCCCGACGAGCTCGGCATCAAACGTCCGACCGTCACCCAACGTTACCTTGATGCGTTCCGCATCCTGCACGACATGGTTATTGGTCAGGATGTAGCCGTCGCGGGAAATGATAAAACCGGAGCCCTGTCCCTGCTGATGATATTTTCGCGTTCCCTGATCGCGTGGCACGGCATACGGCTGGCGACGGAAAAACTCATCAAGCGGACTGGAATATCCGTGTACCGGGACCTCGACCGTTGATTCAACATCAATGAAGACAACCGCCGGAAGCGCCTTTTCCGCAATCTCGGAAAACGTATTACCGGTTTGCTGCAATGCACTGATATCCTTACCTTGAGCTAAACCACCAGACAGACACGCTGCAACCACTGCACCTGCAAGTATAATCTTCATACTCCGCATCTCTTCACTCCTTGTTAATGGTTCATTATGCAAAGCGAAGGATTAGAGTCGGAAGGAAGGAAGGCGTTCAAAAAATCGAAAAGCAGATATTCTCTTTGGCAAAAGAACCCGGCAAGGGGCACAAAGAAACAGTATATCAAAAAAAAGGCCGGACAGGCCGGCCTCGTTCGCTACCTATCGGGTGATTCCCTTTTCGGAAGCCCGGCAGAATTCAAGCATGTGCAGCACTTCGGGAGTATGCTCCACCTCCTGTTCGATCTTCTCCAGCGCCGTCGAGATCGGAGCATCCTGCCGGTAGAGAATTCGGTAGACCTCCTTGATGGCCTTACGGCCGGCCTCGTCGACGCCTTTGCGTTCCATGCCGATCCGGTTGAATCCGCGGATCTCAAGTGGAATACCATCACCGATCATGTATGGCGGAATATCCTTTGTAATCTTTGACATGCCGCCGATAAAGGCCATCGTACCGACGCGGAGAAACTGAACAATACCGACAAGTCCTTCGATTGTTGCCATATCTTCGATCATCACATGCCCCGCAATCTGACAGCCGTTGGCAATAATAACTTGGTTGCCGATATGACAGCAGTGGGCAATATGGGTATACGCCATAATCAGGCAATTACTGCCCAGTGTGGTGTAATCACCGTCATTGGTCGCTGCATTGATCGTAACATATTCCCGGATGGTATTGTTGTCACCGACCTTCACGCCGGGACTTCCGCCCTTGAACTTCAGGTCCTGTGTCCGGCCGCCCAGAACGGCGAATGGAGAAATCCGGTTATTTGCGCCGACAACGGTGTTGCCCTCGATCACGACATGGGAAATCAGTTCTGTACCACTCCCGATGACCGCCTGCGAACTGACAGTGCAGTAAGGTCCGATGATCGCATCATCGGCAATCTGCGCACCATCGGCGATGATAGCAGTTGGATGAATAGCAGCCATCTTAGTTGGACCCGTACCCGAACATCAGCTCAGCTTCACTGGCAAGATCATCCCCGATATAGGCTTTTCCCTGAACCGATGCCATGCGGGAACGCATACGGGTAACCCTGATTTCCATGCGAAGGCTGTCACCCGGCACGACCTTACGACGGAACTTGGCTTTGTCGATCGACATGAAGTATGCAATCTGGCCTTCCTTGTCGTTCACCTTGTTCAGCAGAATTCCAGCCACCTGAGCCATCGCCTCAAGCTGCATGACACCAGGCATGATCGGTTCACCGGGGAAATGCCCCTGAAAGAAAGGTTCGTTGAATGTAAGGTTCTTGTAGCCCACAATGGACTGTTCCTCGACGTTCAGTTCAACAATGCGGTCGACCAGCATGAAGGGATAACGGTGCGGAAGAATCCCCAGAATTTCATTAACATCCATAACGCTCATGTCACTTCTCTCCTGATTTATTAATAAAGTATCAAGCGGTTTAAACTACGGCGCGGTCGGGGGTTGATCAATATTATTCTCCGGAGGAGAGCAGGCGATCCAGCGCCGGACATCCCTGCGGAACATACCAATCATAAGGAAAGCTGCGGCACTGGCGCGGCCGCGCCTCATAGACGGAACAGCGGTTTCCCGCCAGAAAAGCACAGCTGCCGTCTTCCTGATCCAGCAACGCCAGTTGCTGCCGATTGGGAGCAAGCCGGGTGTGATCACGGATAAAATCCTGCTCGGACAATCCAAGATGCTCCGCCATCGCCCGGATGTCGTCATCCTCCAGCAATACGGACCCGCTCCACCGGCAGCACTCACCGCATCCCGCACACTGGAAACGGGCTAAAATAGTTGTGTCTAACATTGAACGGCATACCTCCTTATCCGTCTGAATGCGTTGACATTTTTTCCCGAAAAGAAGAGTATGTCAGTTCTGCTCGCATCAGAACAGGTGCGGTGTATTAGTTTAATCATGAAGAAAGGATCAAGAACGATGTTCGAGAATTTGCTTAACAAAAGTGCCCTCCTTGCCCTGCCTGCAGCTGCGGTAATTGTGTTGGCCGGCTGTAAAGAAAACGAGGCAATTGCGTCCGCGCCCGAGCAAGTTGACCTGACCCAGACCAAAGATATGTTCACGGCCCCCGTCCAGGCCAATCCGCTGGCCAATGATCCAGAAGCCGTCGTGGTCCGGGTGAATGGCGAAGATATTACTTATGGCGAAATCATGGAAACACTTGGAATGGCCATGCAGCAGTTTGCCGGACAGGTTCCTCCGGAACAGCTCCAGCAGTTCCAGGCACAGTTCTTCAACCAGATAAAGGATGACCTGATCACCAAGAAACTGCTTAAGGCCGCAGTCAACGCGGCGGGAATCGAAGTGGACCCAGCAAAGATCACCGAAACCATTGAGAAGATCCGCACACAAATTCCCGAAGGTCAGACGCTCGAAAGTATTCTCGAATCCCGCGGCGAAACAATGGACTCCCTCAAGAAGGAGCTTTCCGGCGAACTGGCGACCCAGGAGCTGCTCGACAGCGAAACAGCAAATATTGCTGACGCATCGGAAGAAGATGCCAAGAAATTCTACGACGAAAATCCGGATCAGTTTGTTCAGCAGGAATCCGCTTCTGCCAGCCACATCCTGATCAAGTTTGATGACGAAGACACCGACGAAGCCAAAGCAGAAAAGAAGGCTGAACTTCAAAAGATTCGTGACGAAATCATCGCCGGAACCATTTCCTTTGAGGATGCGGCCACAGAAAACTCGGACTGCCCCAGCAGCGCTCAGGGCGGATCGCTCGGAACCTTCGGCAAAGGTCGCATGGTACCGGAATTCGAAACCGCTGCGTTCTCGCAGGAAATCGGCGAAGTCGGCCCGATTATTGAAACCCAGTTCGGCTATCACATCGTCAAGGTTACCGACCGCACCGACGAAGGATCCATTGATTTTGAAAAGATCAAGGATAAGCTGATTGAGTATCTGACCAGCCAGAATAAACAGAAAGCCGTCGCTGAGTATCTGGAATCCCTGCGCGCAGGAGCAGATATTCAGGAAATGTAACCCGTTTTCCATGAAATGCAGGAAAAGCCTCTTCTTCCCGAAGGGGCTTTTTTTTGTTCGCGAATGGCTCTGCGGAAAAAAATGCCTCTCCTTTTCAGCAGATTTAAGCCGCCTGATTTTATGACCGAACAACACAGCATCCGCGAGATATCCTGGGG
>JAFGVP010000037.1 GCA_016937945.1 Pontiellaceae bacterium | reverse complement strand
TGCAGAAAGGCGAACTGATAAGGATTGTAATCTTTCGGAGCAGCGGTCCGCCAGACTTCGCGGTTTTCGGCATTGTAGTAGACGATAACTCGCTACACTTTTTGGTTGCTCCGGCGTTTACTTGCCGGACAGCTGCAGCGCGTATCCCGTGCCGGTGTCCCACAGCGAACTCATTTCCTTTTTGGCCGCTTCGCTTTCGTCGGCCCAGCGACCGAGCACCCATCGGGCAATGTTGTTCTCAGTCACTTTCAGCCGGGGAGACCAGAGCATTTCCTTCAATCGGGCGGAACTGAACTGCATGTCCGGAGCCGAGAGTTTTTCGCAATACAGCAGCGCAAGTCCGCAACCATCGCACTTCTCTTTGACCGATGCATTCCCCTCCGGGCGGGAGCTGAGAATCTCCAGCGGAAAACGTCCAAGCCGCTGATCCAGCCTGGAAAGGATTCCCTCTATGACCAATCCATCCAGCTCGCGAAGAATCTCGCTGTCGCTGGCAAGATCGATACGGGCATTCCGCGGAATCTCATCAACAACGAGCTGACTCTTCTCAGGATGCAGTTTAAACTGCGGCGATGGACTGGGCTGACCATACTGTTTGAACGAAACATGGACCTTCGACTTCAGGTCTTTCTCGTCCAGAGCCTTCCGAAGAACAAACAGCTCGGATGACGCGCCGGACCCATTCTTACAGACCGTGGCAACATCGGCGGTCACCTTTTTTCTGCAGTCGACCAGGCTGACCGGATAGAGATCGATCCGCTGCTGCCAGATCAGTTCGGAATCACTGTAAGGAAGCCCCTTCTTTTTATAGTTGGGATTGGCAATGCGCTGCATGCTGTCTGAGCGGCGGTCATACTGCTGGGCAGGCGTCAGCACATCATTCAGGCGTTCAACGGAATAATCCGTAACAACCCCGGCAACCACACAATCATTCGCCTTCAGCGTGCCGACATCATGACGATCTTCGATCTTCGTATCAACCCGCAGGCCCCAAACCAGTCGGTTATCCGGCGTCTGATAGGCCGCCAGAGCCTCGGATCGCACCTTCATGGCCAGACCACGCTGATCGGTATCAAAATCACAGATAATGAGCCGGCGCGCGAAGCGTTCGGCAGCCCGCGCATCAATATCACTGATCAACGACTGAACAACCTGCCCCCATTTACGCGCATCGCGTCCCGGCTCAACACCGGCACCCAGCGCCGTGTCGTGCATTTCGAGCGCCATGCCGCAATAGATAAACGATACCCCGTAAAATCCGCCTTCAAACTCACGTCGCGCCAGTTCCACATAATGCTGCATGGCGCCATCGAGTGTAAGCGCATATCCTTCCGCCACCTGTTTGACGAGTGTATCGCGATGCGGCGCAAAACTTTTCTGCGCCTGATCCATGCATCCGAGCATAAACAGATAGGCATCCCAATAATTTCCCTGCTGGGCCATGGCCGCGATACGGCTTTTCCAACAGTCAGCAAGCGAACGGATCGTTTCATCGGAGAGCGATTTAAACCCGACATCCAAACCGCAGGTTGCCTTGTAATAGTTGATTTTGTCGTAGATGGCCTGCAACGTGGCCTCACGGACATCGGCCTCCATGCCTTTTACAGCAGCGAGATTGTCGCGAATCTCCTGCTGCCAGAACTCTGCGGCTTCATCTCGCGTATTCACTTCCAGATCGCCGATATCGCAAAACGCCTTAAGCCGGACAATCTCCTGCAGGGCCGTGGCATACTCACAGCCTTCAATATCTTTAACAATGCGCTGCATGAGCTCTTTTTTCTGCCGGTTCAGCTCTGTCAGGCGGTCTTTGGCATCGGAAAGAGCCGTTTTCCACTCGCTGGACACCTCCGCGCCGCTGAAAGCAAGGTCAGCCTGGTTCTGCTTCCAGAAATGGACAAGCTTTGCCTGCTCTTCCTTATTGAGCACCTTGCTGTCCGGCAGCCAGCCTCGCTCCTCCAGCGTGATCCTGCTGCTCAACGAATCAACATAGGCTTTCCACGCATCAACCCGCAGGTTGGCCCTCCCGGGCTGCGTATCCAGAAACCGCTTCAGGTGGTTCGCTGCAATCGCCTTCTGATAGTCCTTGATCTGACCGAGAAAGCGGGCCGAATCAATTTTTTCTCCGCTGGACAGCATCATCTTACAATGAATGTATCCCAGCTCCGGATTAGAATTTCCGAGCGGTGCCGTCGTCCCGCAACCGACCATGATGGCAAGCAGGGAAAACAGGGCAACCGAGGCGATATGCTGCAATGATTTCTTCATCTGAATCTCCAATTTTTCGACCTGGTCATTTAAATCAACGTACGATGCAAGCGACAAAGCGATCAGCCGCAATCGATTCAACCCTTAAGACCTAAGCAGGATTCGTGCAGATCTCCGGCGCATTTTCGCAAAAATGCAATTTACGGAAAAACTTCGGCACGGATACCCAATACGGACGCATGCCCGGCGAGGTGTTTCCGGCGGCCCGCATCAGATCTGCGAACTTCGCGCAATTCCTGCCAAAAACACAAAAAGCCTGTCCATCGCGGACAGGCTTGAAATTGGAGCGGGAGAGGAGACTCGAACTCCCGACGTTCAGCTTGGGAAGCTGACATTCTACCACTGAATTACTCCCGCACTTTTGATTGATCATAAACCACATACAAAAGCGTTTTGTCCCCTTGCCTCCCCCAACCGGCCCCGCCTTCGGCGGATACTTCGGGTTTGACCGATTGAAAAGCCCTCATTGAATGAGACTCCAAAAGGAACGCGGGAGAGGAGAACACAATGGCTCTTCTAATTACGAGAAAAAAAAAGACAGTTCGTTACGGTCGAAACGGCGGGCCGGACGTAGCGGATGTCGATTTTCAGGTGGGTGCTGTCGGTGCGGCGGATATGCACGGTCGGTTTCATCAGATCGGACGGAGTCATCCCCCATTTCCTTTCTGAGCCGGGCCCCCCTGAACCCCGGAATGTTCTCCTTCCGGCGTCAATTCGACCTCCAAAACATCGCCACACCCATTACAGAATCGCACGACTTTTCTTTTTCTGATGCGTTCCATATTAGAACACTTTATTCCGAATACCCTGGTAACTTGTTGAGCATGAATGTGCGAAATAAGAACATTGCTGGGATGCGTATTAAAAAGACACGCGAGCAAATAGGTCTTTCTCAGGATCAGCTTTCCGGTCGTTTGGCAAAACTCGAAATCACTATCGACCGCGCTGGCATTTCTAAAATCGAAACCGGTATCCGCGGCATCTACGATTTTGAGCTTAAAGCTTTCGCTAAGATCCTAAAGGTATCCGTCGATTGGTTGCTCGGAGGGCAAAAATAATGCCTGCATATTTTCGGTGTAAACTATCTGAGCTGTTCTCTTTCTCAGATGAACAAATCCTTGGGCATTTAGCTTCCGGCTATGACGAAGATGGCTTTTATGATCTAAAAGTGGATGCAATAGCATCATGGAAAGAAGAGCTGCCGCTATTTCGTAAAGCGATAGGCGAAACCCTTCAACAACATACAGCCTGTTCGGATTGGCATTTGCTAATTGAATATCCAATTCCAAGGATTGGAAAACGTATCGACGCCATCTTTATCTGCGGGGAAATTCTAGTTGTCGTAGAGTTCAAACTTGGGTGCGGCGCCGTTAGCGCGGCTAAAACACAGGTTTTCGACTACTCCCTTGATCTGCGAGACTTTCACAAAGAAAGCTGGGACAAAAAAATATTACCGATTGTTTTAGCACCGGATCATCCGGCGGCCGCAACCGTGAACTTCTCAAACCAACCAATCCATACGGTGCTGTGCGTTAACGGAAACGGGCTTAAATCTGTTCTATTACAAATCAGCCTTATCCTCCCTTTGGAAGCAATCCCGATAAATGCTCGTCAATGGGATATGTGCTTATACACACCAACTCCGACTATTGTCGCTGCAGCGCAGCATTTATATGGACAAAACTCCGTCGAAGAAATCATGCGGTCATCTGCAGGAACTGAGGCCTTGAAACGAACTTCCAACGTTGTTTTAGAGGTCATTCAGACTGCAAAAAATGATAAGAAAAAGGTGATCTGTTTTGTGACCGGAGTTCCTGGGTCAGGCAAAACACTTGTTGGCCTCGATGTTGCAAACCGAGAGAGTACTGATGCCGCCCGTTTTATGTCGGGAAATATTCCTTTAATCTATGTTCTGCGTGAAGCGCTCGCCCGAAACCTTAATAAACTGGGAACGTCAAAAATCGATGCATCCAGGTTAATGAGTGACCGAATTCAAAATATCCATCACTACACTAAAGATCACTTTAAAGACGAAGAGCAGCGTGCCCCCGAAGACGGAAACATTATTATTTATGACGAGGCGCAACGGGCATGGGATGCGGCACAAAATAAGCGGAAAAATCATTTAAACCATTCCGAACCAGAAATGATCCTTGAGGTAATGGGCCGCTTAGAATGGTGCGCCCTAATAGCAATCATCGGGAATGGCCAAGAGATTAACACCGGCGAAGCGGGGATTGCCGGATGGAAAGACGCACTCGGTCAACACGACGATTGGAGCATCTATATTCCCGACGCGTCACACTCTCTGGACATTTTCAATCAAGCTTCTCATCTAAATGTTTCCTCCCACAAATATCTACACCTGAGCATTTCTATGAGGTCTTATACGGCCCAAACTTTATCTAACTGGATCGACTTTGTTTTGGACGGAAACGCAGAAAAGGCTCATGAAGCAAGCAAGGATTTATCACGTTATCCTGTGCGGCTCACACGAAATTTAAATACTGCAAAATATTGGCTTAAAAAACAGGCAACCAACGTCTCCATTGATACGCCTCTTCGAACCGGGCTCATCGCCAGTTCTGGGGCCAAGCGCCTTCGCGCTCACGGCATCGATGTTTCAACACAGATTACAGAAACGGATTGGTTTTTGAACGATTCAACCGATATTCGTTCTTCATCCTTTTTGGAACTAGCTGCAACAGAATATGCTACTCAAGGCTTAGAGCTAGACTATATCGGCGTTTGTTGGGGAGCGGACTTTAGATGGTCTCCAGACGGCTGGAAATATCACGCTCTTTCAGGGACCAGATGGCACGATAAAAATAAAAAAGATAATGAGTCCCAAATTGTAAAACGTAACTTCATGAAAAATACCTATAGAGTTTTACTATCCCGCGCCCGAGAAGGGATGATTATTTGGGTTCCCGAAGGCGACGCCTCCGACCCAACCCGCCTCCCTAAATTTTACGACACGACCTCTGAATACCTGCAACAGTGCGGCGTGCAGCTTATTGATTAGTGCAAATCCATTGATCGCTCATAAGAGGGGACACACTCATTCGGAGAACACAGCGATTCCTGCCCTTCCGATATATTGGCTAGTTCGCTTTGCGCTGATAATCTGCCGCATCGTGATTCCAGCGCATCATCAACAGCATTGAGATAATCACCAAAGAAGGCCTCGTCCCATTTCTGGTTTTGCGCTTCTTGTGATCTTTCGCGGTTACTCATCTCGCAGTTGCCTCCGAATGTCTTCGGCGATTCGATGGTACCAGTCGGCGAGGCTGCGGGCTTCGTTTGCGTCGCACACGTCGAGAATTTCCCCATCCACAGAAACACCGCTATGATAGCGAGCTGTAAGCTCATACTGCTCCGCCTGGCAAATCAATCCATCAATGATCTGGCCCCAATCATTCCTTTTCAGCGTGATTGATATTTCATGATACATTCCGATGCAAATCCTCGGAAGTTTCTATGAATCCTTCTTCGCCCAACTGTTTTTTGATCTTCCGAATAATCCTGCGGTAATAACGCAAAATCGCCTGCGCCTCTTCAACACCGTTTACCTCTGCGATGTGTCCATACGAAACACCATATTTGTAATAGCCGACCGTTTCTTCGTACAGCAAAACTCTACAGGCCAACCCGTCCAGAACCTGCCCCCACTCCTGCGAGTTTAATTCTACTTGTGGTTTTTTCATCCGTGTAGATTCGTATGGATTCGTGGTTCCGTCCACAGACTATCAGTCTCATTTTCCAAACATTGGAAATATTTCCATTCCCCTCTTAATGCCTGCCTTGAACAAAAAAATACCCATTGATGCATCGATGACAATTTTCTGCCAATTCTTCGATCCACTCTTCACACGCATGACAACAGATATTTATTTCGCCGCAAAAAGGACATACAACCCAAACTGTCTCTGATTCGATTTCGCGACAACAACGAATACCGTTTTCTATTACTGACGAGCTCAACTCCTTATTCATTCCAGCGAGTTGCTCTTGCGAAAGCCCTTTTTCTTCTCGGAGTTTGCGAAGTTCTTCGCCGAAAACTTGTTCTAGATTCATTGAAATCCTCAGTTGATTTGCAGATGAACCAGTAGAACCGATTGAAGACTATTCATCTACAGACTAAGGATCTCAATTACCTCGTTTTCATTGAGATGGTTACGAACCGATTAAAAAAGAATGCGGCCTTTCATCAGCCTTTACGCCCCCATGAATCGGGAACAATGCGACTGGCTGGATCGTCATTGCTGGACTCGTTCATTCCTTTTTTCCTCCCGCTATTGCGGGTGTTATCAGTGGCACTGACGTAAGCGCTTTTACCATCTCCGCTTCGCTCCGACGCCACTACAAAGGATTACGTTTACCATCTCCGCTTCGCTCCGATGCCACTACAAAGGATTACTTCTATCATCAAAAGGACCGGACAGCCTCAGAATGGAAACGAGTGATTCACTATTGAGATGTCCAAGGAGTGGAGTTATGGCCTCAAAAAAAACAGGAATGTTCGGTAACAGGCATCCAGAATGTGCAGACAAGGAAAATGCCGCATTGAGTACAGCCGGAGATGGCTGCAGCACGTACCGCAGGCGTCCCGCCTGCTACTGGAAGGCGGCTACAGTTTTTCCGAAATGCTATAGCACCCGTCTGAATCGGATTTCATCCGTGATCTTTCATTTTCTGTCGTATTTCACGGGGGGTGATACCGGTAAAATCACAAGTGCGTTGCCCATTTCAGGGGAGAGGTGTAGGACGCTGTTCGCCGAAGAATGAGGTGGCAGCGTGTCCTCTCGTTCGACAACTTTCGCGCCCCTCGTTCCTCGGAGGCACGACCTACACGGTATTTTATATCATAGCCCCCGGAAATGGGTCATGAACCTATTTTTGTGATGAATGGTGGTTTTCCGACAGGATAACAGGAGCATCGGGATCATGCCTCCAAAAAGGAATTCTCCTCACCCCACCGATCGTTCACCTCCATCACGAATTACCGCTATCCATTGCATTTCAATACCATAAGAATCCACTGCTCCTGTGATGCACTGGATTTTATCCGGTTTATCCTGTAATCCAGTCAAAGCGAAATCCCAGTGTCTCCACCATAAAATTCCACGGAGAACCAAACTTCGGCGGATACCTCGGGTCTGGATCGCTTATTCGTTGCGGAGCGTGCACAGGGCATCACGGTGCAGCGCCAAACGAACGGCAACGGCCATGCACGTGATTGAGCAGACCAGAACCAGCAGTAACAGCCATCCCATTCCCGCAACGGATACGTCGGTTCGCGTAATAAAGAGTGCCGGAATCATGGCGACAAAGGCGGCGATCAATCCGATTCCAAGTCCGCTGCCGAGCAGGAAAACGTGTTCCATGAACAGCAGGCGCCGGACCTCGCCGGTCCGATACCCCACAGCCTGCAGCAACGCAATCTCCGCGCGGCGCTCCTGCACATTGCGAAGCACCACAACGCCCATGCCCAGACTGCCGACCACCAGCCCCATGGCACCCAGCACCAGAAACATGGCGAGATAAGTCGACTCCACGCTGTAGAAATCGCGCAGTCGATCGATCGAGCGGACGACGTCCAGACCCTGGCGTTCAAACGTTGAAAGATCCGGTTTTTGATCCAGCAGGAACATCCGGTTGCCTGATTCTCCGGGATAGCATTCGACAAAATGTTTTTCCGAGATCAGTACCGTTCCCTGAAACAACGAAAGCCGCATCGGCAGAGCGCCGACCAACTTAATTTTTATCGGATTACCGAACTCATCCTCATAATCCAGTACATCCCCGTGGTCCGTACCGGTCACGACTTCAAGGCCCCACATGGCGGTATCGGTATCCCCCACCAGTCCGGGAATCATTCCATCAGGAAGAGAGATTTCCAGCAACTGCCAGACATCGTCATCTTTCAGAAAGGCGCGGCGCCCGGACATGAACACCGGATCAATCCCCAGCAGCGTGGGCACACGGGCCCGGCTCAGATTCAGGCAGCTGGCATCGTCGCCGTCGTGTACGCGCAGGCCAACCCCATCGAGACCCTCGCGGATCGGCAGGGAGGAACGACCGAACCAGGGAAATCCTCCTGTCCCCGAATCCGGCTGATCGGCATGCGCCGTAACATTCTCCTGCATGGAGGAGACCGCAAATACCAGAAAACAGCCGGAAGCCATCAGGGCGATGACCGCCAGGCTACGGCTTCGCCGGCGCCCCGCATTCCGGCGGGACAGTTCCTTTAAACTCCATCGATCCGAATCAAGTCCCATGCGCTGCAGCGGAATCGAACAGGCCATCACGCCGGCAACCAGCAAAAGCCCGCCCGCCCCGAAAAAGAGCATGGAAAGATTGCGACCCTGTACCACAAGAGAATAGGCAACCAGCCCAAGCGAGAGAGCCGCCAGGATCACAGAGATCACACCAACGCGCCGGCCGGTCCCGTGCGTTAAGGAAACTGATTGCGGATGGATTTCATCGGAAAAATCCGCCTGAAGCAGATCCCGCGCGGAGTGCCGCATCTGGCGCCATGCGGCCAGCGCCATGGCCGACAGGGCGCAGCAGAAACTGACAACCATCCCTGTCACGAGGGTTGTCGGGGAGGCGAAATATTGGATTCCGGCATGAGCAACCGCGCCGCCCCAGGCATGCGTCAACCCGAAGATCAGCAGCCGGGTGTAACCGATCCCCAGGCATCCACCCAGCATTGATCCCAGCAACGCCACCCATCCACCTTCCAACAGGTGCAGGCGACGAATCCGTCCGCGACTCCACCCGGCTGCCATCAGCACGCCCATTTCAGCGGACCGCTCCTGAACGCCGAAGACAAACACCATGGCCGTCAGCAGCAGGGCCGAAACGATCAGGAAAAAGCTCATCCCCACAAACAGCCGGCCGAAATCCATCGCCTTCGCCACCGACTCCAGCGCCTGCTGCCGGACCGGCATAAAGCGAAACCCGGAACGTTCCGGCTGATAGGCCTCCCTGAATGCGGTTTCCACATTTTCGTTTGTTGTCCAGCGCACCGTCGTCAGAGCGCCGAACCGGTTGGCCCACATCGATTGACCGGCAGCCAGGGATATTACGGCCTTGGGCATCTGCCGGAAGGCCTCCCAGTATGCCTCATTATCCGCATCCTCCAGCGCGGCTTCCTCCATCGGCATGCCGATATCCCAGTCGGCACAGCGGTCCACATCCGTCAGGCCGGGAAACGGCGGCGCCAGCTCGCGCTCCTGATCGAGGGACTCCATTTCGAGAATTCCACGCACCGTAAAATTTCGTTCGCGCTCTTCAAAGGTTCCATTGGGAAGCAGTTCATAATAGCGCATGCGGACCGCATCGCCCTCCCCCGCATGAATGCGGTCGGCAAGCCATCGGTTGATCAGCATCTCCTGTTCACCCAATCCCTGATCACCGGAAGCGACGACAAAGGAATACGGCGTGGAGAGATCTCCGCAGGAGAGTGCGTTAACCAGATAGGTCAGTGTTCCGACGGCACCGGACACCGAATGCGCCGCACGTGCGGTTTCTGCATCGAGATAGATGCCGTCCGACTCCAACTGAACGATCGAATCATGCCGGACAAAGTGAAGGCCGAAATCCTCCGGCGTCCAGGAACGGGAAAACGGGATGGAGGGATCCTGCTCGCCCGTAACGATCGTGTTGATTCGTCCGGGTTGATCCACCCGCTCCTGCAAGGCATGCAGGTTAACAAAAGCGTTGTACGGCGGAACCTGACTCACGGACAGACCGAAACGGCCCAGCTCATCATCCCCGACAATGCGTTTGACCGTATACCGCCCACGTACGGCGCGGTCCTCCTGCCGGGCCAGCGGAGCATCCATCGGCAGCAGCCCCGGCTTATCCATGCGCAGCGATATTTCATCCCCCGCCTGCACCAGCAGCGCATCGGCCAGCCGGCGGCTGAGCGCAACTTCGCCGGTCGCCAGCTCAAAGGGTATTCCGGAAAACCGCCAGAACGATGCATCGCACCCGATCACCTGGACCTGGTTTAGCTGCTGATCCTCCGTCATGGCCATGCCACGCAGTTGCAGCAGGCCGGCGGCATCGGGTTCCATCCGACGCACGAGCGATTCCGAGACAAAGCGGTGCGGAAGCTGCATCGCATAATGGATGGTTCCAAGACGCTGCAGGGCGGTTCGCTGCAGGGTGCCATCCATGGAATCCCCGACCAAAAGAGACCCCGTGAGCACCGCAGCAGCCAGAGCCGACGCACTCAGAACGCCCAGATGGACCTTCCAGTAAAAACGCAGACTGGACCAGAGCAGGCGAATCATTGTAACCGACCGTTCTCCAGCACGAGTGCGCGATCAAGCTGTCCGGCCAGCCGGTCGGAATGCGTGACCATGATCATCGAAAGGTTTTCCTCGCGGTTCAGCTCCAGCAGCAAGGTCATCAATTCATCGGCGGCCCCGCGGTTCAACGCGCCGGTCGGTTCGTCGGCCAACAGCAGGCGAGGCCGATTGATCAGAGCCCGCACGACCGCCACGCGCTGGCGTTCGCCGCCGGACAACTGTCCCGGACGGTGCGAAACCCGCCCGGAGAGCCCCACGCGGTCGAGCAGGTACAGAGCGCGCTCCCGCGCCTCCCGGCTCCGGCCGTTTACCAACGTTGGAATCATGGCATTTTCCAGCGCGGAGCACTGGGGCAGCAAATGATGCAGCTGAAAAACAAAGCCCACGCTCTCATTGCGGAAACGGGCGGTTTCCGCCGGGTTCAGCGCCGAAGTGTCCGCGCCGTTGAAAAGGATGGATCCGCTGTCCGGACGATCCATGGTTCCGATCAGATTCAGCAGGGTACTTTTGCCGCAGCCGGACGCCCCGACAATCGACACCCGTTCCCCGGGCTGTATCGTCAGATCGACTCCGGTCAGAACCTCTGCATCGCATCCATACCGTTTGGTGACCTTACTGAGTTCCAGCAGCGCTCCGCTCATTTGCCTTCATCCTTTCGATCTCCGGCCGTTCCCCACAGACTGATGGTTCCATCATCCGCACCGACAACCACCCGGTTTCCGATCACGGCGGCAGAAGTAATCTCATCACTGATCGACTGTTTCCAAAGCAGTTTCCCGTCGGACAGGCTCAGCAGCAGCAGGCTGCCGTCAACCGGCACCAGCACCTTGTCGCCGGCAATCACGGCAGAGCCGGGCAGGCCGCCGGTATCGTACGACCAGAGCGTCCGTCCGATGGCCCGGTCCACGGCATAGATCCATCCGTTATCGGAAGTGTATACCACCCGTTTGTCGGCAATCGCCGGGGTAGAAAAAGTCTGATCATCGGATTCCTCCGAGCTCCAG
>JAFGVP010000036.1 GCA_016937945.1 Pontiellaceae bacterium | reverse complement strand
GCGGCTTTCCCGTTGAAGCGGCGGACAACTTATCAAACTCGTTGAATGAGTCAACCGCTTTTTGCGAAAAAATATTTTCGAAGAACAACCTGTTTTCGAGAAGCCTCAGAAGAAGCTTTTCTGTTTGAAACAGGGCGGGACATAGTAATCAGAATTACTGACTTCGCAATCCCTAAGTTCAACTTTTTTATTTCACGTATCAAAGATCAATTTTGCGACCCATTCGGGAGGCATCCTGTCCGACCTGCACGATGTGTTTCAATCGCCGGCTTGTTTCGAACAAGGCGGGCTATAGTAGCGATCGAAGTTTTTCGATCAACCCGAAAATCAAATTATTTTCAACAGGCCAAATTGCGAATTACTGAGCTGATTTCAGACTGATTCTTACCCGGTCAGCATGAACGGCTATTAGCGCGTTTTGCTTCGCATTGGGCATGAATCTTACATTGATCCACTCCGCAATCTGTGCTGTATCCAAAGAACAATTTCTGCCCGTCCGGCGTTGTGCAGCGCACTCGGCGTTTCGTGAACAGGGGGACGGATAGTAGTCAGAATTGCCGTCGCCGCAACCGTTTTATCAATAAATTTTCACCCCCTTTCGCAACCGCATAATTTAACGGACTTTGCGCAAGGAGCTTTATTGAAGATTTTACTCCTGCCACATATAAACAGGGCTACAGAGAGAGCAAAACCGATAATAAAACATGCCGTCCAATCCTCCAAAACGACGGATCAACCCGCCCTCAGAGCTGCTTTTTTTTTGCGAAACAGGCGCCGGCCCCATTAAAAATCCCAAATCCAACGCCTTGCAGGCTCAATTACACTCTGCTCTATCACTCGACGAACCACTTCGCAGCACATTTAAGGCCGCATGAATTACAGGATCATGTTCCTCAGTAATATCACTCACCCGGGCCTTTATATGGATATCAGGCTCAATTCCTTTTCCCTCGAAGAAGGACCCATCGGGAAGCATGGCCCGCCACGACGGAAGATATACCTGAACTCCGTTGCCCAGATCATACGGCACTGGATTACCTGAACTGCCCTGCGTCGCTTCACCGACAATCACACACCCCGGCACCTGCTTCATCATCAAAACAAACGCCTCGCAACTACTCATGACGGCCGGCCCCGCCAGAACGGCAATCTTTCCGGAATAACCGGAATGCTCCGTGTTAGGCTGCAAAATTCGCTCATGGACCGGCGAAAATCCGGACGACTCACCGGCATCGCGATTCACATGCTTCGCATATACCTTCGACGCATCAACCAAGCATCCGGCAAACTCTCTGGCCAGGATTTCACTTCCGCCACTGTTACAGCGAACATCCAAAATCAACCCCGGCGCATCAGCAAACTCAACCAACGCATCGTACAACACATCATAATCCGAACGCTGCTCAAGACTCCACCTGGCAATAAAGACATAACCGATACCGTCCGGAAACCTGCCCGTATAGATATTGGCATTCCGCCCTTTGAGATTCGGCACCAGCCTATCCAACAACCGAGGATTGGCGTTCGGAGTCGAAAGCTGAAAGCAGGCCGGCACAACCTGATCATCCACCTTTAGCCATACATGCTTATCCCCGCTCGGCGCCAGAAGCATCCCGGCAAGCTGCGCAAACTCCATCGGACTCGCAGCATCCAGCAACGACTCACGATACCGATTAAACACCGCATCCCAGTCGACACCCCGCAGATCCCTATAGGAATAGTTCTCATCAACCGCCGCCCGAAGTTTTCCAACAGCCAGCGCATTGGCCTCCCGCATTTCCACAACATGATCACCGCTCTTTTTCCCAGCAGTTCGGAACCGCACAAGCCTCACCTCCGCCGGCTCACCGGAAACATCCCTGAAACCCTGATGCCTTGGAGAATTAATTCCATACGAGTATACATGCGACGGCTCCAGCGCAACGGACAGCACCAGCGTACGCGCATCCTCCCATTTTCCCCGCCCCTGAATCTCCGGGAAAAATTCTCCTCCACCACAGATAGAGTATCCTTCGTGGTTCATATCCTGATCAAAGGTAATCCGAATCTCCGCAGTATCGCCAGAAACATCCAGCGCCCCATCCTCCGGCACCAGCTTGACAACCACGGGAGGAGTGGCATGGGCTACTACCGAAACCACAACAGCCAAAAACAAAGCACCTGCGACTGATCTCATCCGTGCCTCCTCCATTTAGAATTAATCTGCTTCATCAGCTTCACCGCATCTTCCGGAATAGCTGTCGGGCGACCATCCTCATCAGCCGTTGCGAATAGAATTAAATAGGGATCAGCCGGAACCTTATTTTCCGACCGGAAATTTGCGTGGGCCGGACTGTTAACTCCGATTGCATACCAGCGCCCCGGCTCCAGCCTGACCGGCAATGTGCAGGTTTTGCAATCGGAGTCATATTCCGGACGGCCGATGATCTTCGGGTAATGCTCCCCGCCGCCCGTCCATGACCAACTGTTATCCAACATAGCACAATCGAAGGTAACCGATATTTCGCAAATATCCGGATCGACCGCATTCATTAGAATCCCAGGAGACACCTCAACAACAACCGGACCGGACCTCCGCAACCCAAAAGAAACAAACAACCCCACGCATATAAACAGCACAAGAGGCACCGCGACCAGAGAAAGCGCCCTCCACGAACGGAGAAAACCCGCTCTGCCCGGAGGAATTCTTTCACCCAGCAAAGCGGCATACTCATCAGAAGGGCCCATGTCCGAAATGATCTGCCGCATGTTTTCGAATGTCTGATTGTCCGGTGACAATTCGCCGAATCGTTCATTAAGGTGGAATTCAAGTTCTTCAAGGATCTGACGGCGCTCCTCTTTTGGCGCCCGGCTCAATGCCTGCTCGACCTCTGACAAATAACCGGATCGAACCTGATGCCACTGCTGCTGTGATAATGTCATCCGAGTTCTCCCTTAATCGCCGCTTCAATACTCACCGACAACCGCTCCCAATGCTGCCTCATCTCTTCCATGTGCCGCCGGCCCTGATCGGTAAGCCCATAAGAATTCCGCGACGGCCCATCGGGCGAAGTCTCCACACGGATTTCAACCAGCCCGTCTGACTTCAGCCGCGCAAGGATGGGATAAATATTACCTTCGCGAATGGCCATGCCATCCATGGTCTTCAACAACTGAACCATCTCATATCCATAGCGACGGCGCGAACAGAGCAGATTCAGAACGACCAGTTCCAGCAGCCCCTTGCGCAGTTGTATTTTCCAGTTTTCCAGATTCATGCGATATTTCCGGCATCAATACTTCTTAGCAGTATAATAGTTACTATTATAGTTCCAGAATTTTCTTCTGCTTTTGAATATCCACATGGAATTGCTCGGAACCACGAGGCACCCATCGACAGCGCTGCGCTCTCGACAGCAAAAATACGAGATCGTTGTTCGGTATTCATCCAGGGCGAAAGTGACTGAGGCTCCGTTAATTTGCCCCCTGCCGACAGCTCCCCGAAAGAGGACGCTAGCTCACCCTATTCCGATGCGGAGACTTGATATCGAAGAAACCGCCGAGCCAGCCCTTTTGCAAGAGGTCACTGAGCTTTCTCTGCCGATCTCAGGAATTACTGCGCCGGATTAAAAAACTGCTGCACCATCCGAAAGCGCTGATCATAAAATTCGATATACTGCCCAAACGAATAAGAAAGGACATCCAGCTGTGCTGGGCTCAAAACCGCCGCTGCTTCATTCAGAACTGGTTCACGCAACCCCTGCATCTCATGAATAAAGATGGCGATATTGCCATCTGTAAAACGAGAGAAAACCGGGCTTCCGCCCTCCTCGAACTGTACACTGAATGGATAGTCGCTGATCTCCTCATGAAGAATAGCAATCAACTCTTTGTCCACTCCGTCTCCCAGCGACAGACCAGCCTGACTCAACCGGTCATTTAAAGATCCGACGAGCGTCCGCTCTCCCTCGGTCTGTTCATAGTAGTCAAAGTACTCGCTATCGACCTCATTATTCAGAAACCAGTCAATCTCATCATTGACCTTATTGACACCCTCTCCCACGCGTTGCAAAAGTTCTTTCCGCTCCTCTTCCGAGAGCATACCCGTCATAAGCTTCATTCCCATATCGACATTGAACATCTGACGAGCCGTCAGCAGATCAACAAAATACCCGGCCTCTTCCTCGTTTAATCCAAGGGTCTCAATCAGGTCGCCATATTGACTGACCATCAACACGCGCTGCTGGCCCTGAATCATCCGGCTCATTCCAGGCATCGCCAGATTTTCTGAAAGATTCCGCATCAGCCGCTGCTTCTGCGCCGACTCAATCTGAATCCGCCCCACCGGAACAGCGTCCGAATTCCCCAACGGCGCCGGACCACTCCCGATCTGTGCCGAACCATTTTGCCCGGAGCCGGCACCAACAAAATCGCCCACGCATTCCGCACATTGCCCCCTTGATCCGGTTAGAACCATTTGCCGACCATGCTGAATACCGAGCCGGTAAATTCCGAAACAAAGGACCGCGATCAGTAGCGCAACCAACCCATATGCAGCACTTTTATTCACTCCCACAGCGTCACCTCTTTCCATTTCCGCCGAACTCAATGATCGACCGGAGCGCTTGCACATGCGCGCCATAGGCATCTCGCCCGACCCCAGAAACCTGCACATAGGTGCGCGGCTTCCGATCCACGAACATTTTGTTGACCTTGATATAGCCCGCCTGCTCCAACTTCAGGAGATGCGCCCCCAGATTCCCGTCGGTCAAGGAAAGCACCTTTTTAAGGTGCACAAAATCAACTTCGTCTCCCGGTGCAAGATCGACCAGCACCGACATAATCCGCAACCGCACCGGCTGATGAATGATCGAATCAAGCATGACTAGACATCCAGCCCTTCGCCGGCCTCGACCTCAACCGACCTGCCCCGCCGGCACCGGATCAAAGAAACAACCCCCGCCACAAACAATGTTCCGCCCGCTCCCACGCCCATAATGAGATGGTAGTACTCCGGGAGCAAATAGTATCCCGCAAGCGTCCAGCAACTGATTAATACTCCCACCAAGAAAAAAAGACCGCTTCCCAGCAGGAGGCCGAACACAATAAACATCAGCATAAAGTACGCGGAATGATAGGCACTCATCTGCAGACCATCGCGGAACGTATGCAGACCAGCGGTCAGGAAATGAAATGCGAACCAAACAGGAACCAGCAACGGAGCACGATATCGATCAATCCAGGATCCCTTTGATCGAACCGGATTCGCATAACACAGCTTCGCGACAACGAATATACCCGTAACAGTCAGGCCGGACCAAACAACCCAACTGCATGACCGATCAGGATCCCCATCCAGAAGATCCCTGCCGAGATGCATATAATAGAAACCGTTCAAATGGCAGAACGCCCAGATAAGTCCCCACAGCATCAACGGAATCCCCGCGAATTCTGCAAATATCAGATTTCGGGCCCGCATCCGGGTTGCATCAATCTCTCCAAGCACCCGCCTTGCCTCATCAACTGTTATTTCGTTTTTCATGACGCATAGCACTCTGCATTTCAGAGTACTATACGTCAAATGAATTCGACAGCCTCAATCAGGAACAAATTCGGATCATTCAAATCGCCGAATACACGACTTCATTATAGAGGCCCAGAGATCACGCCCAACTCAACACCGATGACCCCGAAAGGAAAAAGAACTATCTCAATATACCGTCTTATTCCCTCGGCTGTTGATCTCCGTTTAGACGATGCGCGAATAGAGCAACTAATTTTTATGATGCTCTGTCATTTAACTGTAGCCGGAGAAGAGTCAGGCACTTGCCCGGGCCGCAGCAGCCCGGGCACGGCGGACATCGACGAAGCTCTTTATAAAGAAGAACATGGCAACCAGCGAGGTCACCATCATTACTGTAACGCGGGCGGCGGCCTCTTCATCATCCCGGCCGACCGCAGCCGTAAGCGGTTTAATCAGGGCAACCAGAATGATAAGCGTCAAAAGAACTGCAATGTGTGCCACAACCTTATTCTCTTTCCGGACGCCAGGATGACAGCCCAGAAGGATTACACCGAATCCCACCGGAATAAACGCGGTTGCCGACGGCGTTCCCGACCCGAAATAGCCCCAGAGTCCGAGTCCGAGTCCGATTAAAACCAACGCATTTAACAAATTTGCTATCGCTGCTTTCATGATCATTCCTTCTCGTCTTTATTTAGAGCGCCGGCACACTCGACACCCGCCTCCGGATCTATTTCTTCAACACATCATTCAGAAACTGCAAAAAAAGCAGCCATGACTGTTTATCAGCATCTTCCCGATAACGATCCGACCCGAAAACAGTCCATCCATGCGGCGCATCGCTGTAACAAATAAGCTGCGCTCCAACGCCGGCAGTCTCCAGCCCCTCTGCCAACCCCGAAAACGGCGCCATGCCATCCTGAATCGAGTGCATGACCAGAAACTCACCCGACACCTTGGAATAGTCCTGCCCATCCGGCAGACCAAGCCCGCCATGGAAAGTTGCCCAGCCTTTAAGTTCGGCGCCGGACCGTGCAAATTCCAAAACCGCCGTACCACCGAAACAATAGCCCATGGCCACGCAATTTCCGACATTCAGCCCCTGAGCCTTCGCCGCATCCAGCGCACCCTGCATCAAGGCTCTCATTTTGGGCCGATCTTCACTCAGCATGGTTGTACATTTACGCCGGTCCGCTATTTCCGTCGGACGAATTCCGACCCCGAAGAGATCTGCGCAGAAAACCGAATATCCAATATCAGCCAGCATTCCGGCTCGCTTCACTTCATATTCCGTCAAGCCATCCCAGTCATGGACCAAAAGAATGAGAGGCGAACCATCCCGCCCCTTTTCGGCATATCCTTCAAACTTTTCTCCGGAAACCTCATAAAGAACAGGCTCCCCCGCCCAGACAACCGCCGTCATGACAAACGGAAACAACAAAAGTTTTGTTATTGCTCTCATAATCACGCCTCCCTTGCACGGAAAGCAGGATAGTCATTCCCGATAAAAATACCACACCTATTTAGGACTATTATCATCCTATTTACAAATACGAAAAAAGGACTGCTTAAAAAGAAAGAAATCAACCGTCTATGGACGTTCCGAGGAACTCCTTGTTCTCGAAATCATACGGTAGAAGGAAATTTTCGCCGGGATCGAGAATACTGGGCGTAATGAAAAACAGGACATCCACGGTACGCTCAACTTCACGCCGACTGGTAAACAACCATTTTATAATCGGAATTCTTCCGAGAATGGGAACCCGCTCCTCCTCCATCGTGGTCCGACGCGTTTTAAGTCCGCCCACAATAAAGGTTTCACCCTCACGCAATGTGATCCGGGTTTTCGTGCGCGAGACACTGATCACAGGGCGATTCACATTCTGCAACGTGATAAATGTAGACCCGCTCGAAATCTCAATATTTGATATATCAAGTGTCACAGCTCCGGGATAATCCACTTCAATCGTAGGCGTTACCTGAAGCCGGACGCCGGCCTTTTTCTTCTGAATCCCTAGATTGCCTTTTTCGTTGACGTCCACATATGGAATTTCATCCACCGTTTCAAACTGAACCTCGGTTCTATTGAGCGCAACGGCAACAGGTCTTGTTCGCACCACCGCCTCGCCGCGATCCAGTAGCATGCGGAGCTGTGCAGCGATTACTGCAGTATCAACATCAATTCCAGCCAGACTGATACCCAGTCCAGGCATTCTATCCGCAAAGGAAAGACTGGTCGTTCCGTTTGCATTTTCGGCGAGCTGCGCAACCGGAACCGTACTGAATGCCTGCGCGCCAAGCCCGACATTTGCGCCATCCACGATACCGGACGCATTGGCCCCGGTCGCGTCCAGCGTGGAAAGTCCATACGTGAGGCCAAACTCACGGGCACGCTCCTCATTGATCTCAACAACCAATGCTTCAATTGCCACCATCTGCCATTCCGGTTTGTTACTGTATCGCAGCTCCTCCGGCACATGATTTTCCTGCTCCGGCTCCGGGGCAGGATTTTCCTGCGCAAAACCGATGCAACTGAAAGCAGCAAACAGTGAGATAATCAGAGATCGCTTCATCATGACTCACCATCCTCAAATGAAACCGGTCTGTACGGCGTAAGAATCTCCGCCTTTACCAGAAACACCAGTTCTTTGTCGACCTCGACCATTCGCGTTCGCGAAAAGATATATTTGAGCACCGGAAGCTCGCCAAGCCACGGAATACCTCGACGTTGCTCAACCTGCTGGGTCGTTTTCATAAGTCCGGCAATAAAAACCTTACCGTGCGGAACAATCAGGCGGTTCTTGATTGAGCGCCTATCAATCTTCGGAACACGCATCGGCTCTCCCTGACTGTTCAGTCCAACGTTCACGAAGCCGGTAACATCCGAGACAATAGAATCCATCGTCAGCACAACCAGATTGTTGTCAATCACCTTTTGCACACTGACAACCAGAGAAACACCGGCCTTCTGATATTCCGTTACCGAAACCAGATTCGGCCCCACAGCCTTGGCAGTTTCATAAGGAATCTCGGTTTCATTACTCAGCGTAGCCGTGTAGGCCGGATCAACCTTCACGGAACTGAAATCCCCGGCATCAACTTCCGCAGAAGTTACCACGTTATAAGGCTTACTTAAAATACGAACCGTCCCGGCCGTTTCAAGCACCTCTACAACAGCATCAAAACTTCCGGATGCCGCTTCGATTTCATCAAAGAAGACCCGGGCCGCCGAAGAAAGCGCATCGTTCGGCATCAACGTCAAAGCAGCCTCTTCAACATTGGCACCGCCGCCCGAATCCCGCGTGTACGCAACCGCAAAATCCACATCAAGATCGTTTGAACGCTGCCACTCAAGGATGCGGGCCTCAACACGCACCTGAGGGCGCTCATTTTCTGCAAGCGCAGTGAACGGGACGAAGAGTGCGCAAAATACAAAGCCACACACCCGCCTTACGGCCCTGCTTCGAAACATTTCTGATTCACTCATCGAATCATCCATCCTTTACTCACGCCAATGAACCGAGACATCATGATCCACGATGTTATAAAGATTGTCATAGTCATCTGCCCGCGAGATAAACGCACGTACCTCGCCCGGCCCCAACGACCCGATGGAAACATAGTCGACATCCAGAATGTTTCCTCCCAGATCCCTGAACGTCACCTCGACCTCTACATCCCGAAGAAGCTGCCGTCCCTGATTCCGGAGGCTGCCGGTCAGGTTATAAAACTGCAGATCCCCACCCAGCACGTTTTCCTGATTTCGAGAGGTGTAGGCATGCAGGTCATAGACCCGCAACGGTTGCTCCTTGATCTGCATTTCGGAAAGAATTTTCGGATTAACCGGCACCGGATTGCCCTCACTGTCGAGAATCAGCTTTCCGTTATTCAGCTCACGCTCCTCGTAGGTCGACGCAATGCGCTGCGACTTATAGTAGGCATCAATGGCTTCGTCATAGTTTCCGATTTTCCAATGCACATCTCCAATCGCCTCAAGAACGCGCCAATCGGTCGGATGCTCCGCCAGCAGACGCCCCAGCACATCGAGATTATCCATGGCCTTGGCCTCTTCCAGTTTGCGGGCCTCCGCCGGCGTTGAACGCGACATCAGCACATCAATCTTCTTGATGTAATCCTGAATATCGGCGCGGTACGAACCGCGCGGATAGGAAGAGAGATAGTCAATAAAGACATCGCGGGCACCATGATAACTGCACACTGAGTAAAGCGCCACTCCCTGACGGAACATCAGGTCTTCCCGAATACGGGTTTCTGGATACTGATCGCGCAAAGCCTCGTAGCGAGCCGCCGCCAACACATACTCCTGGCTCTCGAACGCCCGATCCGCCGCCACACGCTGATCGCGATATGGCAGGTCACGCATCCAAACACAGCCGCTTCCCAGCAATATAGCGACAAAAAATCCTGCATGAATTCCTGTTCGCAACATCTACAACCTCCCCAAAGCCAATCTAATAAAAACGCAGACCTCGGATTTATATTGCATGATATTTTTCAGATTGCCTTCGTTATAAGATATATATATCGCCTCAAAGAGCAGAGGTCATGTCACTCAAATCAATGACACAACATAAAGAGCCGCACCACCATGGGTGCGTCCCACTCTTTCCCCTTCGACAAAAACCAGCCCACAAGAAACCACAACCCTGCCCCTGAAAATCAAGATTCGAGTGCTATGCCCCGGCTCAAAGAATACAAATGCACCGGACTGACCAGAAACCAATACAAGCGTACCAATCTCCAGTCGGCCCGAGTCTTGCCTGACAATTATACTTGCCCGGCGCAAGGGAAGTTACTACCTTCCCACTTCTTTGCAGAAGCTACGGAGGAATGGCTGAGTGGTTGAAAGCGCACGATTCGAAATCGTGTGGGCCGAAAGGTCTCGTGGGTTCGAATCCCACTTCCTCCGCCACTTTTCGTCACCAGTCTGTGATGGAGAGCCCAAATGAGTGAAGGTATTTCGGATGACGAATCAATCCTCTCCTTTTAGATCGGCCAAAACGCTTCTACTTTGCGCCTCACTGTGTTTCATTTTCTTTAATCTCGGCGTTGGAGTCGGTCACTTCGAGGTTTTTCCATATGTATTCTATAAAAGCGCCGGAGAAGGGTATAAAGAGCTGATACGTCAACGAACGCGCCGAACCGAACTGACCGAGAACAGCCGACTTGAGTGGTTCTATGTGCGACAAACCCGTCCGAAATTCGTTAATCCGACGCCCGCTCAAGAAAAAGGATACAACCTGATTACCTGCATATCCGACCATCTGGACCTTGCGGTAGAGCTCAGGGATATGAACGGGACAATGGTTCACGAATGGATTGTCAACTGGTTTGATGCATGGCCGGATGCTCAACATCTGCCCGATGACATCCGTCCGAAATCATCTCCTGGCACCCATATACACGGCGCAGTACTTCTTCCGAACGGAAATCTGGTCTATAACTATGAGCATCTCGGAACCGTCTGCATGGATCCGGATAGCCGGGTCGTATGGAAGCTGCCTTACCGAACTCACCACTCTATTCACCGGCACGATGATGGAACCCTTTGGATATGTGCCCAGAAGACCCGCAACGAGATCAATCCGGATTTCCCGAACCGCCGGATTCCCTATGACGAATATATTATCCTTGAAGTATCTCAGTCAGGAACGGTGCTTAAGGAGTGGTCGGTCGATCTTATTCTGAAAAAAAACGGACTGACCGACTGGCTCACAACCGACCTGATTGAAAGCCCCTATGTTCTCGATGACCTTTTGCACCTGAATGACGCCGAACCGTTTCCAGAAGACATGAAACCCGGATTCTTCGGTCCGGGCGACATCATGGTTTCGCTCAGGAATATAAGTACCGTCTTCGTATTCAACCGCACGTCCGGAAAGATAAAATATGTTTCCAGTCCCGGTCTGTTCAGCCTTCAGCATGATCCCGATTTTATTGATGGAAACAGCTACTCCGTTTTCGACAACAATGTACCTCATCCGGAGCGTTGGGAACCCGGCACGCAAAGCCGAATCCTTCGGGTTAACGTGCCGGAGGACCGGGCGGAAGTAATCTATGAAGGTACACAGGAACACCCTCTGTTCTCCCGTATCATGGGTAAGCACCAATGGCTCCCAAACAGGAATCTCCTGATTACGGAGGCAATGGAAGGACGGGCGATTGAGATCAATCCGAAGGGGAAAATCGTCTGGGAATGGGAAAATACCGTTGGCCGAAATGTTTCAGGATTGATGGAGGAGCTGCTCCGACTGCCGGAAAATCCAATCAGGACTTCGGCTCAAGCGGCTCCCTGAATCGCAACATCAGATGACCGAGTGCCGGCCCCAGAGAGCTGCAACCTTATTAAGGGTATGATCCAAGGTAATGGAGCCGAGCATTTTTTGAACCTGTGAAACAAAATTCTGCGGACTGGATGGCTCTGAGATATAGGCAACACCGGATTGGACCGCTTCGTAAAAGCAACTGAAGATATGCCGTTCTGAGACAATGCAGATTGTTGCCGTCGGGCATCGGGCTCGAATCTTCATGATAACGGCGGCGAGCATTTCAGTGTGATCATCAATGAGCACCGCATTGCAGGCATGCTCCGTTGCTACAGCCGATTCAATCTCGCCCGGATCAAAGATCCGAAGGTTAAAACCGTCATCCAGCAAAGCACGGTTCCAGCTGCGCCACGTTTCGCTTGAGTTTAAGTCCAATACAATTCCCAGTGTGATCATCCACACAGGCTAATTAATTAAACGTGACCCTGAAATACCCACATTTATGAGTCCGAAGCATATTAATTATGATGCGGACAAGAAAAAAAAAGTGTAACAAGCACCGGGCCTATGATTCTGTTGAGGTGATACCTTCCCGTATTGCATACCGAACCAGATCCGCAACTCCGCGGGCATCGAGCTTCTGCAGCAGATGTTGCCGATGCGTATGGACGGTAGGAACGCTGAGATCCAGCTTATCGGCAACCTCTTTGGTCGCATAGCCCTCTGCGAGCAACTGAAGCACCTCCCGCTCCCGCTCCGTCAGCCGCGCAAAAGCATCATCCGGATGAGACGACATCCGCTGAGCATCCATAAGCCCACTCAGAACAGAAGAACTCACATACACCTTTCCCTCCATAACCGTGTTGATCGCATCAATCAGCTCGCGTGCCGCACTGGTTTTTGGGAGATAGCCTCTCGCGCCGGCATTCATCATTTCCATCACCATGCGTCCTTTCTCATGCACAGAAAGCCCTATGATATGCATGTTGGGAAAATCTTCATGCAGCCTGCGGGTCGCTTCAATTCCGTTCAGTTCGGGCAGATTGATATCCATCACGATTACATCAGGGCGGGTTGACGCCGCGAGGGCAATTGCTTCGCGGCCATTCTGCGCTTCTGCCACGACCACATATTCATCATGCTCGTCCAGTAAACTACGTAATGCTTCGCGCATAATTTCATGATCCTCTGCAAGCAACAGCTTAATCTGCTTTTCCATCATCTACCTCCAACGGAATGTAAAACGAGATCTCCGTTCCTCCGACAGGCCCGGACTGAATTGTCAAGGCCCCGCCGTTATGGCGAATATATTCGCCAATACTAAATAATCCGAATCCCCCCGTCGGCGAGAAACCGAGTCCCGCACGGGAAGCATCAAAGCCTATACCATCATCCTTAACACATACCAGAACTTTGGCGTTTTCACATCTCAGCTCAATTTGTGCATAATGGGCAAACGAATGCTTTAATACATTGATGAACAGTTCGCGCACAGCCCGGAATATGACAATTTTCATATCGAGTGACAGAGGAATCCTGCACTGCTCGCCGACGAATTGGAACTGGATCCCGTGCTCATGCGTAAGCGTTCGGCACAGCTCGCCCAGAGCGGCAGGCAATCCCAGTTCATCCAGTAGCGGGCAACTGAGGTCGAAAGTCAATGTGCGACTCACATCCAAAGCCCGGCTTACCACTTCCGACACCTTTTCAAGCTGGGCAGCAACACGGGGCGAAACACTCTCATTTTTTAATGAGTCGAGCCGGACACAAACAGAACTCAGGTGTTGGCTGACTCCATCATGCAACTCCGTTGCCACCCGCTGCCGCTCATGCTGACCGGCCAAAGACAGTTCCGACGCAAGCCGGCGCAGTTCTTCATGATTGCGCGCAATTTCCTGCCCCTGCAACTCCCGCTCGGTAATATCCCGAATAACCGCGTTGACCACCTTTCGGCCGCGGAATTCGAATAAGGAGGCACTGATTTCAACGGGAAATACCGTACCGTCCTTTTTGCGGTGCCGGCTAAGAATCATTGATGAACGCCCGTTCACAACTGCACCGGGAACCATTAACCGCGCCTTTTTTTCATCCGCACTTATATCTGTGTGATGCAATAAGAGAAATTCATCACGGGAGTGGCCGTATAACCGCTCCGCAGATGGGTTTACATCAACGAACTGAAGCGTTTCAACATCGAATGCCAAAATAGCGTCTGATTCCGACTCAAACAGCACGCGATAGCGCTCTTCACTGTCGCGCAGGGCAATCTCAGCGTCTCGCTTTTCTGTCGAATCGCGGAGGATAAAGGTAATTCCGGAAACAGATCCGTCTTCACGTTGCTGAACTGTGCTCCGCCCTTCAAACCAGCAAATTCGGTCTTCTGTCACTTGGATCCGGAAGTGAATGTGGTTGGAGCAACGTTTTTCGACCATTTTCCGGCACTCTTCAATCAGATGCTCTCGGTCGTCCGGATGGACGGCCCGAGCAAAAAAGCGCCCCTCCCATTCCGCCGGAACAAACCCGTACCGCTCAGACTGGGGCGAGAGATAAAGAATCTTTCCGCTAGCTGTCGTCTGGCAGAATATATCCGATCCATGCTCCACCAATCCACGGAAGCGGGCCTCGGCCTCAACCCACTGGGCACAGCGGATTTCAGCCTCCTTTTCAAGGCCGCTATTAAGCTCCATCAGCATTTTTTCGGCGGTTTTATGCTGAGTGATATCGCGCCCGTAGAGATTGACATAGTCCTCCCCTCCGGGACGAACCACTGACACCCACAAGGTTTGACCGGCGCGGCTTTCAATCTCCGTTTCGACTGCGTGGCCGGAATCAAATCCCAGAAGTGCGGCATTCCTGACCTCTTCGGGCAGTGGGCCATCTCCGCTCCATCCGATGGAGTCCAACCAGTTCCATGCAGCGGCATTCGCAAAAAGAAGTTCTCCCGTCTGATCAAAGCGCATGACGGGATTCGGGTTTTCCAACGGGAACTGTGCGAGGCGACGCTGTACGCGCTCCGCTCTCCGACGTTCACGCAGGTCCACCCCAATGCCCACAAACGTATCGTCGGGCAGTCGGACATTCGCCCACTCGCTGGGAAATCTGGAGCCATCCTTGCAGGTTACAATCCACTCGCACCAGCCCGGTTCAAGCGACTGCATGTAATCCTCCACCCGTTTCCGATACTCAGGATCAGGATACAGCTGTGCCAGAAAATCCTCCTGAGCCGCATCCGCGGAAGACCAGCCCATTGTCATTTCAGCATGCTTGTTCAGTGAGAAGTGTTTAAATTCGCCATCCCAAAGCATGAACATAACCGGCGCATGATCAAATATTCCCTGAAGAAGGTCCTTCTGGGCCTGCAGCTTCAGCTCACTTTGCTTATGGGCGGTGATATCCTTGAACGAAATCACGATACCACCCACTTCTCCGGCAGCATCCATCCAGGGCTGCACCTCCCAGCTGACCCACTGCTCCGTACCGTCCGGATGTCTATATATATCCGCATCTTCCCGAACGGATCGGCCCGTCATGCCTTGTGCATGTGCATCCCGCCAACGTTGAGGAATATCCGGATGCAACTCATAATGATTCCGACCGATCAACGCAGAAACATCCTGCCCGAAATTCTTTCCCCATAGCTTACTCGCCGCCATACAGGTCATATCTCGGTCATACATAGATAACGCAACCGGTGCATGCTCAATGAATCGCTTCAGCTTTTCTTCACTTTGAGCGACCTCCATTTCCGCCAGCTTGCGCTTGGTCACATCCTGAGAAATTCCGACAAGCCGCACCGGACGCCCGGTAAGGTCATATTCAATTCGCCCCTGATCATGCTGCCACCCGATGCGACCATCCTTGTAGCGGACTCGGAACTCATTCTCATAGAAGACCTCGGATTGCTTAATAGCGGCATGCAGCCGCTGTTTAAAAGGCTCTCGGTCTTCCGGCACGATCATTTTCACCATCTCATCCAGTGATGAGATGGTGTATGCTTCGTCCAGCGTCATACTATCCGGAATCACCGCCTCAACGGCCCAGCTATCCAGGTCGAGCACAAAGGAGACGATCGAAGCGGCATCAAGCGCCAACCGGAAGCGGGCCTCGCTCTGCTGCAGATTGCGTTCCTGCTCCCGACGATCCGTAATATCGTGAATAATTGAACAGATAACGGGACGATCAGCCTCGTGAATCACGGATGTGAACACTTCCACCCAACGGATTTCGCCATTGGCCAGTCGGTGCGGAAAGACAAAATGGTTTCGTTTCTCTTCGCGCGCCCGGCGGCGCTCCTCTTCCGTGCGCTCCTCCGGGAGCTGATTGATTGTCTGAATGGTCATGTGCCGCAGCGCGTCGCGGGTATAGCCATAAAACCGGGCCGCAGCATCATTGGCATCAACGATCTCTCCGTTTTCCGCATCAATGATCATCATCACTGAACTATGCTGATCAAACATGGTTCGAAAAAGCCGTGCATTTTCGGCAAGCCGGTGCTGCGTTTCATGGCGCTCCGTGGAATCGCGGGTAACACCGATAAGCATATCAACCGTGCCGTCGGCATTCACTTCCGGAACAATGCGCATGCAATAATATCGGTCTCCATCGGCCGTATTGAGAAGAAACTCCGCCTCCTGAACCTGACCGCTATCGAACGCGGCCTGATATACTTTTTCCCACTGCCGGCTTTGCTCCCCCGGAAATCCGGCTTCCATAGCGGTCTTGCCAACCAGATCTTCACGCTTCATGCCCGTGGCATCCAAAACTCTCTGATTGACGAAGCAGACCTTCATCTCCCGGTTAATCCGGAAGACCATGTCCGGCGCATGATCGAGCATGTTCTGCATGTCGCGAACCTGCCGAACCAGCGCGTCGTTTCTATCCGAAAAATCCCCTTCAACCATAATTACCACATTGCATTCCGTTGTACTAAAACTGTTTAGATTCTACCAACGGATCTTTTTCTGCGCAATCCGGCAATTCATTCTTTAGACAAGCCAGCCCTTATCCCGAAAAACGGAATCAAACAGTGCGGGCGCAATCGGTTTTCCCGCCCGCGTCAGGACACCGGTCACGGACGCATCCAACACGCGGGCTCCGTCAGACCTGCGAACGATCTCCTGATCAAAAACAAAACGGAGACGCCCCTTCTTATGCATCTTCACTCTGACCACAAAGAAATCACGTGATCGCAACGAAAGCCTGTAGTTGATTTCAATACGCGTAACCACCGCATCAATTCCGTCCCGACAGAGCGACTCAAAGCTGAGTCCCACCGAGTGCAGGAATTCGTGACGGGCATGCTCCAGATAATTCTGATAGACCGCATTATTCACAATACCCTGCATGTCGCATTCATAGTCCCGGACCATCAGCTCGATCTCGAAGACATCCCCCATCATTTACACCCCTTGTACTTGCGATGCTCTCGCAGCATGGAACGATAAAACCGCCCGAGTTTCTTGTCCTGATCCCGTTTTTCCAACGCCGATTGATCATGAAATGCCGCCTCGCGCATGAGCCGGACATAGTTGTTATATCGCGCTTCGGAAACCTCGCCGCGTTCCACAGCCTCAATCACCGCACAACCAAGGGTATTCACGTGGGAACAGTCATTGAACCGACACTCGACGGACAGGGCGATAATATCCTCGAAGGTCTCGTCAATCCCCTCATTCACATCCATGTTGCCCAGTTCACGCATTCCCGGCGTATCCACCACCATTGCACCATTATCGAGCGTGATGAGCTCCCGCCAGGTAGTGGAATGCACGCCTTTCCCATCCGATTCACGAACCGGAAGAGTAAACAGATAGTCCTCCTCATCGAGCAGATTGTTAAGCAGGGAGGTCTTTCCAACCCCCGACGTCCCGATAATGCAATAGGTTCCGCCCTCCTCAAAAAGAGCCATCACCTCTTCCAGATTATTCCGATCGGTATTACTGAAGGCATAAATCCGGACGTTCGGCATGCGGACGCGCACCTCTTCAATAAGTTTATCAAGCTCTTCCGCCCCGAGGAGATCAGTCTTGCTCAACAGCACGACCGGCTCAATCCCGCTCTCATTGACCATAACAAGATAGCGCTCCAGGCGTTTGAGGTTATACCCGGGACCGACCGTCTGCATAATGAATGCAATGTCAATATTGGCGGCAATCAGCTGATAGCGGGTCGTTCGTCCAGCGGTTTTTCTTTTCAGTTCAGACTGCCTGTCAAGCACACGAACAATGCGCCCGGCATGCTCGTCATCAAAATCCTTCACCAGCACCCAGTCTCCGACGGTCGGATAATCCAGCTTGGAGCGGGCCTGATGCCGAAGACGCCCGGTCATCTTCGCCGAACGCGTATCGTCTCCGTTACAAACCTCGCTCTCACCTTTGTGAACAGCCGTCACGCGGGCCAGAGTCAATGCTTCTTCTTCCGAGCTGACCTGCTCTGCAAACCAGGGGCTTAAACCGAGTTCCTCTAATGTCATTTTCACAATCCTGTTTCATTGAACCGCGAAATCATTAGCACGGAAAAGTATAGCAAACGATAGAAAATCCGATTCAAAGATCAGAGACAAAAAAAGCAGGCCTGCAACACTACGCTGCAGAATCAGACAGACCGATTCAAAGCCGATACAACCATCAGAACGCCGAACCGTGATGAGCAAGTTCAACCACGACATCATCGCCATAAAAAGCCTTCGCCTTGCGATCAATGCCACGAAGAACATCCTCTATGGAATCGCCATCCTGAACGTTCATTCCCGGAAGACTTCCAACAAAATGGTGCTGTCCGTCCCGGCGAATGACTCCAGAGGAAAGCTGCATTCCATCCACGGGGTGCACAACGATCTCCTCTATATCTTTGTATTTCATAACTCTCTCCCTCCAAGGCCGGTATACTGCTGACCGCAGTCTCCTTCAATACAAAAAAGAGGAATTTAAGCGCGTCTGAATTCAATGCATTCAGAGCAGTTAGAGACAGAAATACAAAGGAATCCAACGACGACATATCAGGCAAATAGCTTTACCATTTGCACTCCGGCATTCTATTGGTACCCTGAGTCGTTCCCCGACTAACCATAAGGCGAGGCCCCATGAAAAACATTGAAGAAGCCGTTCGAACCATCATGGATTTCCCCAAACCCGGAATTGCCTTCAAAGACATCTCTCCATTGCTTTCCGACCCAGACTGCTTTCATCAGGTAATCGGCCACTTTGCGAAACGGCACGCAGGAAACCGCGTCAATATGGTCATTGGAATCGAAGCCCGCGGTTTTGTCTTCGCCTCTGCACTGGCCTATGCACTACGAGCCGGAACGGCCATGATCCGGAAACCGGGAAAACTGCCGTTCAGCACCTATCGCCAAGCCTACGATCTAGAATATGGCACAGACTCCATCGAGATTCATACCGATGCGTTTAGGCCGGGTCAGCGCATTCTGGTATTTGATGACGTACTGGCCACGGGAGGAACAGTTGCGGCTGCGGCACACCTGATCGAAGAAAACTTTAACGTGGAAATTGTTGAGTTTAACTTTCTGATGGCACTGGATGCCCTGAACGGACAAACACGCCTTGATCCCCGCCCTGTCTATTCGCTCCTGCATTACTGAGGAATTTTGGCGGTCTGTTTTCAAGGCCGTTTCCAATTGGACGACCGAACGCAACATAATCGAGTGGCTGAGGAAGGGTTCCCTCCTGATCATTCGGCTCAGTCCTTCATCCGTCATTGCACGTACTACGATGGCCTCGGCGGACTCCTTGCCGTCCACCACCCCGCCGCTTCACGACAGCGGCAGCCCATGGCAAACGACGAGGCCTCCCCTTCGCAACCTCGCGATTACGCAGTTGACGTTCAGCTAACGCTTCCCCCTGTCGGGCGCGTAAGGGACTTTCACCCTCAAGTGGATGCGCCCTGCCGGGCACACCAAATAAAAAGGCCTCGGAAAATTCCGAAGCCTTTATAACCAACCGAGTAAATCTCTTACATCCGACCAAAGAGACGCCGGGTGAAAAGGAAGCCGATACCGGCAACCCCGATCAAACTCGCCACGGCCGGCTCTGGAATAGCCTGCCAATCGCCGGCAAAACTGTTGATCGTATAGTTAACCGGGCTTCCGGATCCGCCGGCTCCGGAGTTGACGGGATCCGTGTCCGCCACAATAAACTGAGAGGGAGGATTCAACACAAAGTCACTCGTATTGAAAAGAACGGAGTAGATATTGATATTATCATCAGGTTGAATCGAGGCATTGAAGGTAAACACTCCCGGGAAGGCCTCGCCAATCGGAACAACGAAGGTGTTGAGAATTGCGTCGTTTATTGTCGATCCGGACGTCGATGTAACCCAGCCGGTTGCATCCAGTTTCAGCTCGTTATACCAGGTTCCGGCATTATCCTTGCCAACATCCTCATACAGAACAAGCAACCATCCCTCACTCAATGCAACATCTTTTAAGGGTGAGGCAGTTAGTCCTGACCAGGTGATATATCCGGCCTGAGCTGTCATCGCAGCCGCCAGACATCCGGTAACAATCCATGATCTGATCTTCTTCATTTTAATCTCCTTAATTAAAGCGAACTGAAATAGGCATTGGTTTCAACCCAGGAAAATCCGGAGATGGCGTCATACCAGAATCCTTGCCCCATATTAACCGGAATCTCTTCGGCCGGGGTATTAAACATGTTGATATCCCGCCACTCACAACTTCCACTCGGTCCCAGGTAGAACCGGTCATCGTACAATGCATAGGGTCGATAGGTCTGCGCATCGACATCCCAAACATAAATCCGGTCAGCCAGACCGGCCACAATGCTGCCGGTCGCAACGCCCGCCAACGAGGTATCGTTCAGGTCGACATCGGAAGAAAAGGGATAGCACATTTGCTGCAGACCGGCCGAGACCTGATTGGTTACTGTCTGAGAGTCAATGACATCCCCGGAAATATACGCATCCGTTTCCACATCCGTCCCCAAAGCAAACAGCCACATGCTGCTGCCCGCCGGGATAACCGGATCAATTGCGCTCCCGTTGAAGTCATTGACATCGCGCCACTCAACGGTTCCTGATTCGCCTAAATAGGCCCGATCGTCGTAGAGACCACAAACCGTGTACGCCTGTCCCACTGGATTCCAGATGTAGATGCAGTCCGCCAGACCGGCAATAATGTGCCCATTGTAATTTTCCGGCGGAGCAAACTCATTCAAGGTCATGGAGGCAAAATTATTGCCCAGCATGTTAAGAAGACCGGCAGGCTTGGTAACCCGTGTAACACCAACGACTCCCAGCGATGCACCGTTCTGTGCAAACACCGCACCGGTTGCGAGAAACGCCGCAACTGCCAGCATTATTTTAGTCTTTAACATTTACCGATCCCTCAATGTTCTGCTCATAAGCGGACCCGTTTTTACACAGAATCGGCGCGACTGACAATTCTCATCCACGTATAATATCTATGAGTTACCGACCCAGGAAGCAGCCCACACCACGACATCCTCATACGGTTTTTTTCAACAAATCAGATTTCCGACAGATAGGCCTTCCGGTAGCGTTGCAGGATGATTTTTCCCGACCCAACGCCTGCCGGCTCTGCGGCCGACATGACCGACCGGTTTTTCGAACCGGACGGCCTGCTGGAGCAGCACTGCGCTCAGGGGGGCATTGAATTTGAACTGCGTCCCCAACAGCAGCGCATGGCCCGCGCCGTAGCCGACGCCGCCGAAATGAGCCATCACCTGGCGGTCGAAGCCGGCACCGGCGTCGGAAAGAGCTTTGCCTATCTGGTTCCTCAGATTCTGACGGCACTGGATCATGAAACCCGCTGCGTCATCGCGACCTACACCATCACCCTGCAGGAACAGCTGATGCACAAGGATATTCCCTTCGTGCGCAAAATACTCGGGCGTGACTTCAAGGCCGTTATGGTGAAGGGCCGCTCCAACTATCTCTGTCTGCTCCGCCTGCAACGGGCCCGCCGCTCGTCCGGAGACCTTTTCGATGACACCCGCGCCCGGCAGCTCGACGAGATTTATGCTTTGGCCAATAATCGCCAGCTCGGCGACGGAAGCTATCAGGAACTGGCAGAGCAACCTGATCATGAGGTATGGGGATCCATCTGCGCGGAACACGGGAACTGCACCGGAAAACGATGCCCGTTTTACAAAGAGTGCTATTTCATGCTGGCGCGCCAGCAGATGCAGGATGCCCAGGTGCTGATCGTCAACCATTCGCTCTTTTTTGCTGAGCTGGCCCTGCGAGCGGAAGGTGCCGCCATGCTCCCGACCTACGGCTACGTCGTATTTGATGAAGCGCACCAGATGGAACATGTCGCCTCGTCGCATCTGGGAATCCGGCTTTCGCTCTACATGATCGAATACTGGCTCCGGCGTATTCACGGGGAAAAACGGCGCGGACTCTGCGCCATGCTCAAAGACGGCAAAGGCGCCCTCATGACCGACCAGTGCCGCGAAGCGGCCGAGACTCTGTTCGAAGCAATTCGAAACCATTTCAAGCTCGGCCCCCAGAAGAGCCAGCAGCGCATTCTCGAACCGCCGGAGCTTGAAACCAATCTTCCGCTGAAAATCACCAACCTGTGCGAGCACCTGAAAGGCCTGACCCAGACAACGGATGACGACGGTATTCAGGCGGAACTGCGGAGCCTGCGCAATAAGGGTCTAGAGCTGCGTGACGCCGCTGAAGCCTTCATGCGCCAATCCTTTGAGGGCCACGTCTATTGGACCGAGCTGCAGGGACGCCGACGGATTCCGGTGCTCTATTCCGCTCCGGTGGACGTCGGACCGATCCTACGTGAAATGCTCTTTGAACAGATTCCCTGCGTGATCATGACCAGCGCAACACTTGCTGTCGGAAACAGTCTCGAATACTTCCGCCATCGCATCGGGGCCGTAGAGTGCACCGAGCTGCGCGTCGGATCGCCCTTCGACTATGCTCGGCAAATGTGTGTTCAGGTGCCTTCCAACATGCCGCCGCCGGCCGCACCCCAGTTTGAAAAATGTGCCGCCCAGGCGATCCGGCATTGCGTCAACCAAAGCAACGGCCGAGCTTTCGTACTCTTCACCAATGCACGATTCATGAAGCTGGTGGCGGATGAGCTTCGCTTTGAATTCGAACTCGACGGCTATGAATTTCTCGTCCAGGGCTCCGGCATGCCGCCGCAGCGGATGCTCGATAAATTCCGCAGCCACGGTGCCGGCGTACTGTTCGGACTCGATCGATTCTGGATGGGTGTCGACGTTCAGGGCGAAGCGCTCAGCAACGTAATCATTACCCGCCTGCCCTTCGCCGTTCCGGATCACCCGCTGATTCAGGCGCGATTCGAGGCCATTGAGGCCCGCGGCGGCAATCCGTTCCGGGAATATTCTCTGCCGGAAGCGGTGCTGAAATTCCGGCAAGGTGTTGGCCGCCTGATCCGCAGCTCCAGCGACACCGGCACCGTCACCATTCTCGACAGCCGTATCGGCAATCAGTGGTATGGCCGGCTCTTTCTGGAATCGATCGAAGAGTGTCCGGTGGACTTTATCGAGATTCCGGGCTTAGACGACTGATTGCGCCGGAGCCACTAAAGATCAATCCGAACTTCCAGCCTGTAGAAATGGACATTCCCGGCACGAATGACGGAATCGGTATAACTGCCGACCGGAAAAAACAGATCGCCGGACAGATCCATGAATGACCCGTTGAGCCGATCCGACCATCGAATGGTGTAGATCCGCCCTTCCACGGGATCCCATTTCAGAATAAACGGTTTAGTCGCCGCGGCATCCGGAGGCTCAAAAGAGGTCGTTTGCAAACGGGATTCAGCGTCCAGAGGGTCGTGCCCGGAAACATATTCAGACAGGTTGTCCTGTCCGTCGGCGTCATCATCCGCACGGGCCACGGCACCGGTCGGATTGCTGAAGTACCGCCTTTCCCAGTAGTCGCTCATGCCGTCTCCATCGGAATCAACCATATCGCCGCTGACCAGCAGCGAATAGTCCTGAGAACCACCGGCGATCATTCCGTCATAGTCGATAGTAACCGTATAATTTCCGGGAACAGGCAGCTCGACATAAACCTGCTCGACATTATCTACATTGTTTTTTGTCGAGGCGGTCGCGGGATCAGTCGGTGCGGCATAGCTGAGGGAATAGGGATAATGCGCGCCGTCGGGGCCGGTCAGCAGAAGGTCCAGGTCATTAACCAGCGCCGGCGTCCGGACATCCGTTCCCGACTGAGTGCCGCCGGTCGGATCGGTCCAGCAGAGCGTCACGCGAATCGGCTCATAGCCGTCGCTGGAGAACGAAAAGGTATCGCTCCGGTCGGAATTCCTGTTCAGGCTGTCATCCACCATCCGGAGAGAATTGCCGTTGAAGAAGTCGGTGATCACCCCGGCCGCCGCCTCGGTGTTCATCAGTCCCCAGCCATAGACATAGTCAGGGCCGGCATTTCCCAGATCATCGACCGTGTGAATAATGAGCCCTTTCAGCATGCTCGATCGCATATATTCGCCGGGGAAACATTTCAGATAACAGTCAGCCAGCAGTGCCGCAGATCCGCAGGCGTTCGGCGACGCCATGCTGGTTCCTGACATTTCGATATAGTCGGCGGCATTATCGTTGTCGCACGAATAAACCTTGTACCCGTTCGCAACGATGTCGGGCTTGATGCGGCCGTCATCCGCGGGGCCCCAACCGCTGAAATCGGTCATATCGGCATTGCTCAATGCCCGGACCGTTCCGGAAACCGCATCCTCCACGGCTCCGACAGTCATTACATTCTTTGCACAGGCATCCCCCTTGACGGTATCGAATCCGCTCTTGTATACCGACTCACCGGCCGGATGCTCACCGGAGGAATAGACCGCCGACTGCCAGGTGGCTCCGTTATCGGTGCTGTAATAAACGGTTGCGCCTTCAGAGGGTTTATCGTTGCGATCATTCCCAGCAGCGACAAACGGCAGGAAATAAGGCGCGGTATAAGTCGCAAGGTCATAACTGTACGCATCGGAATTATACTGCCCGAACGAAGGGTCCACCGTATCGGCCGACCAATCGAGCCAATAGGGCCAATGCCAACCGGAAAAGCCGGACCACTCATTTCCGGAAGTCAGGGAATGCCAGCCACTGATCGATCCGTAGGAGTGGTTGGAGAGATAAATTGCACCCACTTCGCCGGAAAACGATGCGGAAACAAGATTCATTTCCGAGATGTCATCATTCCAATCGTAGGAATCAATCAGAACCGCCGGCGCCATGCCCTGCCGTCCCAGCGCAACACCGCTGGCACCGATCGTACCGCCCACGTGGGTCGAGTGATAGTTTGAGTAGGTATAATCCTTGTTTGTTACGCGACCAACCAGTTCCTGATGGTTCGTCATAACGCACCCGGCATCCCAGACACCGACCGTGACACCGCTTCCATCCACATTGTAAGGCGATGTATTCCGCACCTTGTCAGCAGCGGTGGAGATGGCAGCGCCATAGTTCTGTGTCGTATACCAGACGTGCCGGCCGTCGCGAATCCCGACCAGCTCCATCACCTGCCCGCCATTTTC
>JAFGVP010000035.1 GCA_016937945.1 Pontiellaceae bacterium | reverse complement strand
GCAATGAGGTAAATGTCAGCAAAAACGTATTCATACCTTTTCACGTCTCTGCCGCGAAGAATGGGTCGTATAAGTTCGTCGGTTTGGCGGCGTTCTTCCTCCGTCTTACACTGGGCGAGAATTTCGCTGCGCTTGGCCGCATCGATTATAAATGCCTCGTTGTAGCCGGTCTTGATTCCATAATTGATTGCGATGTCCCAATCTTTAAGGGGAACGCCGATTGCTTCAATCTTGCTCTTAATACTCTGTTCAATGGGCGAGAGAATGACCCAGCTGTTTTCTCCGTCAAAGCGCGTTGGCACAGCGTACTGTCGCACAAAAAGGCTCAAATCTATTCGACATTCTGCGGTTGCCGTGACGGCCAGGGCGGTGACGTCTTCGGCTGCGTTAGCGTCAGCATCTGTTTTGCGCTGGAAGATAAGAATATTGGTATCCACGGTGGCGGATTCGAAGATCTTCTGTCCCGCAAAGTCGATCAGCAGGACCGGCTGGGTTTGCTCAGAAAAGAAATGACGGGTGGCTTTGCCGTACCCGGCGCGCATCCATTTATTGGACGTGATGTAGCACAGGTGACCTCCGGCCTTAAGGAGGCGCTGGCCCCGCTCGTAGAAGAGGCAGTAGATGTCGCCGGTGCGGGCAAACGTTTCAAACCCGGCGTTTTCGTATAGCTCGGCCAGCTTCCCGCCATCATTCTGCAGTTGAACATAAGGCGGATTGCCGATGACGACATCAAAGCCGCCCCCGGCATCGGGGAACATATATTGGGGATCGAAGAAGTCGACGGTAGCGCCGGAAAAGATATTTTTATAGCTTTCCCACAGCCGGATATTGCGGACCAGCATGGCGCGGCGATCCTTGATCTTTTTCTGCTTGGCCTTTGAGAGCCCCTCCATTGCAAAAAGATCAATGCCCTGCAGCTCATGCACCTTATCCAGCTCGCCGTGAATCTTTTTGCCGACACATACGGTCAGCTCATCGCGAATCCGTTTCTTTTCCGCCGGGGTTCCGGCGTAGAAATAGTGCTCGGTCAGGCGGGTAAAATCCTTGAAGAAATCGGGATAGTATTCGAGATCGAGCTCATCACCCTGATATTCAATTTCCGGTGCAGAGATCAGCGAGTTGGCACAGACAAATTTAAAGTCGAGGTTGGGCAGCGGCAGGATGCCGCGGTTGTCTTCATTGTCATCGATCTTTTCATCCACGATGAGCGTCAGGAAAAAGCGCAGCTTGGCAATTTCGATGGCGACGGGCTGGATATCCACGCCGTAGACGGAGTTTTGGATAATGCCGAGCTTGCGGCCATAGTCGGCCTCGTTGGTTTTAAAGGCATCCTCAATTTCCCGAAGCCGCCGGTCTTCTTCGGATTTGTCCAGTTTCATGGATTCAATCTGCTCGAACTGGGCATCGAGCCAAAGATCGTTATCAGGATCGACCTTGCGCAGGGCGCAAAGCATTTTCTGAAGGATGCCTACCGGAAACGCGCCGGACCCGCAGGCAGGGTCGAGCACCTTGATGGTGCGGAAGGCGTCGATTACGGCCTTTTCAACATCCCGGCTTAAACCGGTGGGTTGATCGTCGTCAACAAACAGGGTCCAGAGCTTTTGCTCCAGTTCGGCATCCACGCTGCCAAGGGCGGTTTTGAGATGCTGAAGCAGGGATTCTTCCACCATGTAGTCGACGATTTCGCGCGGGGTATAGAAGGAGCCGGTGGCCTTGCGGGCGGAGTCGCCGGTTTCGGGGTTAATTTCCGCCAGCAGGTTTTCGAAAATCCGACCCAGGATTTCGGGATCGATGGATACATCGGTGTCGAGCGCGGTGTTTTCATCGATGGTGAAGTTGTACATTTCCAGAGTTTGGAAAAGCCGCAGAAACCAGTCGTCGGGAATGACCAGGGTATTGATGTATTTGGATTCGCCCAGCACCCCTTCCTCATAGAAATCGTCCTTGTGCGGATCAAACAGGCCGCCGTTGAGATATGGAATCAGATGTGCGCCGTCCGGCGCATACTCGCTGCGCTGATTCATCGGCTTGTTCAGCGTCTGGAAAAACAGTTTTTCGAGAATCCGGTGGTAGTAGCCCTCATTTGCTTTTACCGCGTCGGAGGAAAGCAGCTTCTGGGGAATCAATGGCCGGTCTTGATTGCACCGCTTGTGCTTGAGAAACCAGCAGAAGACAATACGACCGATCAGGCGCACGGCAAATTCGGAATAGAGCTTATGATTCGCAACGGCGGCCAACGGCCGATCCGGGATGCTCATGCAGCCGGTATAGTCGCGCTGATCGACCTTGCCGCCAATCAGCTCGTAGAAATATTTCTGGATGTGGCGGTAGAATTCCTTGTTGAGCTTTTCGACGCTGAAGGCGTCGGTGACGTCATCGAGCGTGAGTTCCTGCTTCTGGCTGAGCGCATACAAACGTTCGGCAGCAGTGCGGCAGGTTTCGCCGGGACCGAGCAGATAGGTAAAGCGCTTGGGCGGTGTTTCGCGTGTTATAAACTCGCCGTCCTCGATGACGGCCTCGCGGGCGACAAAACTGAGGCGATAGTCGCCGCTCCCCTGCTCAAAGACGGCAATAACGCCGTGGGCACGTTCCTGGTCAATCAGGTTGGCCACCAGACCGCGCAGTTTGACGCGGTTCTTATGCAGGTGGACACTGCCGGGTTTAAGCCGCAGCTCGACCAACGCTATATTCTTGCCATCGGCCAGCCGCACGGTTCCCTTGTCGGAAATCTGTTCGACCATCTCCTCGCCGGACGGCACCGTGCGAGCCTGGGCATAGAACTGGGAGCCGGGAAAAACGGTTTCGACCACCTCTTTCCATTGATCGGGATTGAACGGTTGGGTGAGTTTTTGCTGCAGTTCTATTCTGTCCATTATTTCCTCGCGAATGATTCTGAAATGATGATGTCCGGCTCAAGCTGATCCTCTTCCGCCTGCGTCAGTGGTTGCGGCGCGGATTCCTCGACATCATCCAGCGGATATTTGTTGATGATCCCCATTAGCGTGTCCAGCAGTTCAACGTTGGTCATTTTCTTCTTTTTAATCGACTGTTGCAGGCGGTTCACAGCCCGTTGAAGCTTCTGGAACCGGGCCAGCCGGATTGCGGTCTTGGCGGCCTGGATCTTAAACCGCTCCTGTTCGCCGGTAATCGGCAATCGCAAAAAGGCATCCAGAAAAGCCAGTGCCTTTTTCTCATGCGGCCCCTGATGGGCATCCAATCCCTGGGTTTGAGTGATCTCTTCCTGTAGCTTGCTCGAAAAATCATCCTTTGCCTGGGAGACCTGCGCATGATGGAGGTCGTGCAATGAAATTGCTTTTTCCGGCAGGTCGGCCTTAAAAATCCGGGCGCATTCAACAAAGGTCAGCTCTTCAAGCGCTCCATCCTCGGAGACGTAATAGAAGGCATCGCGTTTGCGGTTCCGAATAAAGCAGGTTGTGCTTCCGCTTTTCGTTTTATCCTTTCGCCCCGCCCGCGCCCGCAGCGGCATGTTGCGGATGATGCGAAACTGCTCGGGGTGATCCTCCTTGAACTTGCGGAGCTCCATCAGGAAAACAAGGTGCTCGTCGCGCTCCTCCTGGATTTCCGAATCAAACAGCCCGAAGTTCTGCACCTCTTCGTCCTGCGAATAGATCTGGCTATCCTCCCCCAGTGCCGAGTGGAAGGCCTGCAGCTTCATCATGGCTTTTTTCCGGAGCTCAATATCATTGTCCACCTGAGCGGTAGGATAGAAAAGATAGTTGTGAATCACCGGGGCAACGGACCCGATACGATTGACGCGGCCAATGCGCTGCATCAGGCGAGTGGCGTTCCACGGGGTGTCATAATTCACAATGACGTTGGCGCGATGCAGATTGACTCCCTCCGCCAGCACCTCGGTTGAAATGATGATGTCATAGTCGTTGCGATATTCGTTGTGAGGAAGGTTGGCATCGAAGTTTTCCCGGACAATGTGCCGGACCGAATGGCGGTTTTTCGCATCCACACTGAGCACCTTCGAAAAACCATTCGCGGCCAACATCTTTTTGAGATAGGTCGTCGTTTCGCTGGACTCCGAAAAGACCACCAGCTTTTGCTGGGGGTTCTTCGCCGGCGCCAGCAGCTCGGTTTGAAGCTGCTCGAGAAAGGCATCGAACTTGGGATCTTTTTCCACCCGGCCCCACTCCTCAACCAGCCCGGCGAGGATCGCCGCATCAGCCCGAAGCATATTCAGGAAATCCGGTTCGAAATCTTCCGCCGTACACGTCGTTATCGTTGGATCTGTTTCCCGTGCCTCCTCAATCAGCGCAATCAGCTCGTCTTCTTTTTCATCCACAATATGCTCGGTTACATTCAGATTCGGCGCGATGTAGACCCGGTTGTTTTCAAACATGGTCACCATGGCGTCCGTGGCCTGCTTAAACCGGAAAAGCGACTTTTTGAAGGCGTAGAAGCTGCTGTCAATCCGCTTTGCCAACAAGGTCCGCATAATGCGCGACAACTGCGACGACAGCAGATCCGCGTTGGCATATTTCATTTTCAACTTTGGAGTCAGAAACTCAATGGCGCGATAGCGGGCATAGGACAATCCGCCGTTGTCGGCGCGAATGGAGGCCATGGTACGGTCGTACAGCGCATCCAGCGCGGAATCCAATTCGTACAACACCTTTTCCGGCGGATTGATTTTCGGGAAAACAATCCCCTGCTCAGCAAGATCCTGCGCGTATTCCTCATTTTCGCTCAGGTCGGTCCGGGTTCTGCGCACGGTCAAGGGCTTGACCACTTTTTCGCGAATACGATCATAGATAACGCTGACCTCGGCCTGCACTTCCGGCAGCGTCGGCAGTTTCTTGGCCTTTTCATATTGCTCCGACGCCTGATTAAAGAACCGTTGTAGGTTGGAGATTTCCAACGTGGAATCCTTGCCGTCCTGAAACAGTAGCACCTGATTACGGATGTCATCGGGCCGGTTGTTCAGCGGCGTTGCCGAAACCAGCATCACTTTCTTCCGGGAAAATGAGCCATCGGGAAGCTGCTGGCGGGACGGGGATTTGCATAGACGCTGGAGGGCGTCGTACGCCTCGGCGGTATCGTTTCGGAACTTGTGCGCCTCATCCACAATGACCAGATCATAGATCGTCGGATCTTTGATTTTGTGAAGGCTTCCATTGGTTACGATACGGTAGTTGGGGAGGCCAAACGTATCCAGGGTTTCCTGCCAGTTGTCTTTTAGTGCCGGCGGAACAACGATCAATGTCCGGCTGTTGTGAGACGGATACCCGTTTGTGTAGAAAAACTTTTTGGCGATCAATGCGGCCACCACCGTTTTTCCCAGCCCCACGACGTCCGCCAGGAAAAAGCCGTTGTGACGGCGAAGCAGCTCGAAGCCCTGGTTGACGGCATCCACCTGATAGGAAAGCCGCTTAAAGCCTTTGGGCAGGTCGGACACGGAACTGGGATCGAATTCGACGCTTTTTCCAAAATATTCGGTCAGAAACTTGATGTAGAGCTCATAGGGGGTGAACTCATCGTTCAAGTAGGTCTCGTTCTTCAGCTTTTCAACCTCTACCGGGAGAATAGGAACCGATTCCTTCCACAGCGCCTCAAACTCGTCGGTTGCAAATTTGACATCGTCATAATCATTCAGCAGAACATTGAATTCATAATTCGAACCGACACCGCCTAACCCGGCGTGTGTCAGATTGGATGAGCCGGTAATGACGCTGCTTGGGGTGTGTTCATTGAATGGATTGGGACGGAAAATGTATATTTTTGCATGAAGCTTTCTTTCCGGATGCGCCTTGATCTCGATTTTTTTCGACGCAACGTCCTCGATAAACTGCAGCACCCCGGCTTCCACATCCTTGGAATAGCTGGCCTGCTGGACATCATTCTTGGCTTCCTTCAGAAATGTCTCGATGGTTTGTTGGGGATTCCCTTTAAAAAGCAGCCCTTTCGAATGAGACCGAGCTAAAAGATTGTCCACATTAATCCCAACAAGGATGCGAATATGCGGCACATTCTCCAGGTGGGGACGCAGGGAGAAATAGCCCGAAGCCCGGAAATAACCCACCAATGCGTCAAAGAACTGGATGTTGAGATTGTGGGCAAAAACGCCCTCAAATTTTTTCAGAAGCGTATTCTGCTCCTCATTGGTAAAAAACCTCGTCGACATAGCGCCCCTTGACTCAATAAATATCGAAAACCATTTCTGCCGGCATCGATAGATTCACCCCGCAATACCATTATTCCAATCACGTCTGCCCCGTAGCCAATCCAGCACACATACAGACAGCATGAAACGATACGAGTCAAACCAGCATTCAGCAAGCCCAACCCTTAGGAAGATATTTCAGTAAGACTTGGGGCTTTAGTATTTTCTACTACGAGGCAAGCTTCCCCCGCTTCAAAGCGGGGGCGACCAAGGGGTAGGTTTAGGCTGCGATTTGCTCGACGATTGTCTGAAGCCGTTCGAGAAGTTCGGCCTTGTCCATATCGGGTGCTTCCTGCGCCAACCGGGCGAGTTCCTGCAGCGGGCCTTCGGTGGCTGGCGCGCTGCCCTGCGTCAACAGCGCGGGCAAGGAGCTTTCAAGCGCATTCCGGAAAGCCTCGCGACCGGGCCGAAAATAATGTTTGAGCACGACTTCGACCGTGGAATGGCCGGTTACCCGCCGAACCAGCTCCATCGGAACACCGGCGCTGAGTGCCATGGTGATCCAGGTTGTCCGAAGCGAATGGAAGCCCTTGATGGTCGCATTCTGAATGCGGTCATCGCATTCGAGATCGGTCTTGATATTCGCTGCCTTGAGCACCTGTTTTACACGCCAAGACATACCGAAGTTTTTGCTCTGGTAGAGCTTTGCCGCCTCGGGGAAGACATACTTGCTGTTGCGAGGTTGCCGTTCGATCTCATCGCGCAGGGCAGGAAAGAGCGGGATCTCCGCCGTTTCTCCGGTCTTGGAGGTCTTGACGGTGATGAAGGCGCCGAGCAGGTCCACGTCTTCCCATTTGAGCAGGCAACAATCCCCCTGCCGCATGGCGGTGCACATGCCGACGATGAAGATGGAGCGCATGACGCCATCGGCCTTCTGCAAGATGCGGTTGAGTTCTTCGAGGGTGAAGGGCTGGTGATGCACCGTGGTCTTGACCTTGGTAGGACAACCGGCAAACGGATTACGCACGATCCCGGCATCGTGGCCCATGCGATCAAAGAAACTTTTCAGCAGGTGCAGTTTGTCGTTGTAGGTTGCCGCCGCATAGCCCAGCTCGTCGAGATACCGCAGCCACTCCTGCGCTATGCGAGGCGTGACCTGGGCCAGATAGGAGACATGCGAATGATGCTCCACGATAAACTCCCGGAATTTACGGAGCGTTGCACACTGGTTTTTCTCCCACAATTCCGTACGGCGTTTGCGACTGGGCAGGTTGAGCCAGCATTGCTCGATGTCGGCAAGCGGTACCTGCTCGATGGCCGAGCCCGCCTTGAGCTCATAAAGCTCCTCCAGATGTTTTTCTGCACTTTTTTGACTTCGTGCCTGAAAAATCAAACCGTCGAGTTTGACCTGTGCTGTGATGCGGGAATGTTCGAATTCCGCATCGCCGGTCTCTCGAAGTGTCGCAGGTATCCGTCCCCTGATCTCCACTCCAAGGTTGGTGGTTGTATCCTTGCCATTCACCGTAAAACGCCCATACCACCATTTCGAGCGCAACGAACCATCCTTCTTCCGTGCTATTTCCAATCCCATTGCCTGTCTCCGTTACGTGCGACCATTTGCACCGCTTCTATGCAAAGCGGACGAATCAAACGGCCCGAACCCGAAGTATCCCCCGAAGTCGGGGCCGCAGGAGGCAGACAACAAAAAACAGCACTTGCATTAAGTGCTGTGTTTGAAAGGTTTAAGATGGTCGGGGCGACTGGATTCGAACCAGCGACTTCTACGTCCCGAACGTAGCGCTCTACCAGACTGAGCCACGCCCCGATGACCAAAAGAAGCGCGTAGTGTACGAATCCCCGTCCGAATGGCAAGCAGGAAAGATCGACTTTTTTACGCACGCGGATGCGCCAGCTGATAAACCTCTTTCAGGCGCTCTACGGAAACGTGGGTATAGATCTGTGTGGTGGAAAGCGATGCATGTCCAAGAAGCTCCTGAACACTGCGCAGATCCGCCCCGGCATCCAGCAGATGCGTCGCAAAACTGTGCCGCAGACTGTGCGGCGTGAGCTCGGCATTCAGGCCGCAGAACAACACATATTTTTTCATCATCCGTTCGACCGAACGCGCCGTGATCGGCCCACCGTTCTTATTCAGAAAAACCGGACTTCGCACATCGCGTTTCCCTTCCAGCAGCCAGACATTCTCCCGCAGTTCCAGGTTTTTCATCAGCGACCGGCTGGCCGGCGACCCCAGAGGGCAAAGCCGCTCCTTCTTTCCCTTGCCCCGGACGCGGGCCACGCCCGAAAGCAGATCAATGCTTTCTTCCGGCAGCTTAACGAGTTCATTGATACGCATTCCGGTACTGTAAAGCATTTCCAGAATGGCGGAATCGCGTGCGACCATATACTCCCGCCAAAGCTTCTGCTTCGGATTTTCCGCCGTCTGGGTTTCATCGAAATTTACCGGCGCGTCCAGCAACTTTCCAACTTCATGCACCGAAAGAATCTGCGGAAGATAGTTTCCCTTTTTCGGCAGGTTCAGGCCGCTGAACGGATTCAGCTCCACATATTCCTCGCGCAGGAGAAATTTATAAAAGGAGCGCAGGGCGGAAAGCTTACGCGCCGTCGTAGTCGGAGCCATTTCCAGCTTTTGGAAAAAGACGAGAAACTTGCGGGCGGCAAAACGATCTGCTTCCTTCCATTTATACGGCGGTTGCACATTGTTGCCCCAGGTAATCTCACAGAACTGCCGGATATCTATGACATAATTACCGATCGTATGCTCGGACGCATTTTTCTCGCCTTCGAGATAGTTGATGAAATGCTCAACGCAGGGATCGTTCATCATGCACCGCCTCAGGAACGCCGGCCTGACGCCAGGAAGGTCGTAAAGCGCTCACCTTCGGGGCGCAGGATTTCCGTGGCGTTCTCGACCCGGACACCGGCAAAACCGGCATCTTTCATCATCTGCGCGAACCACACCCGATCAAAGCCCTCATGGAACACTCCGGTCGGATCCGAATGGAACCGCCCGCCTTCCAGGTCCAGATCGACCGCCACCAGCACTCCAGCAGGCTTGAGCAGGCCCAGAAGCTTTTTAAGCACGTCCGGAACATGCTCGATATGATGAAATACCATACTGCTGACAATCAGGTCATATGCGCCCTGCGGAGCCCCGCCCTGATCCAGATCAGCAAGAAGTGTCTGCACATGATCAAATCCGAGATCATCCGCTTTTCTGGAAAAGACATTCAGCATTTCCGCAGAGGTATCCATGCCGGTCAGCGAATGGAACTGGTCTGCCACGCATAGCGACAGCAGCCCGGTTCCACACCCGAAATCCAGCACATCCATGTCCGACGCCGGAGGAATCCGCTCAAACACCAGTTCGGAAATGGCCCCCATCACCTTCATGCGGCCGGGATTTTCGTCCCAGCCAGCAGCCACCTCGTCAAAATTCCGTCTCGCTTTCATTTCCACCTCAAAATCAGCCTGCAGGACTTCGAGCTCCGGCGTTTTCTATTCAGCAGAGTCGTCCGCTTTCGCCTTGGGCTTGCGCGGGGCATACAGCCCTAGCTGATCCTGCATGGCCGCATAATTCGGAATCTGGTCGGCATAACGTGCCGCCATCTTTTTCATGGCCGCCACCTGACGATCCGAAAGCGCCCCCTTCGACTTAAACTGCGATGCCAGCGAATCGTAAAAGGTCTTATCATTGAACTCGCGCTTTCCGCGCATGGTCGGCTCCGCCCATTCACGAACCTGTGCCATCAACTCCAGCAGCGGCGCGGTGGTCGGATCCGCCACAATCTCCTTCTTTTCGCCCAGCTTGAACTCGGCCTTTACCGCATCAAAACCGGCAATCTGATCAGAATACTTCGTCAGCAGCGTATCGAGATAGTCCAGCTGACGATCACTCAGCCGCTTGCCCATGGCAATCTGGTCGCCCAGCGATTTGCAGAACTTCTTATCATCATAGGTACGCTTACCTACCTTGCGCGGCTCCTCAAACTGAACATTGGCCAGAAGCTCCAGCTTGCGGGGCGTATCGGATCGAACCGACTCCGGCTCAACCAGCTCGAGTTCCTGAGCCAGCGCACCCGGAATCTGGCGGATATAGCGACAGCACATCTTATGTAGCATTTCGCCCTGACGCTTCGAAAGCAGCTCCCCTTCCTCAACCGTCTCTTTCAGGTCTTCAAAGGTTTTCCGATCGTCATACGTACGGCGCCCGGATTTCACCGGTTCGGCCCACTGCGACACATGACCGAGCGCATTAAAGCATTTTTCCACCAGAGCCGGATCGGCGGTTTCCTTGGCGTGCTCGATCCATTCCAGCAGTGAAGGATAAAACTCCTTCATCATCTCGGTCCACTCGACCTTGCCCTCTTCCACATTATCGAGCTTGGTTTCCATATCCGCCGTAAAGCGGGCTTCAAAGAGATCGACCTTATTGGAGGATTTCAGCTTCTGTTCCGTTTTCAGAACCAGCTCAACCAATTCCTTGCCTAACTCGGTCGGAATCAGCGAACGCTTCTCCTTGATGACATACTCACGCTCATCAAGCTTGGACATGATGGCGGCATACGTGCTCGGGCGTCCCACCCCGTTTTCTTCCAGCGCACGAATCAGCGAGGCTTCAGTATAGCGGGCCACCGGCTTGGTTTCCTTCTGCTCAGCCAGCCAGTTAAGCACATCCAGACCCTCTCCCTGCTCCAGCGGGGGAAGCGCATCGGTCTCGGCATCATCGTCGCCGTTTTTCGGTTTATCGGCGGCGGCCTCGATTCCGCTGGCCTTCATATACCCCGGAAAAACGATTTCAGATGCCGTTGCCCGGAAAAGATAGCTGTTTTCAGAACCGGCCTCGACCTCGACCGTGCGCCGGCTGATGCGCGCCGGAACCATCTGACAGGCCACAAACCGCTCCCAGATCAGGCGATAAAGCTTCTGTTCAGCTACCTCCAACTTAACGCCTTCGTGCCCCGGCTCAATGGTCACATCGGTCGGACGAATGGCTTCGTGGGCTTCCTGTGCCG
>JAFGVP010000034.1 GCA_016937945.1 Pontiellaceae bacterium | reverse complement strand
CTGGTTATCGGTATAGACGCCGGCCATCAGCTCCACGTACGGCGCCGGCCGGCCGGTCGGTCCGATGCGGTCCGTCAGCTCGCGGTCCCACGCCCAGCCGAATTCCTCGTTGCCCCAGGTCCACTGCTTTTTACCGGGCGAAACATGCTTATTGGCCACATGGATAAATCCGCCTTCCGCGGCATAGTCGTAGCCGCCGAAGAATTCAAAGCCGGTATCGCAGACCATGTAGCTGGTCGGCACCGGAATATTCTTATACCAGCTCAGGTCGTTGGCTCCAACGCGCGAGGCGTAGTCGACGCCGTAATAATCGTTATTGGCAATCGGGAATGCGCTCTGGGCGCGCACGGCGTGGTCGGCCACATAGTGAACGTCCGGCGGGAAAAAGCTCTGGAAATCATCATGCACTTCAGCGGCCACGTTGGCCCACCACAGGAAGGTCTGCGTGAACGGCGTACGGTTGTAGAGGCGGGCCTTGAGCTCGACGAGTGCGCTGTCGGGCCGCATGCAGACGCCGTGCATGCCCTTGATGCGGTTGAGCGGATCGTGCTCCGACATCCAGACCGTGCGCGTGCCGTCCTCCTTTTTCTCCACATGAACATCCGCCGGCATGTACGTGCCCGGACGATGATGCTGCGGCCAGTTAAATTCCACGCCGCCGGAAATCCACGGGCCGGCCAGTCCGACCAGCGCCGGTTTGATCTCATCCTGCCGATAAAAGAAGTCGTAGTCGTTGTTGACCTTATCCTGTCCGAGGAAGATGCGGCCGCCGATTTCCGGGAGCATCACGAGGCGGATATAGTCGTTTTCAAGCCGGACAGAGTCATAGTCCTGATCCTCCGGCGTATCGAATACCTTATCAATAAACGGCACCGGATAGACCTTGCCGCACGATCCCTGATAGACGCGCTTTTCAAAAAAGAGCGGGTTCTTTTCCGGCGCACCCAATCCGTACGTCGGCAGGGTCAGCGGCTCACGTTTCATTTCAACTTTGCTCATGATTCAATTCTCCTGAAGCAGGAGCGTTTTGTTAATCCACTAATTCGCGTTCGATCTCTTCGAGCGACTTGCCCTTGGTTTCAGGCACCATCCGCTTGATGACGACAAAGCCGACAAGACAAATGACGCCGTAGAGCCAGAAGGTTCCGGCCGCGCCGAGCGCTACATTGATCGGTTTAAAGGTGACCGTCAGCCCGAAGCAGGCGATCCATAGCGCGGAGACACACAGGCTCATCGCCGCGCCGCGGATACGGTTCGGAAAAATTTCGGAAAGCAGCACCCAGGTGATCGGCGCCAGGGTCATGGCGTAGCAGGCGATCGCAATCAGTACGACGGCGATCACGATGATCCCCTTGAGTTCGAAGAAATAGCAGGCACCGAGAATCGCATAGGTCACCATCAGTCCACCGGAACCGAGAAGCATCAGCGGACGGCGCCCCCAGCGGTCGACGGTTTTCATCGCGACCAGCGTGAAAACCAGATTGACGATGCCGGTAATCACAATCCCGAACATCATCGCATTCACATCATAGCCCGCTGCCGAGAAGATTTCTTCGGCATAATTAAAGATCACGTTGATCCCGCACCACTGCTGGAACATGGCAATAAAGATGCCGAGCCCAAGAATCTTCAGCAGCTTAGGATTCAGCAGCTCCCTGTAATGAACCTTGCCGTGTTCGCCTTCGAGCGTCGCCCCGATGTCGGCCACTTCGGCATCGGCATATTCCGCGCCGCCGATTTTTGTCAGGATACCGCGCGCCTGATCCGTACGAGACTGCTTCAACAGCCAGCGCGGCGATTCCGGCACCACCAGCGCCAGCAGAAAAAAAAGCCCGGCCGGAACGGTTTCCGCCGCGAACATCCAGCGCCAGCCGACGGTTCCGTTCCAGGAATCCAGAATCATCCGGGTGGTGGGATTATCCGGCAGTTTGTGCGTGTTGCTGATCACGAGATTCACAATCTGCGCCGCCAGCACACCGATAACAATGGTAAGCTGGTTAATGGAAACAAAGCGGCCGCGCATTTCGGAAGGTGCTACCTCGGCGATATACATCGGGGAAACGTTCGAGGCCAGACCGATCCCGATACCGCCGATGATGCGGGCGATAATGAAAGGGTTGAAGCTCTGGGAAAGCGCCGTCCAGATGGCCGACCAGGTAAACATCACGGCGGCTATCACCAGTACTTTTTTACGGCCGATCCGGTCGGTGATTGCTCCGGACAGCAGCGCCCCGCCCAGACAGCCAGCCAGCGCCGAGCTCATCGCCCAGCCGGCCTTCCACGCCTGCGCATCGCCGGTCAGACCGAAAAACGCTTCATAAAAGGGCTTCGCTCCGCCGATCACGACCCAGTCATAGCCAAACAACAGGCCACCCATGGCCGCCACCAGGCTGATCATCCAGATAAATCCAAGGTTGTAACGCGTCTCCATTCGATTTGCTCCCTATGTTGAGGACGATCTGAATGTATCGCATCCGCCCGATTGACACCATGGATGTTATACTGATAAATATGGACTATATGATGAAAAAATTAAAAGATGGATTTCCGGAGCAACGACTGGTCGTGATCAGCCGCGAGCTCCTTAAACGGCAGAATAAACTTTTGATATCAAGACACCTGCATGTGACCGATATCGGCCACTTTCCCCATACAGAAAATCACTTTGTATCTAGAAAAAGCGGCATATTCCAATATATTATGATTTTCTGCGCATCAGGACTCGGCTCCGTCATACTGAACGGAAACAAACGGGAGATGAGCGCCGGACAACTGATTATCATTCCACCGGGAACCCCGCACAGGTATGAGGCTGACATAGCCATTCCATGGAATATTTACTGGTTTCACTTTGCCGGCGATCAGGCTCCTGAATATGCAGAACTGCTGGGGCAGAACGAACAGAATCCCGTCATACAGGTGAGCGACATTGATGAACTGGTGCGCCGGTTTGAAAGGCTTTATTCCGCCGTGGTTTCCGCCTTTTCCGATTCGGCGCTGGTTCAGGCGTCGGTAGAATTGACGGAGACATTATGCCTGATTAATACGCTGCGCACGGGACGACATCGAAAGAGCCGGCAAAGCGAACAGCGCATTCTTAAATCAATCGAATATATCACCCGGCACTATGAACAACCCCACTCGCTGGATGAACTCGCCCGGCAGGCCGGCCTTTCCGTCCCGCACTATGTCTCACTGTTTCGGAAACAGACCGGAACCCCGCCGTTGCGCTATCTGACACGGGTACGTCTTCGCCATGCCTGCGAACGACTGGACCTATCCGATGACCCGGTGGCGGAGATTGCACGGACCGTGGGATATGAAGATGCATTCTACTTTTCCCGCATCTTCAAAAAAAGCATCGGCCACTCCCCCAGCAACTACCGGAAGCTCAACAAGGATTCCTTTTCACGCTTCCGCCAGCCCGTCACCGGCGAACTGGATTAATCAACGACGAGTTCAACGGATTCAAGAACCGGGTTTTCCGACGGGCGAGTCACGTCCAGGTAGACCCCGATCGACTCGGGCAAGGGTGAAATCCTCAACGTCAGCGACTGCATTTTCAGCTCTTCCGCGTAGCGATCGAGACCGACCTCAAATACTTCGCCATTGTAGAAATTGTCATAAATCAACCGATCACCCAGATACAGTTCCGCCACATTTCCGGTGTAAGCGATTCTAAGAAGCGCGCCGGATGGAAGATCGCAGCACCGGATGCTCCATTCATTTTCTCCGACCGGTTCAACGCCCGGCGTTCCGATTTTTACAGGAGCGGAAATTTCCTGAAGGATCAGCCCGTCATCCACCGTCAGCGCCTGCAGGGCCTGCTCAGCGGTCAGCGTCAGAATACGGATGACGTCCCCGCTCCGGGTTTTAACCAGAAAGGCGGAGTCCAGCCCCGGTTCAACCGAATACCGGGCTCTCTTTCCGAGAACGGTTCCGGCATCAAAAACATATTCCGCTTTTTCTGTAATCGTCTGGGCAAAAACATACGTCTTTCCGTTGCCATTGTTCAGCACGAGCTGTGGCTGGGCTGTTGCATACAGTAACGTTGCTCCATCCATGGGAAGATTGACCGGCCATACAAAATAGGCACTGGAAGGAATCGTGATCGGTTCACTCGGAACCAGGATTTCACGACCACCAATTCCAACAGCCACCTGTACATTTTCCCTTGCGGGCTGCTCATATCCACGCACGTGATTATTCACAAATAGAAAACCCAGCCGGCCATCGGTGCGCAACGACATGCGGGCCATGCTGAAATCCTCATTCTTCTCGGGTGCGCGATCCGGCAGAATGGCCACCGTCGGCGCCAGCAGCTCGCCGAAATCGTGCATGAAGGAGTGCATCTTGCGCAGGTAATAATATTTTTCATCAATGCGGCCCGACTCACGGATCGCCGCTTCAAAGTCGTAGGACTTGACGGGATAGTCATTGTAATAGCCGGTCGCCCTGGACTCCTGCAATGTGCTGAATTCACCATCCGGATTGGTGCCGCCGTGATATACATAATAACCGACGCTTCCGGCGCCGATGCCAAGACGGGTAAATGCCGGAACCACGCCATCAAGCGTTCCAACCCATGGCCGGCGATGGGCTGTTACCTGATTTCCGACTCCGATTTCGCACGTCATCAAAGGATATGCCGAAAGATCCCGTTTACTGGCTTTACTGGCCGTGGCATACAGATCGGCACCGGTATCGCTGGCTCCCCGCTCCAGATCAAAACGGTACACCGGGCGCGGCGGCAGTTTTTTGGTATTGCCGTTCCAGGGCGCCGCCGGATAGCCGTCAAACATGGGTAGACAAATCTTCTCCGGAATGGGCGCATTCATCCAGCCGGTAACGCTGAAAAACGGAACATTGAAACCATGTTTTCTGGCGATTTCTATCAGTTTTTCCAGATGCTCAGTCCCTAAACCGGGGCCTTCATCCCGGTATTCATTCTCCACCTGCACACCGATAACCGGCCCGCCATCCTTTGCCATAAGCCCTTTGCACTGCTCTCCATAGGCGCCGAAAAGCTTTTCAACCAGCTCAAGATACTGCGGCGAATTGGAACGAATTCCATCGCGCTTACCACGATAAAGCGGCTCATCTTCCTTGAGCCCGAATTTACCGCGAAGCCAGTCAGGGAAACCGCCGTTGCGCACTTCCGCATGACACCAGGGCCCCGGCCGCAGCCAGACATAGAGCCCATTCTTCTGGCATAGCTCTACAAAACGCCGAATATCACGCTGGCCCGAAAAATCAAAAACGCCCTCCTCCTCTTCATGATGAATCCAGAACAGATAGGTCGAAACAATATCGATGCCCCCCGCCTTCATCTTGGCCAGCTCTTCATCCCATTCTGCTGCCGGATAGCGGCTGAAATGGAACTCTCCCATCACCGGCATGAACGGTTTCCCGTCCAGCGTCATGTAACGACTGGTGCAGTCCCACACCGGTCCATCAGGATTTGACGGACCGATTTCAAGCAACCCTGACTTCGCCGCAGGAATTTCTTCCGGCACATCAAAACGGTAAAGATCCGTGGCGGCAGCGACGTGCAGTGCCGGCATCATCAGAAATGCTGTAATCAGTAGGCGTGTATTCATTATAATCCTCATTCCGTCCGGTGAACATATACGTGTCGTGCCGGACTATTAATGATACCACTTTTTCAAAAACCGGTTACACTTTACCTCCTTGCGTGATCGTTATGAAGCGGTTTTCTGTAACCAGTTTCGAACTGCACGCCATCAGGTGCGATTAGCTTCATAACAATCTTGCATAGTGTTCTTCTGTAGCGCCCATGCCCGATGATGGACCTGAAGAAACGAATTCAGGCTCTCCACCAAAGAAGAGGGCGAATGGCGTTACCGGAAACCGGGACTCACCGGAAGATCACAGCTATTCCGAATATCCCACTTTTATTCCGAAATGCCATCCGATATCAGGCACTATCAAATGCACTTGCCAAATACCCATTCCATGAAAATTTTTATAACGGACTGGAATTTAGATAGATACAACGGATAAACGCAAAAAATGGCGCTCTGGACAGGATTCGAACCTGTGACCTACGGATTAGAAGTCCGTTGCTCTATCCAGCTGAGCTACCAGAGCGCATTAGAAAGGTCGGGAATATAGGGCAGTGCTGTGAGGCGAAGCAAGCCGTTTTGGCGGCGGATAAATAACGCGCCTGCCCGACCGATTCAGGGCGAAAGAAGCGTGCGGTACATTTCCGAGACAGGGGCTTCTGACGGATCTCCGGACCGGAGCAGATAGAGCGTTCCGGATGAATCGTAGATTTCAAACAGCCCGAGTTCCGACCATTCGCCATCCGGAAGATTGGTCGAAGACTGAAAGTCGAAATATTGATCGGGACGGCCGCCCAGCAGGAAGATTTCGTACAGCATCTTCGATCCGTCCACATTGGTAATAAATTCCGAATCATAGGCCAGAAAGTCAACTGGCGAGGTGCTCGGAACGATCTGGTTTCTCAGAATCATTCCCTCGATTCCCACCAGAATCAGCTTTCCATCCAGACTATCCACTCCGAATACCGACTTGGTGGTCGGGAGCGGCAACCGGGTCAGGCGGTTCAATTCGTAACCGGAGAGCAGCGTTCCCTGATATCCGACAATAAACCATTGATTTTCCACCCGCGCCACATCTGTGAGCCAACGCACTGTTCCGCTGGTATGTTTTTGCCACTCCAATCCATCGGTACTGCTATAGATGCTTCCGTTTTCTCCCACGGCAACGAACAGGCCGTCGAGCCATCGTACCCGGTATATCCAATTATCCGTTCCCATCGGGATCGATATCCATTCGGCCCCATCGCTCGTCCCCCGCAAGACACAACCTTCGGCACCGACAGCAACACAAACTCCGGCTCCAACAGCAACGCCGGAAAGAAAACGGTCCGTCGGCGTGGACCGAAGCACCCAGTCCGTTGCATTTGTACTGGAATAAAGACCGCCATGGTCGCCGCAGACGAGAATCAAATCATCGGAAACAGCTACTCCCTGCAGGTTATTGGTCGTAAAGGTATCGACGGCATCCCAAACCACCCCGAATCCCTCAACCATCAGATTGGTCGTGACAAGCTCTCCGTCAATCTCGTTCGTAACGGCCACCGGAACCTTGCCGGAATGGCTGGATACCACCGAACCATCGCTGCCGACTGCGATCAACAGATTGGACGTTCCTCCCACGCCCAGAAATATGGAATCGGAACAAGACTGAGGCACCTGTTCTCCGGCCCATAGAATCCCGTCGAGGCTGGTTTTTATGGTAGCCAGGTCGCCGACTGCGACGCAGATGCCGCTCTGTATTGTTATATCCCACATCCAGGCGTGAGAGGAACTTTCGTCCGAAATCCATGTATACGAAACTCCATTGCTGCTGGAGCCTTCATAAAGCAGACCGGAACGCCCGGCGACCAACCACCGATCGGAATCGCCGCATGCGGAAATATAGGTCCACGGCGATGGTGCATTGGATACAGGCTCATTGATCTGATCATTCCATATTGATTCTCCGACCGGCTGGTAACGGATTTCCTGATCCCCCACCAGAAGCAGACCATTATCGTTCAGGGCAACATCGTTGAGCATATTTGTCGTACCGGTTAAAACCGGTATCCAGGGAACATTTCCCGTATCACTTTGCAGCATTGTTCCGTGATCTCCCACCGCGATGAAACATGCGTCAACCCCTTCACCGAGTCGCCGGACCCGATTAAGATCTTCACCGGTTCCACTTGAAATTTTTTGCCAGCTGCTTCCGGAGGAACTCCGAAGAATCGTTCCGTTTTCTCCGACGGCAACAAATGCGCCGGCGCCGTATGCCACTCCTCGAAGCCATTCTGTGGTCCCGGAAACGGACCGGCTCCAATTTGTGCCGTCGGCAGTGACATACACGGAACCGTTGTCCCCGACACATACCGCACGTTCAGTTGAAGCGGCTACACCTTCGAACCAGTCCCCGGTGGCAACATCCGACAGCGCCGGATGAAAGCGATGCGCATCATCCGACCAAAGAATACAACCATAAGAGCCGACGGCCAGCAGACGGCGATCCATGAGAGCGGCCCCTCGCATATAGTTGGTTACCCCGCTCTCGCAGGGCACCCATCGGGAATCCGCCTGCTGAACATATATCGCCCCGCCATCCCCGACCTGCATTGCGAGATCTGAAGAGAGAAACATGTCCATCACGTTGTTTCCATGGGGACAAGGGTTCGACCAACGCCAGCGCGCATCATGCACCTGAATCTCGCCAAAAACGGGTATCACCGAAAACCAACACGCCATGAATAAGAGTAATCGTTTCGCGTACATAAGCACTGATCACGAGTTCTGGACATTCACAGCCGTCATGGTTTCCTCATCAGCGTCTGACAAATAAAAACCTCCGGATGACGATGACATCCGGAGGGCCTGATATTTAATTCGGATTATTCACCGCGACGGGTATGCTGCACCTGCTCTCTCGCCTGATCCATCAGCTGCTGATGGGACGGCAGGCACTCCCGCAATTCCTGCAGGCGCTCACGAATCTGTTCACGATCCTGAGCCTGTTCCTTGAGCTGATCCCTAAGCTGCTCCCGAAGCTGCTCGCGTTCTTCTTCAGTACACTCCGCAGCTTCTTTTTTTCGCTCCTGAACCATGGTTTGGTACTGCTCGCGGGTCTCGGACATATCGTCAACTGCCTGTTGGACTTCTTCGGGCAGACAAGCGCGCAGACGGGTACGATCCTGATCGAGGTCCGGATCGCAGGACTGCAGCTGATCACGATCCTGCTGTTGTATGCCCTGCGGCCCATCACCGACCGGTCCAGGACAGGTGCTGCTCTGGGCCAAAGCCGCGCCAACCGTGCAGGCCAGCGTAACGAGGCTCAGGCATAACGTTTTCGATCTCATGGCGGACTCCTTTCTCCTTCTCGACGGCTCTATGTCTGACATTTCTAACGCACCGAATGTGCCAACTCATAAAATCGTCATTTGCCCTGTTTTTCGAACATTCGCACATATTCGAAGGAATAAAACGGGCGCTGACGCCCACATAAGAATCGTTAGATCGGGCGCGGATGCCCAACAAGGATTATATACCGGCATCCAGACATTCTTCCTCAGGAATCTCCAAAAGGAAGCTGCACCCCGATGTGGTCGAAAACTCCAGGGTTAAGCGCCCTCCCATATGATCCGCCACCTGCTTGGAAATGGCCAGCCCGATCCCGCTTCCGCCCTCATGAGTTGATCTACAGGGAAGAAAAAGCTGATCGAGCAAATGGTCGGGAAAACCATTCCCTTCATCTCTCACGTGAAAACAAAGCATATGCGTGGAACAATCCAACGATAACGAAACAGAACCGCCGGACGGTGTTGCGCCGATTGCATTTTCCAGCAGATTCACCAGAACCAGCGAACTCAGGTTCACCGTCCGGCTAGACAGCCTGCAAAACGCATCGGCATTGAAACACAGATGAACGCCGTTTCGTTCAGCCATAGGTGTAACACGGGACTTAAGATCTTCAAACAGCTCGTCGATCGTCACTTCATAGGCAGGCTCACCGCGAATATCACCCAGCACCTCCAGCGTCTGTTCAACCAGTTGCTGCATCCGGCGCGATGCCGAAAGCGCATCCTGCCATTCATCCTGATCGGAAGGATCTCCATCTGCACCATGATGCGATACATATTGCGATAAACTCGCCAACGGATTCTTCAGCCCGTGCATGAGATGCGCAGAAACGGCTCCCACCGCCGATGCTCGTGCCGCCAATGCAAGCTCCTCGTTGGCCCGTTGCAGTCGCTCCCCCCGCTCAGTAATTGCCCGGTTCAGGTTCTGAATCCGCCGGAAAGTCGGCCAGAGCATGAAGACCAAAAGGATTCCTCCCACACCGAATACAGCGGCTCCCAATCCGGCCAGCCTCCGGTCGAGCTGGATAAATTCATCCTCTATCCCCTGCCCCTCAATAATAAACTGCGCAATACCCGCCAAATGATCGGTTTCTCTCCGATGTAACGGCACCGTAACCTCAAGAATCGGGACCGTCCGGATTTTCCCCTCCGAAAACTGAGGGAGATAGATGAATACCGAGCTGAGCAATGTATCCTTTTTAAAGCGGCCGCACGCCGTTAACCGGGACACAGCCGCCTGCTCCCGTTCACTCAACGGAAGCGGCAGGATCGTGGCAGGAACCGCATCAGAAAACCGGCCATCGACATCATAAAACCGAATGCCCATGACCCCCTTGAGTCGCGATGCCCGGATGGCTCCGTCAAATCCCACCTGCTCGTCACTGCGAGGATCCGTCTCTCCCTGCGTAACGGCATCGAGCTGCTCCATCAGCGTTGTAGCATGAAGAGCCTCGGCATCGCGTCGTATAATCTGTTCCCGCACGAGTCCCCGCAGAAACAGGATGCTGAAAGCCACCGTCACAGCCAGAATACCCAGGGCAACCAAAAGCCCGGTCACGAATGCCAGACGTGTTTCGGGAATGGATCGCTGCAGTATGCTCCTGTCCCCCATGCCACCTCCTAGAACGTGTATCCCAGTCCGGTTTCAACATACCAGTCATCGTAATTATCGCGCGGGTCATTGCTCTCATCCCGTTCCTGTTCAGCAACGCAATAGATCCTCCAATGCGTTCCGAGCCGGCGCTCCGCACGCATTGAAACGGCGGCATACCATCGCTCCCGTCGAACGTCGCCAACCTGCTGAACGGCGTAGCGATACCAACCATAGCGGGCGGTAGCCTTGATCTCCCACGCGCCGGAATTCCAGCGTAGTTGCTGACGAAGCAGCAGCCGATCGTAATCAAAATATCCGGAACCGTTGTCGACGTTTCGCATATATCCTGCCTTAGAGGAAAAACGCCATTTACCGGCTTCGTCAAAACGATGTTTCCACTCCCCGCTTACCTCCTCCTGCGCATAGAACAATGAGGTTCCAGGAAGTGCCAAGCCGATCCGATCAAACCGACTCCGGCTGTCATAGTGCCGCCAGCCCAACCGATATCCAACAGATGCCTCGGAACGATGTCCATAAGCGCGAATGATACTGAGCCGGCCGGACTCCTCCCGAAAATCATCAAGGTCTCCATCATAAAGCTGCCGTGTCACACTGCCGGCAACCTTTGCGGACCAATCGGAATTCAACGCATATTGCCAATAGGAATTCATTTCCAGCCGGTGTCCCAGAACGAGAATCCGATACAGGTCCGACTCGGTCTCGGAGGCATCGAATATCTGGTGCTGATACAGATAGGTCAGATCAGCTCCGAACTCGGTTCGATCGCCAACCGGGCTCGAATACTGCGCCGTCGAAGAGATGAACTGCTCATAGTTGACCGGACCGGCGAAATAACGCGTATCCTCTCCAAGCAGGAACAGGACAAAGAGCCGGTCAGCGGAGGTCAGACGGATCAATGATGCATCCGCAGAGGTCCGGATATAGCCGCTCCCCTCCGGCGCAATGCTGGACCGCAGTACATTATCATGATATCCGATACCGACATCCATCCGGGCCGCTTGATCCCACACGACAACATCGGCCATCTCCTCGCCCCCGAAAACCCAAGGAACCGCGCCGGAAGTCAGGAACAACACCGTCCGGATCAATCGCGCTTTCATGATTTTTCCCTTCGGTCGCCATAGAGGCGATAGCGGACAAAATCGCGCGTGACACCCAGCATACGCGCCGCGCCGGAAATGTTTCCATCCGACTGTTTCAACGCAAGCTGGACGAGTCGATTGACTGCATCTTCCAGAACAAAACCCTCATCAGGAAAACGGAATCCGGGACTCAACCAGTCTCCCGGCACGGCGGAGGTCAGTGAATCGGAATCGCCCGGAAGGTGAGCGAGGTTAAGCGATGCTGAATCCTCAAAAACCAGCCCCCGCTCCAACTCATGCGCCAGTTCCCGCACGTTTCCCGGCCAGCGATAAGTCAGCAGCCGTTTTCGGCCATCCTCGGAAATCTGCCGCCGAGGCAGACGGTGCCGGCGGCTCAGCTGTTCCAGCAGGACATCCGCAAGCTGCAGGATATCGTGACCCCGCGCCCTCAAAGGCGGAAGTTCGACCCGGAACAGGTCCAACCGATGCATCAGGTCGCGCCGAAACTCACCCGAGTTCACCAGTTCACTCAATGGGCGGCTGGTGGCCGCAATCACCCGGACATCCACCTGAATCTGCTTATTTCCACCTAATCGACGGATGGTACGGTCTTCGATGGCGGTCAGCACCTTGGCCTGCACCGCCGGATTGAGACTCGGCAGTTCATCGAGCAGCAATGAACCGCCATGTGCCGCTTCAAACAGACCCTGACGGGCGGAACGGGCATCAGTGAACGCACCCCGCTCGTTACCGAACAGTTCCGCCTCGGCAAGGCTTTCCGGCAATGCGGAACAGTTCACCTCAATCAGCGGCTCCGGCGCACGCGGTCCGTTTTGATGAAGCCAGCGAGCAATCGTCGTTTTCCCCGTCCCCGTCTCACCGATAATCAGTACGGGCGGCAGCTGGGTTCCAATGCGCCGGTCAGAAGCAACAATCCGGTCGAGCTGTTCCCGAATCGGAGCCAGCGCATCGCCGAAAAAGAAACTTTTCTGGCCATCGTTTTCGCGCGCGTGCTCAACCGCGCGACGGGTCTGTCGAGCGTGACGGGCCCGCTTCATGACCAACGGAAGCAGACCATAATCGAACGGCTTAACCAGATAGTCGACCGCCCCCAGCCGCATGGCCTCAACAGCACCTTCAACGCCGCCCTGCGCCGTCATCACCACCACACCGGTTGAGTCGGGAATCCGGTTTTCGCGCATCAGGTCCAGACCGCTTCCATCCGGAAGATGGATATCGAGCAGGATAAAATCGAACGACTGAGCAACCGCACAATCGCACGCCTCGGCCAGCGTTGCGGCTTCGGTTACGGCGGCGCCGAGTGCATCAAGATGCGCCGACAGCCTGCGCCGCAGCAGTCGTTCATCATCAACGACCAGAACACTCAGTCCGGATAAAGACGTATCCCCTTGTGGGTTCATGAATACCAACCGCCCTTCGGCACGATTTATCATACCCGAATGAACACCTGTCAAGAGAACAACTTAATCTACTACGCAATTCCTGTATTTATGAACAACCAAGATACAAAAAAACGGAATGCACAACCCTTGGCTATACATTCCGTCCACACGAATCGCGGAATCTACTCCGCATTACGGCGCGGCCGCCGGCCGCCGCTTTCGCGACGGCTTTGGATGCGCGGCGGACGCTTTCCGCCGGTATGCCGCGCCTTGCCGGATGCGGAAACCGTCACCTTACCGCGATTCTGCCGGACCTTCGGGCCCGGTTTGGCATCGGCGCCGGTGGCATTCATCGACTTTTCGCAATGCATGGAATGACTGGTGTCCACGGGAATCTCGGTGCGAATGAGCTTTTCAATGGCGCGCAGGTAATCGCGTTCGGGCGCACTGCAGAACGAGATGGCATCGCCGTCCGCTCCGGCACGAGCCGTGCGACCGATACGATGCACGTAGGTTTCCGGTTCCACCGGCATATCATAGTTGATGACATGCGAGATGCCGTCGACATCAATACCGCGCGCGGCAATATCGGTGGCGATCAGCGCACGAACCCGGCCGGCTTTAAAATCGGCCAGCGCCTGCGTACGCGCCGTCTGGCTTTTATTGCCGTGGATCGCCGCAGAAGTGATTCCGGCGCCCTCAAGCCTGCGGGCGACCTTATTAGCCACATGCTTCATCTGCGTGAAGATAATCACACGATCCAGCTTCTTGCTGCCCATGATTGAGACGATCAGCTCGTCCTTGTCTTTTTTGTCGACAAACAGCACCTTCTGGCCGATCCGTTCCACGGCCGGCTTTTCCGGTTCTATCGTCACATGCACCGGATTATGGACCAGCGTACGCGCCAGCTCGACCACCTTAGGCTCCATGGTGGCGGAATAAAAGAGCGACTGCCGCTTTTTCGGCAGCTTGGCGACCACCTTCTTGATGTCGTGAATAAAGCCCATGTCGAGCATGCGGTCGGCTTCATCGAGCACAAAGATTTCGATGGCGGTCAGGTCGATATAGCCCTGATTCATCAGGTCAATCAACCGGCCGGGAGTAGCCACCAGCACGTCCACGCCATGGCGCACGGCTTTCACCTGCGGATTTTGGCCCACCCCGCCGAAAATGACGGTGTGGCTGGCTTTTGTGTACTTGCCGTATTTAGCGATGCTGTCGCCAATCTGTGCAGCTAGCTCCCGGGTCGGTGCTAAAATGAGTACGCGCGGCTTTTTGCTGACCGGCGCTTTTTTGTTTTTCTGGAGGTACTGAAGAATCGGCAGCGAGAATGCGGCCGTCTTGCCGGTTCCGGTCTGTGCGCATCCGAGCATATCGCGTCCTTCGAGCAGCGATGGAATCGACTGTTCCTGAATGGGAGACGGGGTATGGTATCCGGCCTCGGACACAGCGCGTCCGATTTCGGGCAACAGCAGGCCGAATACGCCCTGCAGGTCGTTTGCTTGTTTCATATGGATTTCCTTGCCGGCGATAAATATTTTTCTGCTCGCCGCCGGAAGAGGGAAGAAAAAGAAAGGGTTGCGGAATGCAATCCCCAATGAATAGGAGCGAGGTTCTATAGACATCACAATCAACAGTCAAGCATCATGCACAACTATTTTCAGCGCAGGAATTTCAAGGGTTCATGCGTAACGCAATGACGTTCCAGGGATAGATTATCCCGTTTCTAGCGTTTCATCGGTCGTCTGAATGCCGTAGTCTCCGCCGCCTTATGAATACCTATTTTCCCGGACAACGCTGGATCAGCGAGACCGAACCCGAACTCGGGCTCGGTCTTATTGTTGATGTTACCCCCCGAGCCGTGCAGGTCTTTTACCACGCAGCCAATGAAATGCGGCACTACGCCGCCTCCAACGCACCGCTGAAACGCGTGCGCTATGCAGAGGGCGATGAAATTGCCTCGCGCGACGGCGATCGAATGACCGTCGAAAGCATTGACGAGGATGCCGCAACGGGCCTGATCTGCTACACGGCGCCGGACGGCACTCGGCTTCAGGAAACTGATCTCTGCGACACCTCCAGCTTTGATAAGCCGGAAACCCGGCTGCTCGGCGGCCATGTGGATTCCAACAGCCTTTTTGATCTACGGATTGATGCATTGAATACGCGGCGGATGTATGCCGGCCTGCCGGTACGCGGCCTGCTCGGCGGACGGATGGACCTGTTGCCGCACCAGCTTTACATCGCGCAGGAAGTCAGTTCTCGCCAACTGCCCCGCGTCCTGCTGGCCGACGAAGTCGGGCTCGGAAAAACGATCGAAGCCTGCCTCATCCTTCATCGCCTCATGGTCTGCGGTCAGGTCAGGCGCGTTCTGATCCTGCTGCCCACCGCCCTGATTCATCAGTGGTTCGTCGAGTTGCTGCGCCGCTTCAACTTTTCATTCAGCATCTTCGACGAAGAACGCTGCCTGGCCATTGAAAACGGCGACCCCGAAATTAATCCCTTCCACGATGAGCAGTTGATCATCGCCAGCATCGATTTCCTCACCGAACATCCCGAACGTGCGGATCAGGTGGTCTCCTGCAACTGGGACATACTGATCGTCGACGAAGCGCACCACCTTCATTGGTCGCCGGAACAGACCAGTCCGGGATACGACATTGTCGAACGCCTTGCCGGCGTTGCCCCCCGGTTGTTGCTGCTCACCGCCAGCCCGGAACAGATGGGGCTCGAAAGCCATTTTGCACGCCTGCGCCTGCTCGACCCGCAGCGTTATCACGACTTTGACGACTATAAGGATGAACACGAAAGCTATGCCGAAGTCGCCGCCGAAATCAGCAAAGAGCTCGACAACATGGATCGCTTCCAACTGGCGAACGAACTTGATCGCCACGGTCCCGGTCGCGTGATCTTCCGTAACACCCGAAAATGCATGAGCGGGTTTCCGAAACGGATTCCCGATCCGGTTCCGCTTGCCTGTCCGGACGGAATCAAACTGCTCAGCGCCGACGATCCCCGCATCGACTGGCTGCTCTCCTTCCTGAAGGAGCATCCCGAGGAAAAAGTACTGGTGATCAGCCGGACGCGCACCGAAGTCGCCGCCATCGTTGGCGCCGTCAAGAACCGGTCCGGTGTGGATATCGCTCACTTCCACGAATCCATGCCGCTGGTGCAATGTGACCGGCAGGCGGCATGGTTCGCCGAAGCAGACGGCGCCCGCATCATGGTGGTTTCGGAAATGGGCGGCGAAGGACGCAACTTCCAGATGGCTTCGCACCTTGTGCTCATCGACCTGCCGCGCGATCCGGAACTGCTGGAACAGCGCATCGGCCGGCTCGACCGCATCGGCCAGCGCGGCGATGTCCATATTCATGTGCCCTACCTGAAAGGAACCGAAGAAGAGCAGGTGGTTCGCTGGCTCCACGAAGGACTCAATGCCTTTGCCGAACCGGTCATGGGCGGCTTCGAACTGCTCGAACGCTTTAAGGATCGCCTGGATAACGTTACAGACCAAGTAATCAAGGAAACCCGCACCCTCCACGAAAAGCTCCGCAAAGAGATTAGCGAAGGGCGCGACCGGCTGCTGGAACTCTCCTCATTCCGGCCCGAAATCGGTAACGGGATCGCCCGGCAGATTCAGGAAACTGAAGCATCGGACGAGCTGGAAACCTACCTGCTCCGCATGTTTGATCAGTATGGCATTCATGCCGAAGCGCTGAATGAATCATCCTACCATATCCGGCCCGACCAGATGTTTGACGAATGGTTCCCGCTCAGCCCCGAAGGCCTGCGGATTACTTTCAGCCGCGATGAAGCGCTCACCCGCCCCGATGCGACGCTCATGAGCTGGGACCATCCCATGGTCACCGGCGCCGCCGAACTGATTCTGGGATCGGAACGCGGCAGCTGCGCGATGGCCGTCGATCCGAAACAGGAAATTCCGCTGAGGCTGCAGGCCGTCTATGTGCTCGAAACCGTTGCTCCGCCCGGACTGAACATTGACCGTTTTCTGCCGCCCACACCGATCAGCATTGTCGTCGACCACGCCGGCGGCGCCGTAGAAAAAAATATTCCGCGACACCTGAAAGACGGCGAACCGTGGAATCTGCTCGAACATGAATCGGTCCGGCAGCAGCTCATTCCCGCCATGATCAAGGCCACCCGCGAGCTTGCAGAAGAAGAGGCCCGGTCAGCCATTGCTGACGCACGTCAGGAGATGCGCGAAGTCCTCGGCGCTGAATACCAGCGGCTTGAGTATCTCAAGCAGGTTAACGACAACATTCGTGAAGAGGAGCTCTCCCACGCACGCAACGCCATCATGAAGCTCGACAAAAAGCTGCAAGCCGCCCGTCTGCGACTCGATGCCGTCCGCGTTATCAGTGCCGGTTGAAATCGCGGGTCGAAGCCGGCATCAGTTCAAATTGAATATTCACATGGAGCTAATGAAGTCCTAACAGCTGGAGCGTGTTCTAGCTGCATGAAAAACAACATTGGATATATCTTTGTGGATGATGGCTATCCCGAAGCCGAAGAATACGAAACCAACTATATTCGTTGCGACAATGCGACGAATGGAAATACAACCGGTCGCCTTTCGGATTCGCTCTCATTCCGGAGCATTCCGATTGATACCTTTAACGAACAGCGCCTGCCCCGCAGCTATCGGCGCCGGCGGTTGCCGATGGGAATCAGTCGAATCCGGCTCTCCCTGCAGCATCTGCTGCACAATTGATTCAGACGGCGAATCAATTGAAGCAGCTGCGCGGGAGTAAGCCGCACTATGGCTTAACTGTTATGAACTCCGTCAGATCGGAGTGCAGGATGGCCGTAAGCTCTTCGGCATGATCCGGACGGGTCTGCGTCATCAGGAAGCCGAAAACCTGATAGGCGGCCACATTGGTCCGGCGCAGTTCCAGCGGCTTTTCAAATCGACTCAATAATGCGTCATAATCGAAGGATGCAATAGCCGCACCGGCAACTCCCGTGCTGTTGTCCAGTACGATCAGGGCAAACAGATCATCACTCTGCCGGGCAAGCAACGCCGGCCAGTCCGGCTTGATCTGCTGCGCTAAACAGACATACGGGTTAATTCCAAAGGCATGGTGAGTCAGGTCTGCTGTCGTACACCAGCCGCCAAACCGCATGGGATTGATCTCAATCGGACGAATCATTCCGGCAGCATCTTTCCGCAGTTCGACATGAATCGGAAAAGCCTTCACGCCGGACCGCTTTCCAACCGACTGAAGGAAGGCGGTAAACGGTCCCAGATTTTCTTCAAACACGGATCCGGAGGTCATGTACACCCGATCGCTGACATCATCCGCCGACGAAAAAACATGCTTCAGAATTCCAAGAACCACCGGATTTCCATCGGCATCAAAATACGCGTCTACTGCATATTCCTCGCCCTCAATGCACTCCTCAAGAATGAGGGTTTCGGCATTCATTACTTCCGGAGGATACATACCTTGCGCCTCTTTCAACTCCTTTTGTATGGCGGAAACGGTTTCCGGCCACTCCTCCGGCGTTGCCACATAATGCACGCCCAGGCTGAAGAACCCTACCGAGGGTTTGATAATGAACGGGAACAAAAATTCGCTGATATCGAGCGACGGCAGTTCATTCAACGAAACTTCCCGAAACCAGAAGTCGGGATATACCGGTTGCATTAACCGGCGGAATGCCGCCTTATCCTTGAACAGCTCAATCCGGGCACTCAACGCCGCAAACGCATCATGCTGTGCCAGCCAGCCGATCGCATTCTCGCTGTTCATGTAAACCGGCTCCCCGGAACCTTGAAAGCGCGCCATCGCCTGCTCCGGCGAAATCAGCAGAGTACCCGGAAAAAGCTGCAGCGCCGCGGTCTGCGGCATCTCAACCACGGGAATTTGATACTCCTTCAGGGTGGATTTCAGAAAATCAGAAACAAACGGCTTATCGATAAAAAACACGGAACACCTCACTCAGCTTCGAAGATGGACGGATCAGATCTCATACGCAGAGACATCATCAGCGTCAATCCGGAACCCCCTCCGGATGCAATAAAATCGATTCACGCGCAGGATTCACGACGATTAATGCTGAATGATCATGATGAGTGACTATATTTTCCATCGATGAAAACCGCCCAACCCATACCGCTGATCTGCCCGGTCTGCCGCGCTCCTCTTTCCCTGCTTGACCGAATGTACGGATGCGCCAATGGACACCCGTTCAACATTGCCAAGGAGGGCTATGTCAATCTGCTGCTGAGCCATCAGCGGAAGTCTAAACATCCCGGAGACGATCCGGACATGGTCATGGCCCGTCGCCGTTTCTTCGATTCCGGCGCATTTGCACCGCTATCCGATCGGCTTTCCAAATCATCCGCAATCAATCATAAGGGAGTTTCCATTCTGGACTGCGGATGCGGCGAAGGGCATCTGCTCGGAGCGCTCAGCGAGCAATATGAAGGCTTCTTCTGCGGTGCCGACATTTCAAAGAAGGCCGTTCAGATAGCTGCCAAACGGCATAAGAAAGCCACGTGGATCGTCGCCAACGGTATGCGGGAGCTGCCGATTGCCGATTCATCCATGGATGTGATCCTCAGTATGCTGGCCCCTCGCAATCCGACCGAGTTCGACCGCATACTTAAACCGGACGGAGCGTTAATCATCGGTGTACCGGGACCCAACCACCTGATCGAGCTGCGCAAACAACTCCAGTTTACCTCCGGCAATTTTAAAGAGAAGGCCGACACGGCGGCCGGGCAGTGCGCTCCGCTTTTTGTCGAAACCGACCGGGAGGTCCTGAGCTACGCGTATACGCTCTGCAAAGAGCAGATTGCCGACCTCATTCAAATGACCCCGATTTTCTGGCGCTCCAGCCCGGAATCCAAGTCAGCGGCAATGCATCTGGAACAGCTCACGATCACCATCAGCTTCACCCTGCTCACCTTGCACAAGGCCGGAGGCAACCGCTAGGACCCGCCAAAGGTCTTGAGCTTCGGAAGATCCGGCGCAGGTCGCCCGTCACCCGCGTTTGACTTTTTTGCACGGCATGCCGGCTTGGCCAGCACTTCCACATAGAAGGAGGTCAGTTGCCGCTTTTCGGCCTCGTTAATGCATTCATCCAACTCAGACAGATGAATACGCTTCGATTCCGTTTCACTGTCGCCGAACCGGCAATCGAAGTCCCAGAAATCCGCCCAGTCCGGCAGCGTCTTGCGGCGTTCTCGCTTGAGGTATTTCCGAAGATCATGCTTCACCCCCTCGATCAGGCGGGGATATTTGATTTTCGGATGGTTGAGGACAAAGGTTTTTTTCATTTCAGAATCCTTCTGTTTAAAGAGAGAAGAGGTCGTCGCCGGCCACGGATTGCGCCGGATCTTCAAAGCCGGCATCCGGAGGCAGCTCCTTGCCGGTCGAGGCTTCGACGGCCAGGATATCGCATCGTTCGTTTTCCGGATGAGCACTATGTCCTTTCACCCACTCAAAGCGCACATCATGTTCATCACACAAGGCCAAAAGCCGGGACCAAAGATCCGGATTCTTCGCGGGTTTAGAAGGAGACAGTTTCCATCCTTTCGCACACCACTTTCTGGACCAGCCCTTCGCCATGGCATCGACCACATATTTTGAATCGCTGGTCAGCACAACGACACTCGGACGTTTCAGCGCGCTAAGTCCTTCAATACAGGCCAGCAGCTCCATCCGGTTATTGGTGGTCTTACGAAATCCGCCGGACAGTTCCTTTCGGTGCCTGTCCGTCAGCAGCACCACACCATACCCGCCCGGGCCGGGATTCCCCTTACAGGCCCCATCGGTATAAATCTGAATTTCGTTCTGCATGAATGTCAGCGTTTCTGTATCTGCCAAAGTTGATGAAGCGGGGGAACCTGAACCTAACCCGATCGATACGCCAGTCAAATATGTAGAAAAGGGCAGGAAAAAGAATCGCCCCTGATTTACGGTCCATTATGAGAGAAGGCATGCGGTGCACTCGAAGAGCACGCCCTGCCTCTCCTCCCCAAATCCACCGACTCCCGGCGTCTCGATAATGAGTTGATCACCGGCTTCAACAGAGAGCTGAACTTTCCATGGATGGGTTTTGGTGAGTCCGGCGCGCAAAAGCCGGTTTTAACCGCGCTGCACCGACGCACCGCCGTCGAGCCCGAAGGGCGTATATTCCCCTCGCCGCTCAGACAGAATCGATACCTTGAGCAGACGCAATTGTGCGGTTTATTCGGGTAGGCAGTTCTTTACTCGACACAAAGATCAAAGGACTGACCCGTTTGTCCTATTTTTCGATGTTGGTGTATTCAAGCGCAGAAAGTGTCATCCCGGTCTTACTTGTATGATTTATAGCCATTCTTTCAGCAGGATACGGATATTGGTACATGTGCTGTCGCAGGACTATGGATTACCGGAGGCATCCACTTCGGCGAGTTATGGGAATTTCCGGAAGGGTACCGGAGGCATCCACTTCGGCGAACCGAACGGCACCAAACAACCATCTACTGACTCTGCTGCAATTACTTATACAGACACACCCCTTATAATAAATGGTTCGAGAATTGCAAATCCAAGCCATAGATATACTTTTCGACACATATTACTTTTCCTTCTCAATATAAGTAATACCATGTCCCGCTCCTCGGATGAGAGGTATCTTATGGGAAAAACATTGTTTGTAAAAATCTGGGACAAGCGTGTCGCCAACAAGAAGTAGCAATATGAGTTAGTATAAAGACACTATTATAAATTAGCGAAGCTGGAGTGAGCCATGCCGACAGCAAATATCAAAGCCAAAGTTGAAACACCGGAGAGCGTCACGATTTCATTGGTACGCAAAGATGAACTCCGAACTCGCTCTATTTTCCGTATTTTTTTTGATGTTTATTTGGCCGTAGCATCAGCATTGGTAGGTGTATTGATTTCATCACCATCGAGAACAACGTAAGCGTTCCGCGGAGCACCTCTTGTCGGGAGCTGGATTGAGTCGTAGGTTTTGTAAAGGTCGTAGGTCCGTGTCTATGACTT